>CAMPIP010000039.1 GCA_946886425.1 uncultured Actinomycetes bacterium
CCGCCAGGTCGAGGCGATCCTCCCGAAGGTGATCGGCACCCGCGAGGACCACCGGGTCGTCCTTCCCGGCGACCCTGACTACCCGGCGTAGCGCCTCAGCTCTGCGGGAACGGCTCGAGCCCGGCGTGCCAGGGGCCGGGCGCGTAGGTGTGGATGCCGCTCTCCTCCATCTCCCCCTGCAGGCGACGGAACAACTGCCCGGCGTTTTTCAGCGCCGCTTTCAGTTCCTCCTCGCTGCGCTCCCGCAGCCGCCAGAGGAACCAGAGCTGGCGGTCGTTGACGCCGAAGTCGATCTCGCCGCTCATCGTCGTCACCCAGGAGAGGAAGCCGGGACTGAACAGCTCGCGCAGCTTCACCGGGTCGTACTCCTTCGGCACCGTCGCCCAGAAGCGCCTATTGAAGTCGATCGACTCGAACTCGACCTTGCGCGAGAAGCGCTGGGCGATCGCCTCGTGTCCCTCGATCGACTCGACGTTGAAGGCCGGCACCACCTGGGCGAGATCGGGCATGTGCGCCTTGGCGAGCAGCGCTGTCGGCAGGACCGCCTTGCCAAACAGGCCGCCCTCCTCGCGTTCGTCGGCGTCGCAGCAGGAGCCCCAGAAGCCGTCGACCAGCTGCCCGGTCAGCCGGTTGACGCCGCCGACGCAGAGCGCCACCGGGCCGTCGGCGGGATTGATGCCGCCGACCGGCTCGTAGGTGAGGTCGTTGCGCTCGCCGTAGCGGCGCACCAGCTCCGCCCAGTCCGCGGCTTCCTGCTTCGCGCTCATGCCGGCGATCCTAAGCGGCCAACCCGCGCCGGCGCCGGCGCGCGCCGTTAGGATTGGCTGTCCAGCCGGTTTTCGACCCCCCAGGAGCGTCAATGACCATCGCCATCATCGTCGTCGTCGCGATCATCGTCATCGCGGTCCTCTACTTCATCGCCAAGCGCAACTCGATCATCGCCGCGCGCAACCGCGTCGACGAGTCCTGGAGCGGGATCGACGTGCAGCTGAAACGCCGCCACGACCTCGTCCCCAACCTGGTCGAGACGGTCAAGGGCTACGCCACGCACGAGAGCGAGGTCTTCGAGAAGGCGACCAAAGCGCGGGCCGAGGCGATGTCCGCGCAGAGCGTCGGCGACACCGCCGACGCCGAGAACAAGCTGACCGGCGCCCTCACCGACCTGCGCGCCGTCGCCGAGAACTACCCGACCCTGCGGGCCACCGAGAACTTCCAGCAGCTCAGCCGCAATCTCTCCGAGCTGGAGGACGAAATCCAGGCTTCGCGCCGGATCTACAACTCCAACGTCCAGTCCTACAACACCGACATCGAACAGTTCCCGGGCTCGATCGTCGCCAACGCCGGCAACTTCACCGCCCGCGAGTTCTTCGAGATCGCCGACGCCGAGCGCGGCCCGGTCGCGGTCAGCTTCGACAAATAGGCCCGCGACCTAGACTTTGGACATGAGCGCGACCACCGAAACGACCCTCTGGATCTGCGAGAGCTGCGGGTTCATCTACGACCCGGCGATCGGCGATCCCGACGGCGGCATCCCCCCCGGAACGGCCTTCGAGGACATCCCCAAAGACTGGTTCTGCCCGGTCTGCGGCGCCCGCACGTCGGACTTCCGCCCGCTCGAGCCGGGCGAGGCCTAGGACCCCGGCACAGCCCGATCCGATGACGCACGATTACGACTGGATCGTGGTCGGCTCGGGCTTCGGCGGCTCGGTCTCCGCCCTGCGCCTGGCCGAAAAGGGCTACAGCGTCGCCGTCCTGGAGTGCGGCAGCCGCTTCCGCGACGAGGACTTCGCCGAGTCGACCGTGCGCCACCCGCGCCGCTACTTCTGGGCGCCCAAGCTCGGCTTCCGCGGCGTCCTGCGGATGACCTTCTTCAAGGACGTTTTCGTCGTCTCCGGCAGCGGCGTCGGTGGCGGCAGCCTCGGCTACGCCAACACCCTCTACCGGGCCCGTCCCGCCTTCTTCGAGGACCCGCAGTGGAAGGAGCTCGGCAACTGGGAGTTGGCCCTCGCCCCCCACTACGACACGGCCGAACGGATGCTCGGCGTCACCGAGTACGAAGGGATCGGGCCGGCCGACCAGCTACTGAAGGAATACGGCGAGGAGATCGGCGTCGGCGAGACCTTCACCAACACCCGCGTCGGCGTCTTCTTCGACCAGCCCGGGAAGACCGTCGAGGACCCCTACTTCGAAGGCGAGGGCCCGGAGCGGACCGGCTGCATGCGCTGCGGCAGCTGCATGGTCGGCTGCCGCCACGGCGCCAAGAACACGCTGGTCAAGAACTACCTCTGGTTCGCCGAGAAGCTCGGCGTCCGGATCCAGCCGGAGACCCAGGTCACCGACATCAGCCCGCTCGGCGCCGCCGATGGTTCCGAGGGCTACGCGGTCACGGCGGAGCGCTCCGGCTCCTGGCTGCACCGCGGCCGCCGCACGATCACCGCCAAGGGCGTGGTCGTCGCCGCCGGCGCCCTCGGCACCAACAACCTGCTCGCCAACTGCAAGCACGCCGGCTCGCTGCCGCGCCTCTCCGACCAGATCGGCGCCGTGATCCGCACCAACTCGGAGTCGATCCAGGCGGTCACCGCCCGCGACGACGAGCGCGACTACAGCCGCTCGGTGGCGATCACCTCCAGCATCTACCCCGATCCCGACACCCACATCGAGGTCGTCACCTACGGCACCGCCGGCGACGCGATGAGCATCAACTTCACGGCGATGACCGGGGCCGGTACGAAACTGACCCGGCCGCTGATGTGGCTGCGGGAGCTGCTGCGCCACCCGCTCCGCGCGCTGCGGATGCTGCTCCCCTACAAGTGGTCGCACCGGACCGTGATCCTGCTGGTCATGCAGACGGTCGACGCGGCAATGCACCTGCGGCCGAAGCGGAAGATCTTCGGCAAGGGCGTGCGGCTGCAGACCGAACAGGACCCCGAGCGCCCCAACCCGACCTTCATCCCCGCCGCCGAGCAGGCGGCGCGCTGGTTCGCCCAGCGGACCAAGGGGGTCGCCCAGAGCGCCGTCACCGAGTCGCTGCGGAACATGCCTACGACCGCCCACATCCTCGGCGGCGCCGTGATCGGCGCCGGGCCGGAGAGCGGCGTCGTCGACGCCTCCAACCGGGCCTTCGGCTACGAGAACCTGCTGGTCACCGACGGGGCCTCGATCCCGGCCAACCCCGGCGTCAACCCGAGCTTGACGATCACCGCCAAGGCCGAGCACGCGATGAGCCTGATCCCTCCCAAGGAGGGCGCCGAGCCGCGCGACCTACCAAAGGCCGCGCGGCCGGCAACTCCTGTCGCGAGCTAGCGCTCAGCCGGCGTCGGCGAGGCGCTGGGCGACGTAGTCCCAGTTGACGACGTTCCAGAAGGCGTCGATGTAGTCGGGCCGTTTGTTCTGGTACTTCAGGTAGTAGGCGTGCTCCCAGACGTCGCAGCCGAGCAGCGGGGTCGAGCCGTCGGAGATCGGCGAGTCCTGGTTCGGCGTCGAGACGACGGCGAGGCCCGAGGAGTCCTTGACCAGCCAGGCCCAGCCGGAGCCGAAGCGAGCGATCCCGGCGTTTTTGAACTCCTCCTTGAAGGAGTCGAAGGAGCCGAAGGTCTCGCCGATCGCGG
Source organism: uncultured Actinomycetes bacterium (assembly GCA_946886425.1). Next base: position 3,609 of record CAMPIP010000039.1, read on the forward strand.
AGCCGAGCTCGCCGCCGGGCTCACCGCCGCCGTCGGGGTTGAGCATCTGCCAGAAGAGGCTGTGGTTGTACTGGCCACCGGCGTTGTTGCGGACCGGCGCCTGCTTGTCGCCGGGCAGGCTGCTGAGGTTGCGCAGCACGTCCTCGACGTCGCGGTCGGCCCACTCGGTGCCCTCCAGGGCGGCGTTCGCCTTGTCGACGTAGGCCTGGTGGTGCTTGTCGTGGTGGACCCGCATCGTCGCCTCGTCGATGTGCGGCTCGAGCGCGTCGTATGCGTAGGGCAGATCGGGGACCGAAAAAGCCATCTGGCGTCTCCTCTGGTCGGGTTCGGAAGGTGACCCGGAGCCTAGCGGCGGCGCCTCCTCGGCGCGCCCGCCGTCGGCTAGCCGCCAACCGGCAGCGGCGCATCGCCGAGTTCGACTTCGGGACCGAAGCGGGCCCGCGGCACGACGTCGGGATCGCCTCCGGTCCAGGCCGTGAATCGGTACCAAGAAGGCTTCGCTTCGCGCCGGGCGGTCAGCAACCCGGCCGAGCGGCAGAACAGGCAGTTGCCGCCTTCGTCGGTCCAGGTGAACCACCAGACGCCGCGAACGCGCCACTCGCGGCGGTGGGCGGAGAGCATCGAGAACGCGCGGGACAGTTGCTTGGCCTGGCCGTAGAGGCCGCGCTCCCAGCGGGTCGGCCCGTTGCGCGAGCCCCAGCCCAGCTCGGTGACGTAGAAGGGCTTGGCGGCGTCGCCGTTGTTGCGCATCACCCGGCGCAGGTTGACGATCTGGGCCCGCATCGCCCGCGCGTCGGCGACGTAGGGGTGCAGGGCGACGCCATCGAAGAAGCGACCGATACCGGGCGCGCGGTACATCCGCGCCAGGAAGTCGCCGGAGCCGACGTTGGGCGGGATCTGCAGCGGCCGCCCGAAAAAGCCGCCGAGGATCACCTTCGCGCCGGGGTCGACCGCGTGCAGGACCCGGCCGGAGTTGCGCACCAGGGTGGCGAACCGGGCGGGGCTGGGCGGCGTCGCGAAGGTGACGATGTTCTGCTCGTTCCAGATCTCCCAGCGCCGGATCGGCTCATAGTGGAGCTCCGGGTTTTCGCGCCAGAGCGTCCCTTCGGGCCCGTAGCGATTGGCCGCTCCGCGCAGGAACCGCGCCCAGCCGGCCCGCTGTATGGCGCTGCGAACCGGCATCACGGTCTGCTTTTCGGCCGCCCACGGGGGCGTCCCCCAGACGAAAGGGAAGACCGAGATGCCCGCTTCCGCGGCCAACTCCACCTCGCGGTCGAAGCCCGACCAGTCCGGCGCCGACAGCGCCGGACTCTGCCGCTGCACCCCGGACCAGTAGAGCGGCAGCCGCACGCTGGTGATCCCCGCCTCCCGCATCAGCTCGAAGTCGGCCGGGCTGGCCGGGCTCTGCGGCGAGATCCCGATGAACCCAGGCGGAAACGCCGCCCGGGCGCTCGCGGGAGCGAGCGCCATCACGAGCGCCACCACCATTGCCGGGATCACTGATCTGCGGGTCATCGTCTTTGGTTCAACCGAAGCCAAGCGCAAAGTAGCGGCCGCGCCAAACACCCGGCGCCGCCCCGCTTTCCGCCCTCTGAGATAATCGCCGCTCTCGGGGCGTGGCGCAGCCTGGTAGCGCGCACCGTTCGGGTCGGTGAGGTCCCCGGTTCAAATCCGGGCGCCCCGATAGGCGTATCTGACCCCAGGTTCCTCGGCGAGCGGATCTCAGCCGATGCTCGGTCGTCATGATTAGTGCATCGCCGCCGAAGCTCGCACCGACATCGAGAGCGCCGCCGACTGCGAGCAGCTCGTTCGCGCCTTCTACGGCAAGGCCATGGTGGACGACGAGATCGGCTGGATCTTCACCGACGTCGCCCACCTCGACCTCGAGGAGCACATCCCGGTGATCGCCTCGTTCTGGGAGACCATCCTGCTCGGGGCCCAGACCTACGGAGGCGGCGCCTTCGGCGTCCACCTCGAACTCCACCGCAAGGCCGGCGGCCTGCGCAAGGAGCACTTCGAGCGCTGGCTGGTGCTCTGGTGCCAGACGGTCGACGAGCTCTTCGACGGCCCCCTCGCCGCCGCCGCCAAGGTCCACGCCCTTCGCGTCGCCAACGCCTTCCACGGGCGCCTACAGGCGGCGCCCGTGAGTCGTTAGGCCCGGACCGAGGGCGAGCCTAGCTCGTCAAGCCGCCTTTGGTGCCGTTTTTGGCCTTCGTGGCGCTGTACCTCTTCTTGACGCGGGTTTCGCATTTGATCCGCCTCGGTTTCGAGTCCAGGCTCCCGTTCGCCCGACGAACCGATTCCGAGCGGAAATCGTAGCGTCAACCCCGCTGGCCGTCGCCTTCCAGCGAATTGCGCAAGCGGGGGCTGGCGAGGTACATGGTGCTCCGGCCGCGGCCACGCTGCTCAACCAGCCCCGCGTCGAGCAGACGCCGGAAATCTGCGCTCGCGGTCGCCGGCGAAACGTCTGCCTCCTCGCCGTACCGCCCCCGGTCCGTCCCCCCGACGAGGCTCTGCTCGAGTGCGATCGCCAGGCGGTCCGGCCAACCCCGGGCGTCGAGCAGAGCTTCGAGGGCGTCCCAGCGCGTGGCCGCCGTCTCGATCTGGACCAGCCGCTGGCGGGCCTGGGCGATGTGGGCCTGGACGCAGAAGGAGACCCAGCCGCTCGCGTCGCGCCGCGGCTGGTAGCTCCCGCCCTGCGCCTCTCGCAGGGCGGCGTAGTACTCCTGAGTGTGACGCGTTAGCGAGGGAAGCCGACCACCTGGTCGCCGAGCGGCATCTGACCCTGTCGGCGACCACTGAAGGCCGCTCGGTCGATCGGAACCACGGCGCCGGTCTGCAGGAGCTGCGGCTGGGTGATCTTCCCTTCGCCGCGCATCGTCGTGAAGGTGAAGGGAAGCCCGTTTGCCTCCAACGGCGAGGACGAGTCCATGATGTGGAAGTGGAGGTGGGCGCCGTCGGTGTTGCCCGTGTTGCCGAGGTGGCCGATCGGCTGGCCGACGCGCACCCGATCGCCCCGCTCGACCGCGATCCGGCCGGGCTGCAGGTGGGCGTAGAAGGCGAAGCGCCCCGGGCCGATCCTGACCACGACGTGGTTGCCGCCGGCGTTCTGGATCGTCGCCCCAACCGGCAGGGCCCCGGGCGTCTGCTCGGGTAGGCCGTCGCGCACGTCGACGACGGTGCCGGCGGTGGCGGAGAGGACGGGAGCGCCGAAGAAGGCGTAGCTGGAGTTGAGGTCGAGCGGCCCCGAGAAGAGCCGATGCCCGGGGTTCAGCTGCACGAAGTCGATCGCGAAGCGCTCCGGCGCGTGGACGGTCCCGTCGATCGCGAGCGTCGCGCCGCGATGGGCGTTGGGCGGCGAGCAGCAGCCGTTGGCGACGACCCAGCGTGGGCCGCGCAGGGGCGGCGCCAACTCAATCGCGCGGCGCTGGCTGACGCCGGTCGGCACCCCGGTGAAGGCGAAGCTCTGCTGGGCTGCTGGCTGGCCCGCGGGCTGGCCGACCAGGACGATGCGGTGCAGCAGCGAGCGCGGCGCCCGCTGCTTCGGGGGGTAGGCGACGTCCATGAAGATCGTCCCGGAGACGCCCGGCGGGATCGTCAGGCCTTCGTGGCCGCCGTCGACCCGCATGATCGATTCGAGCGCCGGGCCGCGGAAGGCGGCGCCGATCGCGCGACCGCGGCTGCGCGCCTGGACCGAGACGACGCCCACTTCGAGGTCGGACTGGTTGGCGAAGCGGACCTCGTAGGCGAGGTGCATCCTGCCATCGGTCGCCAGCACCGGCTGCGGCGCGTCGGCGATCGAGAAGGCGACCGGCGAGCGCCCCGCGGGCGCACGCTTCGGCGCCGCCGCGGCGGGACCGGCGAGCAGCAACGCGGCGGCAAGGAACGCGAACGCGGGCAGACAGATGCGGGTGATCGTGAGGCGACCGAGACGCATGGGGCGCGGGACTCTAGCTCGCGCCGGGCAAGCGAATCGGGAACCCGGACCAATAGCTGAACGCCCCGAATCAGGGCTAAGGCAGGCGCCGCCGCGGCCGATGGGGTACCGGTGAGCCGCTCCCGCTTCAGTCTCAGCCTCGGATTCCTCCTGCTCGCCCTGCTCCTGGTGTCGGGATGCGGCGGCAACGGCGGCGACGCGGCCACGGGCACGACGACCGCGGCCAGGTCCACCCCAGACGGAAAGGGCGCCGACGGCCCCAAGGCCGAGAAGGAGCTCGCCGACTGGCCCTACTTCGGCCGAGTCCCGCAGCGCACGCATTACCTGAACATCTCGACGAAGGAGCTTCACCCACCGCTGAAACAGGCCTGGTCGATCAACACCCACGCCTTGATCGAGTTCCCGCCCGCCGTCGCCGACGGGGTCGCCTACCTCGTCAACAAGTACGGCAACACGATGGCGGTGCGGCTCCGCGACCACAAGGTGCTGTGGCGCGACACGGTGCGCAAACGCCTGCACGGCGCTCCACTCGACGTGACCGGCCCGGCGTACCACGGCGGCCGCCTCTTCCTCGCCGGGATCGGCGGCTACCTGGTCGCCCTCGACGCCAAGAACGGCAAGGTCGACTGGTACCGCAACCTCCACGCCCACCTCGAGTCCTCGCCGCTGATCGTCAACGACACGCTCTACATCGGCACCGACAGCTCACAGCTGCTGGCGCTCGACCCGCGCAACGGTAAGACCCGCTGGAAGTTCGACGCTCCCGGCGCGATCAAAGCGAGCCCCTCCTACAACCGCGGCAAGATCTTCGTCGCCGACTACCAGAGCGCGATGTTCGCGCTCGACGCCCGCACCGGCAAGCCCGTCTGGCGGACCAACACGAGCCGCCAGGCCCCGTTCGGCAAGGGCGGCTTCTACTCCTCGCCGGCGATCGCCTTCGGCCACGTCTACGCCGCCCGCGATGACGGCACCGTCTTCGCCTTCGACGAGAAGACCGGCAAGATCGCCTGGTCGTTCCCGACCGGCGACTTCGTCTACGGCTCGCCCGCCGTCGCCCAGGTTCCGGGGACTCCACCGACCGTCTACATCGGCGCCGAAAACGGACAGTTCTTCGCGCTCCACGCCCGCACCGGCAAGAAGCTCTGGAGCCACGACGTCGGCGGCCCGATCCCGGGCACCGCGACCGTGATCGGCGACCACGTCTTCACCTCGAGCTTCAAGACGAAGAAGGCGATTGGCATTGACGTCCACACTCATAAGGAGGACTTCGTCGCCAACACCGCCGGCTACAACCCGGTCGTCTCCAACGGCCGCCACCTCTTCGTCGTCGGCTACTACAAGCTGGTCGGCCTCGAGCCCGTCCACCCATCCAACTGAACACCCACTGGAGGCTCCCCGCGTGATCCGCCGCTCTTCCCTGCTCGCCACCGCCCTTGCCGCCCTCGCGGCGCTGTCCCTGTCGGGCACACCGCTCGCCTCGGCCGCGCCGATCGACCGCTTCACGCCGCTGGCTGCCGAGGTCCTCGCCGCCCCGGACGCGGTCCTGGCCAGCGACGGCCGGCGCCACCTCGCCTACGAGCTGGTCCTGACCAACCGCACCTACCCGCTGGCGAAGGTGACCGTGCGCCGGGTCGAGGCGATCGCCGGCGGCAGGGTGATCGGCGGCCTGAGCGGGAAACGCCTGGCGGCGGTGATGAAACCGTTCGGCGAGATGAAGCCGGGTGCGACGTTGCGACCAGGCGAAACCGCGACCGTGCTGATCGACCTCCCGTTCCGACGGGGGGAGAAGCTGCCCGGAAACCTGGTCCATCGCCTGGTCGTCTCCCAGCAGCCGGCCAGCTCGGTCAGCGCGATGAGCTTCCGGGCCGCCCCGACGCCGGTGCACCGCCGCGAAGCGATCGTCGTCGCCCCGCCCCTGCGCGGGCCGCGCTGGGTCGTCGGCAATGGCTGCTGCGCCGCACCGACCTCGCACCGCGCCGGCGTCCTCGCGATCAACGGCGGCCTCTACAACGGCGAGCGCTACGCGATCGACTTCTTCCAGCTCACACCCAGCGGCTTCCTCGCCGAAGGTTCGCACCAGCAGCTCTCCAACTACCCCTACTTCGGTGCCGAGGTGCTCTCCGCGACCGCCGGGCGCGTGGTCGAGGTCCTCGACGGGCTGCCCGACGTCCCGGTCTCCCTCAACCTGCCGCCGATCACGATCGCCAAGGCGGGCGGAAACCATGTCGTCGTCGCCCTCGGCAACGGCAACTTCGCCTACTACGCCCACCTGCGGCCGGGCAGCATCCGGGTCGAGGTCGGGGATCGGGTCGAGGTCGGCCAAGTGCTCGGACTGCTCGGGAGCAGCGGCAACAGCAACGCCCCCCACCTCCATTTCCAGCTGATGGACGGCCCGATCCCGGCCGGCTCCAACGGCGTCCCCTACCGCTTCAGCGCCTTCACAAGCGAAGGCACGCTGACCAACTTCGTGCCGGTCTTCGCGCTCGGAGCCAAGGCTCAGATCGCGCCGCAACCCGCCGGGCCGCACGGCAAAGAGCTGCCGCTCGACCTCGAGGTGGTGAGCTTCAGGTAGCGATGGGGCGGGCGGTCGCGGTGGCTATTCGACCGCGGCGATCGCCCGCTCGATCTGTCCCAGGGTGGCCCCGTCCTGGATCGTGCGGGTGCCGTTCGGCCCGGTGACGATCGCCGCCTGGCCGTAGCGGATTTGGAGTCCGCGGCCGAGTTCCTCGTCGGCCTCGAGCGCTTTGGCGATCGCGCCTTCCGGCCCGCTTTCGTCTTCGAGGTACTTTTTCCATTCCGGGACGTCGAGTTCGCCGATCGAGCCGGCGACGGAGTCGAGGAACTCGTCGTTGACGCCGAAGCGCTGGGCTTCCTCCTGGTTGCGGAAGAAGAGGTAGATGTACTGCCAGCCGTAGCCCTGATCGGCCGCCGCTTCGGCGCCGAAGAAGCCCAGCTCCATCGGACTTTCGCTGTTTGAGTAGTGGCGGTAGACCAACTGCACGTCGCCGGGCCGCACGTATTTTTCGGACAGCGCCGGCATCGCCTTGACGAAATCATCCCGGCAGCTGGAGCATTGGACATCGTTGAAGAGCTGGATCGTCACCGGCGCGTTCGAGGAGCCGAAGCGGTCGCCTTCCTGGGGGACGCCGCCGAAGATCTTCTGCGTGTCTTCGATCCCGGCGATCTTGACGACGTCGCTGCCGGCCTCTTTGGTCGAGGCGGTGACGATCGTGTAGCCGAGGGCGAGCAGCGCGAGGGCGAGGATCAGCGCCACCCAGGCGCGGCCGCGGCGCGGCAACGCTCGGGCGGGGGCTTCGGGGGTCGCTTCGGACATCGGACCCATTATCGCGAGCCGGGATAGCCGGCCGCGGGCGAGCCTCGAGCCGATTGACACGTCCGCCCTCGGGGGTAAACATGGCCCTACCTACTTTCAACGACCAGGAGGTCGCCGATGGCCAATCACCTGACGCCCAGCGAGCTTGCCGACGAGATGCGGATGAAACGGCAGGAGGTGATCGGCAAGTGCGTCGAGATGGGCGTCCCGATCTTCCACGGCCGCATCGACAAGACCCTCTTCGCGAGCTCACTGCGAAGCGAGGTGCGGAAGAGCGGCGGGACGCAGCGCGCCGGCGAGTTGAGTTTGTGAATTAGACTCCCCGCACTGATGGGGCGGGGCACCAAGTCCAAGACGCTGGCCGATCTGCTGCCGTTGGCGGCTCAGGCCTACGGCGACATGCCCGCCGTGAGCTACAAAGAGGGCGGTAGCTGGGTCAGCCGCAGCTACAAGGAGGTCGTCGAGATCGTCCGGCCGCTGGCGCTCGGGCTCGCCGAGCTCGGGGTCCAGAAAGGCGACCGGGTCTCGATCCTCGGCAACACCCGTCCCGAGTGGACCTACTTCGACTTCGCGGCGCTCTCGATCGGCGCCACCGTGGTGCCGATCTACCAGACCAACTCGCCCGAGGAGTGCCACTACGTCCTCGACAACTCCGACGCCAAGGTGGTCGTCGTCGAGGACGCCGAACAGCTCGCCAAGGTGCGCGAGGTCCGCGAGCGGCTGCCGAAGCTCGAGCAGATCGTGCTGATGACCGGCGACGCCGACGACGCGCTCTCCAGCGAGGAGCTCTCCGCCAAGGGCACCGGCGTTGACGCCGCCCGCTGGGAGCAGCTCTACTCGGCGGTGACGCCGGCTGACATCTGCACCTTCATCTACACCTCCGGCACCACCGGGCCGCCGAAGGGCTGCATCATCAGCCACGGCAACTACCGGGCGATGCTCGACATGGTCAACGAGACCAGCGTCATCGAGAAGGAAGACGTCACCTACCTCTACCTGCCGCTTGCCCACTCCTTCGCGCTGCTGATCCAGCTCGGCAGCTTCGACCTCGGTGCCACGCTCGCCTACTGGGAGCGGGATCCGCTGAAGATCCTCCCCAACCTGGCCGAGCTGAAACCGACCTACTTCCCCTCGGTGCCGCGGATCTTCGAGAAGATCTACACGACCGCGACGAGCGCGATGGAGAAAGAGGGCGGCCTCAAAAAGGCGATCTTCGAGTGGGCGATCAAGGTTGGCGCGAAGATGCGCGAGGTCGAACGTTCCGGCCGGAAGCCCGGCTGGCTGCTGAGTCGCCAGTACGCCTTCGCCGACAAGAAAGTCCTCTCGAAAATCCGCAACCTGTTCGGCGGCAACCTGCGCCTGGCCGTCTCCGGCGCGGCTCCGATCAACCCGGACATCCTTCGCTTCTTCGACGCCGGCGGCGTCCTCGTGCTCGAGGGCTGGGGGATGACCGAGACCTCAACGGCGGCGACGATCTCGACGCCGGACGACTTCAAGGTCGGCACGATCGGCAAACCGTTCCCCGGCTGCGAGGTGCGGATCGCCGATGACGGCGAGATCCTCGTCAAGGGCCCGAACGTCTTCCAGGGCTACCACAAGAACGAGGAAGCGACCCGGGAGACGATCGTCGACGGCTGGCTCCACACCGGCGACATCGGCGAGATCGACTCCGAGGGCTTCATCAAGATCACCGGCCGGAAAAAGGACATCATCATCACCGCGGGCGGCAAGAACATCACCCCCGCCAACCTCGAGGCGGAGATCAAGCAGCACCCGCTGGTCTCCCAGTGTGTCGTCGTCGGTGACCGCCGCCCCTACCTGGTGGCGCTGGTCACCCTCGACCCCGAAGAAGCCGTCGCCTACGCCAAAGAGCAGGGCCTCCCCGAGGATCCAGCCCAGCTCGCTCAGAACCCCGACGTCAAAGCCTCGATCATGGCCCACGTCGAGAAGATCAACCAGAAATTCGCCCGCGTCGAGCAGGTCAAGAAGATCTCCATCCTTCCGGAGGACCTCTCTCAGGAGAGCGGGGAGCTGACGCCGACCCTCAAGGTCAAGCGGGCAGTGGTCACGTCGAAGCACGAGGACGCGATCGACCAGTTGTACGCGGGGTAAGCGGTCGCCCTCGGGAGCGGGGTGTGGGTGGCCCTGCTCACTCGACCATCGTCGAATGGAGTACCTGGAGCTGAAGCTCCGAAGCGGGTCGCTCCTCTGTCGCAAAACGTTCGCACGGCCCCCCACACCCCGCTCCCACCGCACGGCTGATCTCACGTACTACTTGCGGGCGAGTACGGGTGGTCGACATCCACCGGGCACGTTTGAACTGGCGCGTGGGCGCTTCACAACGTCGTGGGGAGACACTCCGGTCTCGGAGTGTCGAGTGGCGCGACTCCGTAAGCAGTGACGGGACTGGCCGGGGAGTCGGGGGGTGCTCCGAACGTTTTGCGGTGGAGGAGCGACCCGGCCCGGAGCTTCAGCTGCAGGGACGGCGGGCGACGATGACCGAGTGAGGAGTACCCACCGACTCCCCGGCCCGCGTCGCCACTACCTACGAAGCCTCACCGCTCTGCCGCAGCAACACCGACGTAGTCTGCTCCAGCACCCGTTTCCACGCCGACACCTGCCCCGGTTCCTCCTCCGCCGCCCGCTCGACCACCCGCCGAACCCGCCGCTCGGAGATCTCGAGCCCGTGGCGCTCGGCGATCTCGGCGTAGCGCTCGTAGTCCTCGGCGAGGGTTGCAGTGACGGTTTCGAAGCCGTGGCGGGCAATCTCGAGGCGGCGGCGGTAGTCCATGATCGGCGTCCCGAACATCAGCTCGTCGTTGGGCTTCGGCTCGAGGAGGACGATGTCGACGCCCGGGTACTTCTCCTGCCAGAACTCGACCGCCTGGTGGAGGCGCTGATGGGCGATCAGGCGGAAGACCTGGTTGGCGATCGCCGGCAGGCCCATGTCGGAGACCCGCCGGACGCGGGTCCCGAAGACAGTCGGGATCGTCTTCTCGAAGTCGTTGACGTAGGGCACGAGCGGGTTGACGACGACGATGAACTTGGCGCCCTTCTCGACCGCGATGTCGACGTTGGTGGTCGAGCGGATACCGCCGTCGACCATCTGCCGCCCCTTCAGCTCGACCGGCTTGTAGACGACCGGGAGGCAGGTCGAGCACTCGATCGCTTTCGAGATCGGCACGTCCGACCAGCCGTCCTCGCCGAGGACGATCCGCTCGCAGGTATCCAGATCGGTGGCGGTCAGGTAGAGCTCGGATTCGAGCAGCCGGAAATCGTTGGTGCGGCCGCCGTCAGCGAGAACCCCGGCTACGTAGTCGTTGATCCCCGAGCCGGAGTAGAGCCCGTTCGGGAGGGCCTCGGCGAGGCCGACGCCGATGTCCATCGCGGAGACGTCCCCGAGCCGCGCCAGCGAGCGCACCAGCTCGAGACTGCGCAGCGGCAGCGCCACGGCCTTCTGGAGGAAGCCGAGGTAGTTGGGTTTGAGGACCTTGTCGAGATCGAGGTCGTCGAGCTCGGAAGGCACCTCGGCGTTCAGCACCTGCATCATTTCGTCGGGCGTGACGCCGTTGGCGAGCATCCCGGCGACGAAGGAGCCGGCGCTGGTGCCGACGTAGACGTCGAAGTTGTTGACGGTGCTGTTGACCGCGAGCAGGTCGAGCGCTCGCAGAGCACCGATCTCATAGACGCCGCCCGTGAAGCCACCGCCACCGAGGACCAGAGCGGTCTTCGATGGCTTTTTGCGGCGCCGCGCTTTGCTGCGCGGTTTGGAGTCGATGTCGACGACCTTGCCCATCAGAGAACGGGATTATCTCAGTCGCGCCGGCCGGGCCCGCCGCGGCAGCCGCTACCTTGGCCCGCGCGCGTGTTGGAGATGGCAATGAGACGGGGAACGACGCTGCTCGCGGTGGCCTGCCTGGCCGCGCTGATGCTTGCCGTGGCGAGCGCCCAAGCGGCGACCAGCTGCCAACAGATGCGCAGCTGGGTTCGCTCGGGCGGCAGCGCCAGCGGGCTGCTGGTCGTCGACACCGAGAGTGGCCAGACCATCTGCGCCAACGCCCCGGGCAGACCCCGGGTGCTCGCCTCCAACACCAAGCTCTTCACCACCGCGGCCGCCCTCTCGCAGCTCGGCCCGGAAACGCGCCTCCCCACCCGGGTCTTCGCCGACGGCAGCCTCAATCCGAACGGCGTGCTGCGCGGCAGCCTCTACCTCAAGGGCGGCGGCGACCCGACGCTCGGGACGCCCGCCTTCACCAGCAGCTACCTGGCCGGCCAGGGCACCAACCTTCTGGCGCTTACGCCGCAAATCCGCGCCGCCGGAATCAGGTCGATCACCGGCCGCGTCTACGCCGACGCGACGATCTTCGACAACGTGCGCGGTGTCGCCGACTCCGGCTACGCGACCAGCCCCTACATCGGCCCGCTCTCCGGGCTCTCGTTCAACGCCGGCTTCAACGGCTCGACCAGCGGCAGCGGCTTCTCGTCAGACCCGGCCAAGTTGGCCGCCGCGAAGCTGGCCCGCTCGCTCGGCCGCGCCGGCATCCGGGTGCCCTCACAGGTAGCGCTGGCGACGACCCCGCCCAACGCCGACGAAGTGGCGGTCATCCGCTCCCCCACCCTTGACCAGATCGTCAACGTCACCGACGTCTACTCGAACAACTTCTTCGCCGAGACGCTTGTCAAGCTGCTCGGCGCCCAGCTCGGCACCGCCGGCACCACCGCCGCGGGCACGGCCGTGGTCGAGCAGTTCGCCCGCTCCCGCGGCTCCGGCATCAACGCCGTCGACGGCTCCGGCCTGACCCGCTCCAA
>CAMPIP010000040.1 GCA_946886425.1 uncultured Actinomycetes bacterium
TGACGGCGCGCTCGTTGCCGGGCACCGGCGTCGCCGAGAAGACGACCGTGTCGCCGGAGTGGAGCTCGACGTCGCGGTGATCGTTGTTGGCCATCCGCCGCAGCGCCGAGAGCGGCTCGCCCTGGCTTCCGGTCGAGATCACGACCACCTTCTCGTCCGGGAAATTCTCGATCTCGCGCGGCTGGATGAAGATCCCGTCAGGCGCGTTGGCAATCCCCAGGTTGGAGGCGATGTTGAAGTTCTTGCGCATCGAGCGGCCGACCAGGGCAACCTTGCGGTCGAGCCGCTGGGCGGCGTCGATCACCTGCTGGACGCGGTGGATGTTGGAGGCGAAGGAGGTGACGATGATCCGGCCCTTGCAGCGCGAGAACTGCTCCAGCAGCGCCGGCCCGACGCTCGACTCCGAGGGGGCGATGCCGGGGCGATCGGCGTTGGTCGAGTCGCCGCAGAGCAGCGTCAGACCCTCGCGGCCGATCTCGGCCAGCCGCGAGACGTCGGCCGGCTTGCCGTCGACCGGGGTCTGGTCGAACTTGTAGTCGCCGGTCATCAGGACGTTCCCGGCCGGGGTACCGATCAGGACCCCCCGCATGTCGGGGATCGAGTGGGCCAGGTGAACCAGCTCCAGCTCGAAGGGGCCGCGCTTGACCTTCTCCCCCGCCGGCAGCTCCTGCAGCGGCGTCTTCTCGCCGAGCTTGTGCTCGTCGAGCTTGGAGCGGACCATCCCGATCGTCAGCATGCCGCCGTAGACGACCGGCGGGATGCCGATCTCACGCAACACGTAGGGCAGGGCCCCGACGTGGTCCTCGTGGCCGTGGGTGAGCACGATCGCCTCGATGTCGTCGGCGCGGTCGCGCAGGTAGGAGAAGTCGGGCAGGACCAGGTCGATCCCGTGCATCTCCGCGGTCGGGAACATCAGGCCGGTGTCGACGACGACGATCTTGCCGTCGTACTCGACGACGGTCATGTTCTTGCCGATCTCGCCGAGGCCGCCCAACGGCAGCACTCGGAGTTTCTTGCTTGGCACTGGGTAACTCGCTCTCTTCAGAAGTTGGATATCTAGGAGGCGACGGGAAGGCCGATGCCTTCCAGGGCCGCCCGCACCGTCGCGCGCTGTTCGGCGTCGACGGGGACAAGCGGCAGCCGCATCCGTCCAGGGGCCAGCCCCAGCATCTCCAGGGCCGCCTTGATGGGAATCGGGTTGGTGGTCACCGAGAGTCCCTCGTAGACCGGGGTCAGCTCGGCGTCGATTGCCGCCGCGCGCTCGAGGTCGCCGCCTTGGGCGGCGTCCCACATCTCACGCATCTGGTCGCCGACGACGTGCGAGGCGACGGTGATGCCGCCGGCGCCGCCGAACTCCAGGACGCGCAGGAAGGTGTTGTCGTTGCCGGCGAGGACGGCGAGGCCGTCGATCGGCCCCAGCTCGTCGTCGTTGGCCTGCTTGACGGCGACGATGTTGTCGACCGTGGCCAGCTCGGCCAGCAGGTCCGGAGGCATGTTGATCACGACCCGGGAAGGGATGTTGTACATGATCAGCGGCAGCTCCGGAACCGCCGCGGCGACCGCCTCGAAGTGCGCCCTCAAGCCCGCCCGGTTCGGCTTGTTGTAATAGGGAGCGACGACAAGCGAGGCGTCGGCCCCCGCATCGGCGACCATCTTGGTCAGCTCGCAGGAGTGGCGGGTGTCGTTGGTGCCGGCACCACAGACCAACAGCACGTCTTCGCCGACCTCCTCGCGAACCGCGCGCAGCAACAAGACCTCCTCCTCGTCGGTCAGAGTCGGCAGCTCGCCGCTGGTGGCGGCGACGACAAGGCCGTGCGAGCCGTGCTCGAGCAGGTGGGCAGCGAGGCGGCGGGCGCCGTCGGTGTCGACGTTGCCGTTCTCGTCGAACGGCGTCGCCATCGCCGTGAGCACGCCGCGGATCTCCTTCATCGTTGCCAATGTACCCAGTTCGTCGGTCTAGAGCAGCTTCTCGAGCCCGACCGTGAACCGATCGGGCAGGTCGGCGACCCTGCGGACGGCCAGCAGGACGCCCGGCATGAAGGATCGACGGTCGATCGAATCGTGGCGCAGCGACAGCGTCTGCCCCACCCCGCCGAAGATCACCTCCTGGTGGGCGACCAGCCCCGGCAGCCGCACCGAGTGGATCGGCTGGTGGACGTGACCGCCGGCGGCGTCGATCAGCTCCTGGGTCCGCTTCGCGGTCCCCGACGGGGCATCGAGCTTGCGGTCGTGGTGGAGCTCGACGATCTCGCACTCCGGCATGTGCTTGGCGATCGTCTGCGAGACCTCCATCAGCAGCACCGCCCCGATCGCGAAGTTGGGAGCCACGAAGCAGTTGGCGCTCGAAGCCTCGGCGGCGGCGCGAGCGGCATCGAGGTCGAAGCCAGTGGTGCCGACAACGCTGTGCACAGCGGCCTCGAGGCAGGCGCGGACGTTGCCGAGCGCCGTGTCGGGGACGGTGAAGTCGACGACGACGTCAGCGTCGCCCAGCACGTCGGCCAGCTCGACGCCCAGGGCCGGGTCGACGCGGCCGACCAGCTCGGTGTCCTCGGCCCCGTCGACCGCCTCGCAGACGGCCTGGCCCATTTTGCCGGCGGCGCCGGCGACGGCAACCTTGATCACGCCGCCGCCAGGGCCTCGCTGACCGGGGCCAGCGCTCGCCGGAAGTGGTCCTCGTCGCCGCCGACGCAGGCGGCCGAGAGCCGCTCGGCGCCGTACAGCTCGCTGGCCAGCGCGGTCAGGTCGTCGACCTGCACCGCGTCGACCTTGGCGAGCATCTCGTCGAGGCTTTCGATCGGCAGCCCGAACAAGGTCGCCCGCGAGATCCGCGTCATCCGCGCCGCGGTCGACTCGGAGGAGAGCACGAGGCGGCCCTTGACGCTCTCCTTGGCCCGGGTCAGCTCCTCGGCCGAGACCGGCTCCGAGCGCAGCCGGGCCAGCTCGGTGCCGATGATCGCGCAGGCCTCCTCGACGTTGTCCTCGCGGGTGCCGACGTAGGTCGCGACCAGGCCCTGGTCGGTGAACTGCTCGTTGTAGGAGCCGACCGAGTAGGCGAGCCCGCGCTTCTCGCGCACCTCGCGGAACAGCCGCGAGGAGGTCGAACCGCCGAAGATCGCGTCGAGGACCGCCAGCGGGTAGCGGCGCTCGTCCTCGCGGCGCAGGCCCGGCGCCCCGAAGCAGATGTGGTACTGCTCGGTCTCCTTCTGGTGGAAGCAGAACCGGCCGCCGCCGTCGAGCGCCACCTCCGGGCCGGCGCCATCGCCGCCAGCCGGCGGCGCGACCAGCTTCTCGGCCAGGGCGACGATGCGGTCGTGGTCGAGGTGGCCGGCGGCCCCGACGACGATCTGCGCGCCCGTGTAGCGGGCCTCGCGGTAGCTCTCGATGTTCGGGACCGGGATCGAGGCGATCACCTCGGCCTCCCCCAGCACCCGGCGGCCCAGCGGGTGGGCGCCGAAGACGGCCTCGGCGAGGACGTCGTGGACGCGGTCCTGCGGCTCGTCCTCGTACATCGCGATCTCCTCCAGCACGACCTGGCGCTCGGAGTCGATTTCGGGGTAGGTCGGGGCGAGCAGCATCTCGGCGAGGAGGTCGAAGACGTCCTCGGTGTGCTCGTCGAGGAAACGCGCGTGCAGGTGCGTCGTCTCCTTGCCGGTGGCGGCGTTGACCGAGGCGCCGAGGCCGTCGAAGCGCTCGGAGATCTCAATCGCCGAGTAGCGCGCCGTCCCCTTGAACAGCAGGTGCTCGAGGAAATGCGAGACGCCGGCCTGGGCCGGCGTCTCGTCGCGGGAACCGGTCCGAACCCAGAGCCCGAGCGCCACGGAGCGGACCGAGGGAACCTCCTCGGTCACGATCCGGACGCCCGAGCCGAGCTCGGTCAGCTTCGCTTCAGGCACTGAGCTACCCGCGACGCTCGCGTTCGCGGCGCCGCCCGTCGCGACCGCCACGACCACCGCGGTCGCCGCCACGGTCGCCGCCGTTGCGCCGGCCGCCGTCGCCGGAGCCGACCGAGGCCAGCTCCTCCGGCGATTTGCCGGCGACCGAGGGGTCGCTGGAGAGGCGCAGGCCGATCCGGCCGCGCTCCTTGTCGACCTCGACCACGGTGACGTCGATCACCTCGCCGGCGGTGAGGACGTCGTCGACGGAGTCGACCCGCTCGCCCGGCTTCACGTTGGAGATGTGAAGCAGGCCGTCGGTGCCCTTGACCAGCTCGACGAAGGCGCCGAAGGTGGTCGTCTTCACGACCTTGGCCGAGTTGTAGCGATCGCCGACTTCCGCCTCGCGGGTCATCGAGTCGATGCGGGCGACGCAGGCGTCGACCAGTTCGCCGGTCGGCGCGTAGATCCGCACCGTGCCGTCGTCCTCGACGTCGATCTCCGCTTCGAACTCCTCGCAGAGAGCGCGGATCGTTTCGCCGCCTTTGCCGATCACGGCGCCGATCTTCTCCGGGTCGATCTTGATCGACTCGATCGCCGGGGCGTGCTGGGAGAGCTTCTCCCGCGGCCCGTCGATTGCCTCGGCCATCTTGCCGAGGATGAACTGGCGGCCCTTCAGCGCCTGCTCCAGCGCGTCCTCGAGGATCTCGAAGGTGACGCCGGTGATCTTGATGTCCATCTGCAGGGCGGTGATCCCGTCCTTGGTGCCGGCGACCTTGAAGTCCATGTCGCCGAGGTGGTCCTCGACGCCGGCGATGTCGGTGAGGACGATGTAGTCGTCACCCTCCTTGATCAGGCCCATCGCGACGCCGGCGACCGGTGCGCTGACCGGGACTCCCGCGGCCTGCAGCGCCATCGAGGAGGCGCAGACCGAGCCCATCGAGGAGGAGCCGTTGGACTCGAGCGTCTCGGAGACGGCGCGAATCACGTACGGGAACGACTCTTCGTCGGGAACCGTCGCCAGCAGGGCACGCTCGGCGAGGGCGCCGTGACCGATGTCGCGGCGCTTCGGGCCGCGCATGAAGCCGGCCTCCCCGACCGAGAAGGGCGGGAAGTTGTAGTGGTGCCAGAAGCGTTTGGTCGTCTGCAGGCCGAGCGTGTCGATCCGCATGTCCATCCGCGTCGTGCCCAGAGCGACGTTGGAGAGGATCTGGGTCTCGCCGCGGGTGAACAGAGCCGAGCCATGCACGCGCGGGGAGATGTCGACCTCGCACTCGATCGGCCGGATCTCATCCTGGGCGCGGCCGTCGGGACGCTTCTTGTCGACGGCGATCGCCTTGCGGATGATGTCCTTCTCGATCGAGCCGAAAGCGGACTTGACCTCAGCCACGCGATCCGCACTCTCGTCCTCGGGCGCGAACTTGGCGACCACGTCGTCCTTGACCTTGTCGATCGCCTCGTAGCGCTCGAGCTTGCCCTCGGTGGCGATCGCGTCGACCAGGGCCTGGCCGTACTCGGAGCGGATCTGGTCGAGCAGGGAGGCGTCGAGCCGCGGCTCCTCGTGCGCGATCTTCTCCTTGCCGGCCTTCTGCTGCAGCTCCTCCATCGCGGCGCAGAGCTTCTTGATTTCGCCGTGGGCGATGTCAAGGGCGTCGAGGATCTCGGCCTCGGTGACGCCGCTGGCGCCGGCCTCGACCATCAGGATCGCCTCGTCGGTGCCGGCGACGATCAGGTCCAGGTCCAGTTCCTCGTGGGTCTCCTCGTCGGGGTTGACGACGAAGTCGCCGTCGAGCTTGCCGATCCGGACCGCGCCGACGTGGGCGGCAACCGGGACCGGGGAGATCGCCAGCGCCGCCGAGGCGCCGTTCATGGCGAGGATGTCGTAGGGGTGAACCTGGTCGACCGACATCGGGATCGCGACCAGCTGCGTCTCGTAGTGCCAGCCCTTGGGGAAGAGCGGGCGGATCGGACGGTCGATCATGCGCGCGGTCAGCGTCGCCTTCTCGCTGGATTTGCCCTCGCGACGGAAGAAGGAGCCGGGGATTTTGCCGGCGGCGTACATCCGCTCCTCGATGTCGACGGTGAGCGGAAGGAAGTCCACGTCGCGCAGGCTGCCGACGGTTGCGGTGCAGAGCACCATCGTGTCGCCGGCCCGAACCACGACCGCGCCACCCGCCTGCTTCGCGAGTTTGCCCGTCTCGAAGGAAATCTGGCTATCGCCGACATCCACCGAAACCCGGCTTACGTCAAACATGCTCATTTAGTTGTTACCTCCGGCTGCCCGGTTGGCAGCCAATTGCTTTCAGAACTCGCGTTCTCTTTCACGGGGGAGAGTACAGGTCATGCAACCGACCTCAGCC
Organism: uncultured Actinomycetes bacterium; assembly: GCA_946886425.1. Next base: position 6,233 of record CAMPIP010000040.1, read on the forward strand.
TGCCACGGGCCCGGCCCGCAATCACCGACCCCCAGCTGGAGTCGTCGATCCGGACCGGCCGAGTCGTCGCCAGGAAATCGGCGAGGATCGCCGCCAGACCCTCGGGGTCTTCGAGCAGCGGGAAGTGGGCCGCCCGGGGCAGCGTCTCGAAACGGCTGTGGAGGATCGCGTCGTGGGCTTCGCGGCCGTGCTCGATCGGGATCGTGCGGTCGCGCCCGCCCCAGACGATCAGCGTCTGCATCTCGCCCAGCAGGTAAAGCCGGTCGCGGGCGCTGACCCGCTGGCCGTGGATGTCGATCACCGCCCGCAGCGTCTCCAGGAACGCCTGTCGGGAGCCCGCTTCCTGCAGCGGCCGCAGCGCCCGCGCCACCGCCTCCAGGTAGACGCCCTTGCCGTGCCCGGCGGCGCGCATCCTCGCCCCCGCCCCGGCCAGGCCGGAGACCAGCGCCCGGTTGGTGGCGGCCCGCAGCAGGGTCGCCGCGCCGGGCAGGGCCGCGCCGCGCAGCAGCGGGCTGACCTCGGGCCCGAGGCCACCGCTGGAGATCAAGACAAGCCGCTCGGTGCGCTGGGGGAACTGGTAGAAGAACTGCATCGCGACGCCGCCGCCGAGCGAGTGGCCGACGATCGTCGCCCGCTCCACCCCGATCGTTGCCAGCAGGTCGCGAATGCTGGCCGCGTGGGCGCCGAGCGAGTAGTCGCCGCGCGGGGTAGCCGAGTCGCCGTGGCCGATCAGGTCGGGGGCGATGACCCGGTGCGACGGCGCCAGCCGCAGCGCCACCTCTTCCCAGTGCCGCGAGGAGTTGATCATCCCGTGGATCAGGACCACGGTCGGTCCCTCTCCCACTTCGCGGTAGATCGCGTGGTGACCGTGCAGGTCGACCTCATGGGCCGCGAAGCTGGGCGAGGGCTCCATTCCCCCAGACCCTAGAACAGCGCCGGCGTGGTCGTGACCCCGGCGCGGATCCCGGACGCGAAATCGCGCTTCACCCGGGCCGCGACCGCCTCCGAGCGGCGGTCGGCCTCGAAGCGATCGAGGTCGAGGCCGAGCTCCTCGACCCGGCGCCAGAGGTGGGGATCGTCGACGTGGGCGGGGTCGGCGTAGAGCGAGTCGACCATCGCGAAGAAGGCACCCTGGCGGCCGGCCGCCTCCGCGGCGGCGTGCAGGGCCGGAGCGCGCGGGTGCTTGCTGGCAACCGGGAAGTGCCGGAAGGCGACGCGGTTCGGCCGGGCCTTGATCTCCGCCCAGGCCGCCGCGCAGTGCGGGCAGGCCAGGTCGGCATAGACCATGAGCAGCTCTCCCTCGCCACGAACGTGGTCCTCCGGCCCCAGCGGCGGCACCGGGGCGCTGGTCAGCTCGTTCATCCCGCCGCTAGGCGAGGGCGTCGAAGATGACGTTGGCGCCGGGGAACTCGCCGGGGGTCGGCGATTCGTAGGTCCAGGCGACCCTGCCCTCCTCGTCGACGAGGACGAGGGTGCGGTTGGCCATCCCGGGGCCGTCGAGATAGGAGCCGTAGGCGCGGGCGACATCGCCCTTCGGCTCGAAGTCGGCAAGCAGGGTGGCGTCGATGCCGAGCTTCTCCTGGAAGGCCTTGTGGGCGTAGGGGCTGTCGACGCTGACGCCGACCAGGGTCACTCCCTTTGCCTCGATCTCCGGCTTGACCTCCTGGTACAGCGAGAGCTGGTCGGAGCAGACCGGGCTGAAGTCGAACGGGTAGAAGACCAACATCACCTTCCGCCCGCGGAAATCGGCCAGCGAGACCTGCTCGCCGTCCTGGTCGCGGAGACTGAAGTCGGGGGCGCTCTCCCCGACCGCGATCATCGACGCAGGCCGAGGTCGGCGACTAGAGCGCGGTAGCGCTCGAGGTCCGTGCGCTCGAGGTAGCGCAGCATCCGGCGGCGCTTGCCGACCAGCATCAGCAGCCCGCGCCGCGAGTGGTGGTCTTTGGCGTGGGTGCGGAGATGCTCGGTGAGGTCGTTGATGCGCTCGGTGAGCAGGGCGACCTGAACCTCGGCGGAGCCGGTGTCGCCATCGGCGCGACCGTACTTGCCGATCAGCTCGCTCTTTTTCTCTTTCGTCAGGCTCATAAAAACGCCGTCACCCGGCGGGTCACGGCCGCTGGAAGCTACCACAGACGCGCTTCGCGTCCGCGACATCCTCGCGCATCTGCGCGATCAACTGCTCGGCGTCGGGGAAGCGCTTCTCTCCCCGCAACCGCTCCACGAAGGCGACGCGCAGGGTCGTGCCGTAGAGGTCTTCCTCGCGGTCGATCAGATAGGTCTCGATGAGGACGCCGCGGCCGGTCTCGAAGGTGGGCCGGATGCCGACGTTGACCGCGGCCGGGACGCCGTTGGCGAAGGCGGCATAGACGCCGTGGCCGGGGATCGCCAGGCGGTCGTCGGGGACGATGTTGGCGGTCGGGAAGCCGAGCTCGCGGCCGCGCTGGTCGCCGGTCACGACTTCGCCCTCGACCATGAAGGGGGCGCCCAGACAGTGGCGAGCGCGCTCCATGTCGCCGGCGGCGACCAGGGCGCGGATCCGGGTCGAGGAGACGGTCTCGCCGTCGACCTCGACCAGCGGCGTCACCCGGGTCTCGAACTCCGGATGGGCGGCCAGCATCGTTGGGTCCCCCTTCGCCTTCGCTCCGAAGCGGAAGTTCTCGCCGACCGAGACGCGCTCGGCGGTCAGCGTCTCGACCAGGACGTGCTCGATGAAGTCCTCGGCGCTGCGCTTGGCGAACTCGGCGTCGAAGGGGATCACGACGAGCTCGCGGACGCCGAGGCCCTCGATCACGTCGCGCTTGACCGAGAACGGCATGATCAGTTTCGGCAGCGCCGCCGGATGGAGAACCTCGAGCGGATGCGGGTCGAAGGTGAGGACGGTGTCGGCGTCGTCGATCACCACCTGGTGGCCGAGATGGACGCCATCGAAGGTGCCGATCGCGACGTGGCGCGACCGCGGCTTCGCGTCGGGCAGCGAGGTGACCTCGATGCTCATCGGAGCGCCATCCCGACGGCGGGGACCATCTCCGCCACCCGCGCCGCCGGCAGCTCTTCGCCGGCGTTCTCGACCCGGAAGGGCCCGATCGCGGTGCGGCGCAGCTCGGCGCAGTAGGCGTCGCCGAGGGTCTCGATCAGGGTCCGCACGTAGGTCCCGGCCGAGCACTCGATCTCGTAGCGGGCCGTCTCGCCCTCGGCCCCGAGCAGCTCGGCGGCGTAGACCTCGACGTCCCGCTCCGGCGTTTCCACGGCTTCGCCGCGGTGCGCCTTCCTGTAGAGGCGCTCGCCGCCTACCCGCACCGCCGAGGTCATCGGCACCCGCTGGCGGACCGTCCCGGTCGGCAGCTCCAGAGAGCCGGAAACGCGGCCGGTCTCGGTCAGCTCGCCGTCGGGATCGCCGGTGCTGGAGCGCCAGCCGAGCCGGGCGGTCGCCAGGTAGGTCTTCGGCAAACCGACCAGGAAGCGCTGCAGCTTCGTCGCCTTGCCGAGCAGGATCAGCAGCAGCCCGGTCGCGAAGGGGTCGAGGGTGCCGGCGTGTCCGGCCTTGCAGCCGCGCTCGCGGCGGACCTTGGCGACGACGTCGTGGGAGGTCACTCCGGCCGGCTTGTCGTAGAGCAGCACCGCTCCTCCAGCGTCGGCGGCGACCATCGCTAGGGATCCAGTTGGGCGACTACCTCGGCGCAGAGGAACGAGGCCAGATCGTCCAGCTCGAGGTCGGTCGAGAAGCCGGCGGCGCGCTTGTGGCCGCCGCCGCCGCGCTTGCGGGCGATCGCCGAGACGTCGACGTCACCCTCGCTGGAGCGGAGGCTGACCTTGCGGGCGGCGCGGCCGCGCTCGCCGAGGTCGCGGACCACGGCGGCGACCTTGGCGCCATCGATCGAGCGCAGGTGGTCGATCACCCCCTCGGTCATCTCCTCCCCCGCCCCGGTCGCCTTGTAATCGGCGCTGGTGATGTAGGTCATCACCAGCCGCTCGTCGCAGTAGCGGTGGATCTGGTCGAGCGCCCGCGAGACCAGCCGCACCTTCTCCAGGGGCACGTGCTCGTAGAGTCGCCGGTAGGTGTCGTCGATGTCGACCCCCGCTTCGATCAACTCGGCGACGACCCGGTGGGTGTGGGCCGTCGTGCTCTCGTACATGAACTTGCCGGTGTCGGTGACGAGGCCGACGTAGAGGGCCGAGGCCATCTCGGAGGTCAGCCTCACGCCGAGCAGGACGGCGAGGTCGTAGACGATCTCGGCGGTGCTCGAGGCGCCGACCTGGACCAGGTTGTAGTCGCCGAAGCGGGTGTTGTCGTGGTGGTGGTCGATGTTGATGACGGTGTTGCCGCCTTCGGTGAGGAAGTCGACCGGCATGCGGTCGATGTTGCCGCAGTCGAGGAAGACCACGGTGCGGTCGGCCATGTCGGCGGGCGGCTCGTGGAAGACCTCCTCGAGGGGCAGGAAGCGGTACTCGACCGGCAGCGGGAACTCCTTGGCGGCGAGAAACATCACCGAGTCCTTGCCGAGCAACCGCAGCAGCTGGTGCATGCCCAGCAGCGAGCCGAGCGCGTCGCCGTCGGGCCCCTCGTGGGCGGTGAGCAGGAAGCGGTCGCGATTGCGCAGCTCGGCGGCGACCGTCTCCAGGTCGGTGGTGAGGATCGGCGGCGCCTCGCTCATCGCGGTTCCTCCCCGTCGGCACCGTCGTCGAGGAGGTGGGAGATCCGCACCCCTTGCTCGACGGTGTTGTCGTAATGGAAGGTCAGGGTCGGGGTCCGCTTCATCCGCGTCTCGGCGGCAATCCGTGCCTGGATCACGCCGTGCGAAGAGCGCAAGCCTGCGAGCGTCGCCTCGCGGGCCTCCTCGTCGCCGAGCACGCTGACGAACACCTTGGCGTGGCGCAGATCGGGGCTCGTCTCTACAGAGGTCACGGTCGTGAAGCCGATACGGGGGTCGCTCAAATCGCTTGAGATCGCCGCCCCCACGACCTCGCGAAGCACCTCGTTGATGCGCCGCATGCGGGGGCCGGCCATCCTACTCCAGCGTTTGCTCGACCTGTTTGGTCTGGAAGAACTCGAGCACGTCCGCCTCCTTGACGTCAGCGTAGCCGTCGAGGACGACGCCGCACTCCTGGCCTTCCTCGACTTCCTGCACGTCATCTTTGAAACGACGCAAAGAGGCGAGTTTGCCGGTCCAGATGACGGTGCCCTCGCGGATCAGGCGGATGTTGGCGGCGCGAACGGCCTTGCCCTCGGTGACCAGGCAGCCGGCGATGCGGCCGACCTTGGAGGCTTTGAAGGTCTGTTTGATCTCGGCCTCGCCGACGGTCTCCTCGACCTCGACGGCCTCCAGCAGGCCCTCCATCGCGTTACGCAGATCCTCGGTGATTTTGTAGATGACCGAGTAGGTGCGAACGTCGACGCCCTCTCGCTCGGCGGCGCGGCGCGCGTCGGCCAGGGGGCGCACGTTGAAGCCGATGATGATCGCGTCGGAGGCCGAGGCGAGCATCACGTCGGACTCGTTGATGCCCCCGGTCTGCGAGTGGATGATGTTGATCGCGACCCGCTCCTGCGGGACCTTGGCGATCTCGTCCTGGAGCGCCTCCAGAGAGCCGGCGACGTCGGACTTGAGGACGATGTTGAGCTCCTTGATGTCGCCCTCCTGGGCGCGCGCGAAGACCTCGTCGAGGCTGACCTTGCGGGCCTGGCGACGGGCCAGGGCCTCGGTCTTGAGGCGGTTGGCGCGCTCCTGGGCGAGCTGGCGGGCGCGGCGGTCGTTCTCGACCGCCTGGACGAACTCGCCGGCGTCGCTGACTCCGTCGAAGCCGAGCACCTCGACCGGCATGCCGGGATCGGCGGCCTCGACGCGAGCGCCGGTGAAGTCCTGCATCGCCCGCACCCGGCCCCACTGCGGCCCGGCGACCAGCGAATCGCCGACCCGCAGGGTGCCGCGCTGGACGAGGACGGTGACGACGGGGCCGCGGCCGGGGTCGAGCTGGGACTCGATCACGGTGCCGGAGGCCGGCGCGTCGGGGTTGGCGCCGAGCTCCTCGAGCTCGGTCACCAGCAGGATCATGTCGAGCAGGTTGTCGAGGCCCTGGTGAGTCTTGGCCGAGACGTCGCAGAAGACGGTGTCGCCGCCCCACTCCTCCGGGCTGAGGCCCTCCTGAGCGAGCTCGTTGCGGACCCGGTCGGGCTGGGCGCCCTCTTTGTCGACCTTGTTGACCGCGATCAGCATCGGCACGTCGGCGGCGCGGGCGTGGTCGATCGCCTCTTTGGTCTGCGGCATGACGCCGTCGTCGGCGGCGACGACCACGACGGCGACGTCGGTGACCTTGGCCCCGCGGGCACGCATCGCCGTGAAGGCGGCGTGACCGGGGGTGTCGAGGAAGGTGATCGTCTTCTCGTCGTGGTGCACCTGATAGGCGCCGATGTGCTGGGTGATGCCGCCAGCCTCGCCCGCGGCGACCTCGGTCTCGCGGATCGCGTCCAGCAGCGAGGTCTTGCCGTGATCGACGTGGCCCATGATCGTGACCACGGGCGGACGGTCGGTGAGGTCCTCCTCGGCGTCGGCGAACTGCGGCTCCTCGGGCTCCTCCTCGGCGGCGGTGACGATCTCGATCTTGCGGTCGTACTCGTCCGCGATCGCCTTCACCGACTCATCGGTGAGGGTCTGGGTGAGCGTCGCCATCTCGCCCATCATCATCAGTTTTTTGATCACCTCGGCCGGGGCCAGGCCAAGCGACTCGGCGACCTCGCGGACGGTGGCGCCGGAGTTGACCTTGGTCGCCTCGGGCTCGGCGGGCGTCGTCGGACCCATCGGCGGCTCCTCCAGCAACGGCCTGCGGCGACGACCGCCGCGGCGGCGCGGCGGCCGCTGCGGGGGCGGGCCGCCCATCTGGTCGCGCCGGGCGGCCTGCGAGTCGATCACGACCCGGCGTTTTTTCGAAGCGGCGGTACCGCCGCCCCCGCCCCCCTGCGCACCGGCGGCGCGCACGGGTTTGGTGGAGGTTTTTGGCGCCCCTTTGGGCGGAGCGGCATTCTCAGCCGGGGCTTTGGGGGGCGCCGCCGGCTGCTGGGGGGCCGGAGCGGCCCCGCTCGGCGCCGGCTTCGCCGGTGCCGCGGTCGCCTGGGCGCCGCCGTTCCCCTTGGCGGCCTGGATCGCCTTCAGCGCATCGGCCTCCTCGACACTGGAAGCCGCGGCCTTGGCCTCGACGCCGGCAGCCTTCAGCGCCGCCAGCAGCTCCTTCGAGCTGACGCCTTGCGCTTTCGCGATCTCGTGAACCCGCTTCTTAGCCACTAAGCCTGCTCCGCCTCCTCGGCGACCTTCTCCTCAGCCGGAGCATCGCCGTCACCCGCCTCGGGGGCCGCTATCTCAGAGGAGCCGGCCTCGGCGGCTTCGTCCGCGGGTGGTGCGGAGGATGGCTCCTCGACGAAGTTCGCGGACGCCCGCGCCACGATCTCGTTGACCTGGCCCTCGTCGCCATCGGGGTCGGCGAGGATCTCGATCTCGGCTTCGGAGACGTCGGCGAGGATCGCCACCTGGCTGGTCTCGAAGCGCGAGAGCGCCTGGTGGGTCGGCAGGCCGCAGTAGGTCGAGCCCGGCACCGCCGCGTTCGGGCAGCGGCGACCGGTGGTCAGGACCGCCATGCAGTGGCCGTCGGACTGTTCCTCGCCCTCTATCTCCATCTCGACTTCCTCGGAGGCGAACTCGGTCTCGGACTTGATGTCGACGCGCCAGCCGGTCAGACGGGCGGCGAGACGGGCGTTCTGGCCGTCTCGGCCGATCGCCAGCGAGAGCTGGTCGTCGGGGACGATCACGGTCGCCTGGCGCTCTTCATCGTCGACGATCACCTCGCGCACGCGGGCCGGCGAGAGCGCTTTGGCGACGAAGCGGGCCGGCTCGTCGTTGTGGGGAATGATGTCGATCTTCTCGCCGCGCAGCTCGGAGACGACCATCCGCACTCGCGAGCCGCGCGGGCCGACGCAGGCGCCGACCGGGTCGACCCCTTCGGCGTGGGAGACGACGGCGATCTTGGAGCGGTAGCCGGGCTCGCGGGCGACGCCGACGATTTCGACCAGCTTGTCGGCGATCTCCGGCACCTCGAGCTCGAAGAGGCTCTTGATCAGCTCCGGGCTGCGGCGGGAGACGACGATCGCCGGCCCTTTGGTCGAGTCCGAGACGTCGGTGATCACGGCCTTGACGCGCATCCCGTGGTCGTAGCGCTCGTTGTAGACCTGCTCGGACTTCGGCAGCAGCGCCTCGACCCGCTCGCGGAGCTGGACCAGCGTGTAGCGCTTGTCGGACTGCTGGATGATCCCGGTGATCAGCTCGCCGACCCGGTCCTGGTACTCGTCGTACATCATCTGCCGCTCGGCCTCACGGATCCGCTGCAGGATCACCTGCTTGGCGGTCTGGGCGGCGATCCGGCCGAAGTCTTCGGGGGTGACGTCGCTGGTCGAGATCTGGTCCTCGTAAGGAGCGATCATCTCCGGGTCGAGCTCGGGATCCTCGGGCTCGCGCAGCTCGCCGGTCTCGGGATCGACCTGGCGCTCTTCCTCCTCCTGCTGCTCGGCGGCCTCGGCCAGCAGCTTCTCCTCCAGCTCCGGCGGCAGGATCAGTTCGAAGACGCGAAAGTCCCCGGTTTCGTGATCGAGGTCGACGCGGGCGTATTTGGCCGCCCCCGGCGTCTTCTTGTAGGCCGAGAGGAGCGCGTCCTCGAGGGCGTCCATCAGCTTGTCGGCGGAGATTCCCTTCTCCTGCTCGAGAGCTTTGACGGCGTCGACGATCTCTTTGCTCACTGAACCTGCTCCTTGCTCTTGGAAGTCCTGCTGCGGTCGCGGTACTTGGGGCCAGGCGATGAGACCTCCAGCGAGTGGTCCGCGAGGAGGTGCTGGAGGTGCTTGGTGACGCGCTCGCAGAGCCCCAGGTCGACGCCGTTGGGATGGTCGATGAAGAGGCGAAGCGTGTCGGTCCGCGGCTGCTCGACGGCAACCACCTCGATTTCGGGATCGAGGCCGGATAGCTGCTGCTGAATGTCTTGCTGGAGGTCGGTCATGCCTGGTTCGGGGCCGAAAAAAAAGTGGGCCAGGCCCACTTCTCGACACCGCATTGGGATGGAAAAGCTTGAGGCCAGTATAGCCCGCTCTATTCGCGGGGCAGCGCCTCTTTGGTCCGAATGCCGTCGACCTTGTCGAGGATCGCCTCGGCGACGCTGTCCTTGGAGGCGATCGGGATCTCGGTCTCGCCCTCCTTCTCGATCAGGGTGACCTCGTTTTCCCCGCTCTCGAAGCCGATCGCGGCGTTCGAGACGTCGTTGAGGA
>CAMPIP010000041.1 GCA_946886425.1 uncultured Actinomycetes bacterium
CGTCGGACTCGGACGGCGCCGTGGCCCGTTACGACTGGGATTTCGGGGACGGCAGGGTCAGCAAGGCGAAGCGGACGGTCAGGCTGACCCGCTAGGAGGGCTCAGGCCGGTGAGCCGAGCGGTCGCTCGAGCACGACCCGGCCGCCGCGCGCCGGAGCCAGGGTGATGTTGCGGACCCTGACCTTCTCCGCCACCGGCTCGGCGGGGCGCAGCTCGGCCCGCTCGACGAACTCGCGCAGGATCGTCCGCATCTCGTATTCGGCGAAGGCGGCGCCGATGCAGCGGCGGACGCCGCCGCCGAAGGGGATCCAGGCGTAGTTGTCGGCCTTGCCGTCGAGGAACCGCTCGGGCCGGAACCGCTCCGGCTGGGGGAAGACGTCCTCCCGGTAGTGGAGGGCGGCGATCGCCGGCAGCACGAAGGTTCCGGCCGGCAGCTCGTACTCGCCGATCGTCGCCGGCGCCTTCAGCTTGCGGGCGACGTCGACGATCACCGGGCGCGCCCGCAGCGTCTCTTTGACCGTCGCCGCCATGTAGTCCTCCTCGCCGGCGGCGAGCGAGGCCCGCAGCCGCTCCAGCACCCGCGGGTTGCGGGTCAGTCGCTCGACCGCCCAGGCCAGCCCGGTCGCGGTCGTCTCGTGGCCGGCGCCGAGCACCGTGACCAGCTCGTCGCGCAGCTCCCGGTCGGTCATCGGCTCGCCCTCCTCGTCTCGGGCGCCGAGCAGCAGCGAGAGCACGTCGTCGCGCTCCTCGTGGCCCGGTTCGGAGCGGCGCAGGGCGATCTCCTCGTAGATGAAGGCGTCGAGCGCTTCCCGTGAGCGCACGAACCGCGCCCAGGGGCTGAACCGCCCGAGGCTCCGGCGCAGGAACGGGAAGGACGTGATCAGGCCGACGCGGCGAGCAAACTCGTCGATCAGGGCTTCGGCCCGCTGGCGGCGGTCCTCGTCGTGGACGCCGAAGACCGCCTTGAGGATCACCGCCAGGGTGATCCGCTGCGTATGCGGCCGCATCGCGAAGGGCTCGCCGACCGGCCAGCTCTCCATCTCCTCCCGGGTCACGGCGACGATCAGCTCGCCGTAGCGCCGCACCCGCTCGCCGTGGAAGGGCGGCAGCAGCAGCTTGCGCTGGCGCATGTGCGGCTCGTCGTCGAGGGTCAGCACCGAGTTCGGCCCGAGGGCCGGCTCCAGCACCGTCGCGTTGGCCTCGCCGGCGTGGAAGACGCTGGGCGAGCCGGTGAAGACCGCTTTGACCAGGTCGGGCCGGGCGACATAGACGATCTGCCCGAAGTAGGGGAAGCGCACCGTGAAGATGTCGCCGTAGCGGCGCTGGCACTGAGCGAGGAAGCCGAGCGGGTTGCGCGCGTAGGCAATCGCCTGAAGAGCTGCGGGGGCGCGAGGGCCGGGCGGCGGCATGGTCTAGAAGACGATCGTGCGGTCGCCGTCGAGGAGGACGCGGTCGTCGAGGTGGGCCATCACCGCCCTGGCCAGCACGACCCGCTCGATGTCGCGGCCGATCCGGACCAGGTCGGCGACCTCGTCGCTGTGGCTGACCCGGGTCACGTCCTGGTCGATGATCGGTCCGGCGTCGAGCTCGGCGGTGACGTAATGCGCGGTGGCGCCGATCAGCTTCACCCCGCGCTCGTGGGCGCGGCGGTAGGGGTCGGCGCCGACGAAGGCGGGCAGGAAGCTGTGGTGGATGTTGATCGCCGGTGCCTCCAGCTCGCGGAGGAAGCCGTCCGAGAGGATCTGCATGTAGCGGGCGAGGACGAGCAGCTCGACCTGGTCGCCGAGCAGCTCGAGGATGTGGCGCTCGGCCAGTTCCTTTCCCCCCGGCTCGACCGGGACGTGGTGGAAGGGCAGTCCCACCGATTCGACCTGGGCGGCGTGGTCGGGGTGGTTGGAGACGACCGCGACCAGCTCGCCGCCAAGCTCGCCGCTGCGCCAGCGCCAGAGCAGGTCGGAGAGGCAGTGGTCTTCGCGCGAAACCATCACCGCCACCCGCTTGCGGTGGCTCGACTCGGCGAAGTGGTGGTCCATCCGCAGCGGCGTCGCCAGCTCCTCAGCGAAGCGGCGCTCGATCTCCTCGCGCTCCGCCTCCGGCAACGCGTCGAAGACCATCCGCATGAAGAAGCGGCCCTCCTCGGTGGAGTGCTGGTCGGCGTCGACGATGTTGAGACCGGCATCGGCGAGGAAGCCGCTGACGGCGGCGATCAGGCCGGGCCGGTCCGGGCAGGCCAGCAGTAGACGCGTCGTCGAATCCTGGGACACCGCCGGGATGATGGCGATTTCCTCGGCGGCGCAAGCGACCGATCGTGCCTGGGCAAGTGCGGATCGGCTCCAAGTCCGGTTGCAATGTGACCGCGCGCACACTCAGCGGGCCGGAATCCCTCCAGGGTTCCGCGCTTGCTCACGAAACGCTCACATATCGTCCCTGTCCTTGCCCTCGCCCTGGCGGTCCCCGCCACGGCCCTCGCCGCCGGCGATGATGCCGACCGCCCGACCGGTATCGCCGTCGCCGACGCCAAGCCGGTGACGATCGCGCCGCTGCGGCGACCGATCGAACGCTTCCAGCGCCTCGTCCACGATGCCGCCGCGGAGATCCGCCAGGAGGAACGCGCCGACGCCCGCCGCGAGCGCCGCGAAGCCTTCGCCGAGCTGCCCGGCGGCGTCTCGATGGCGACGCTGGAATCGATCGCCGCCTGCGAGTCTGGGGGAGACCCGACGATCGTCTCCGCCGACGGCAGCTACCGCGGCAAATACCAGTTCAGCTACGGCACCTGGGAAGCGGTCGGCGGCAGCGGCGACCCGGCCGCCGCCGCTGAGGCCGAGCAGGACTACCGGGCGGCGTTGCTCTACACGCAGTCCGGTTCCAGCCCCTGGCCCGTCTGCGGCTGATCAGCAGGAACGCCGCTGCGGCTGCCACGATGCGGGCCGATGGCTGAGGACCAGATACCGGCGCCCGATCCCGCCGGGCCGCAGCGAAAACCACCCAAGGATGCGGTCGCCGAGGCGCAGGTGCGGGCGCCGACCCGCGGCAACCGCAAGCTGGAGAGCTTCCTGACCGCGGTCAACGCCGACCCGCAGGTGCGGGCCTGGTGGTACATGGCCCAGGTCAACGCCGAGCGCCTCGGCATGTCGGACCACAGCTGGGTCCACATGCAGATCGTCCTCAACATCTCCCTGCGGGTGCTGCGGCTTCTGGTCAAAGGCGGCGTCGAGCCGGCGGTGGTCAGCGACCACGGGATGTCGCCGCGCGACGCCGAGGTCGTCGTCGCCGGCGGGGCGCTGCTGCACGACGTCGGCATGTCGATCCACCGCGCCGACCACGAGGAGTACAGCCTCTTCCTCGCCGGGGGCGCGCTCGACCGCCTGCTCGCCGATTCCTACCGGCAGCCGGCCCGGACCGTGATCGTCAGCGAGATCCTCCACGCGATCATCGGTCACCGCCGCCGCGGCCAGCCCTACACGGTCGAGGGCGGGGTGGTGCGGGTCGCCGACGCCCTCGACATGGCCCAGGGGCGCAGCCGCCTGCCGCTCGAGGCCGGCCAGGAGGGCATCCACTCGATCTCCGCCGCGGCGATCGACGGGGTCCGGATCGAGGCCGGCGAGGACCACCCGGTGCGGATCGAGATCGACCTCAACAACTCCGCCGGCATCTTTCAGGTCGACGACCTGCTGGCGACGAAGATCCGCGGCACCCCGCTGGAGGGCAAGGTCGAAGTCGTCGCCCGTGTCGAGGGCGAGACCGAGAAACGCTTGTTAAGCGGATTCCGGCTTACCTAGCCGAGCCGCGAAAGGTCAGCGGTGCGCTGTTCCTTGCGCTTCTCGAGGTGGCGCTGGATCAGCGAGAGGACGATCGGCAGCGCGGCGAAGAAGGCGATCACGCCGAAGCAGAAGAAGGTGACCGTCTTGTCGGTGGTCGGGCCGGCCAGACCGACGCCGTTCTCGGCGAAGGCGGCGGGGGCGGCGACCAGCATCGTGGCCCAGATCGAGAGCATGATTGCGAGCGCTCGCTTCACGGCTCGGCAATCTAGCGCACCGGCCCCCGGTGAAGGCCGCTTTGCCGCAATTTCGGCGTGAGCCACCTGTGAAAATCCTGTAAACGGGGAGATTCCGCGATGCCGACTGCCTACAATCGCCCTGAATTGCGGTCCCCGAGCCCCCAGCAGAACATCCGCCTGGCAGTGATCGACGGCGATACGGGCTTCGTCACGGTTCTGGCCAAGCGCGCCGAAGCGGCCGGCTGGCAGCTGCGCCAGGTGGCCGGCGCGATCCCGCCCGAGGAGCTGGTGGCGATGAAGCTTCACGCGCTCCTGGTCGACCCCGAGCTGCTCGGCGAAGACGGGACCGGCTATCTCGAGAGGGTCTGCGCCGCGATGCCGGAGCTCGGCATCGTCGTCTGCACCGGGCGCTCGACCGTCGCCCAAAGGGTTCGTGGCCTGCGCCTCGGCGTCGACGACTGGATTGCCAAGCCCTGCCACCCCGAGGAGGCCATGGCCCGGATCGAAGCCGCCTCGCGCCGCCGCCGCGGCCGGTCCGACGCTGGCGCCGGGCCGCTGGTCGCCGGCGAGATCGAGATCCGGCCCGACCGCTTCCAGGCATTCGTCAACGGCGCCAGCCTCGACCTGACCCGCCGCGAGTTCGAGCTGATGCAGCTGCTTGCCGAGGCTCGCGGCCAGGTCCTCGAGCGCGAGGCGATCTACCAGCGGGTCTGGGGCTACGCGATGGCCCACGGCGATCGCTCGGTCGACGTCTTCGTCCGCAAGCTGCGGCAGAAGCTGGAGCGCGGCTCGCCGGGCTGGGCCTACATCCACACGCACTTTGGCATCGGCTACCGGTTCGATCCCGAGCCCCCTGCCGACATCGTCCCCGACGCCCCGCCGGCGGATCTCTCCGCGGCGCCGTCGGCGCCGGCCGCGCGCCCCAAAGCGCCCGTCTCCGCTCCCAGGTAGCTCGCCAGTCCTCTGCGGGACCGGCGGCGGGCTTCCTGCGTGGCCTGTTCACACCCTTTTCACGGGTCCGACACACGCAGGTAACAAGGTCGGCGCAGTCCGCTGCGAGGGTGCTGGCGACCCGGCCTGGGAGGCCGTGACCCAAGTGAACGACGAGAAGGAGACGGACAGAGTGAAACGCTCCAAGTGGCTCGCGGCGATAGGTGCCGCGGCGGTGCTCGCGCTGGGGATTGCCGCATGTGGCACCAGCAGCGACGACGACAGTTCCAACGCCAGCGGCGGAGGCGGCGACGTGGCCGGCTCGATCCGCATCGACGGCTCCAGCACCGTGGCCCCGTTGAGCGAAGCGATCGCCGAGCGGTTCATGGCCGAAAACCCCGGCGTCCGGGTGACGGTGGGTACGTCGGGCACCGGCGGCGGCTTCGAAAAATTCTGCGCCGGGGAGACCGCCATCAGCGACGCCTCGCGGGCGATCGAGCCCGAAGAGGAAGAAGCCTGCGAGAAAGCCGGCGTCGCCTTCGAGGAGGTGCGCGTCGCCACCGATGCGTTGACGGTGATGATCAACAACGAGAACCCCGTCCAGTGCCTGACCGTGGATCAGCTCAACGCGATCTGGGGCCCGGGTTCGAACGTCTCCAGCTGGAGCGAAGTCCCGGGTCTGAAAGAGGACTTCGATGAGGAGCTGGCGCTGTTCGGCCCCGGCACCGACTCGGGCACCTTCGACTACTTCACCGAAGCGATCAACGGTGAGGAGGGGGTCACCCGCAAGGACTACAACAACGTCGGCGAGGACGACAACGCGACCGTCAAAGGCGTCGCGGGCGCGCCCGGAGGCATGGGCTATGCCGGCTTCTCCTTCTACCGGGAGAACGAAGGCAAGCTGAAGGCGCTCGAAGTCGACGGCGGGAAAGGTTGCGTCTCCCCCTCGGCCGAAACCGCCCAGGACGACAGCTACACCCCGCTCAGTCGCCCGCTGTTCATCTACCCGAGCGACAAGGGCCTGAAGGAACCGCAGGTGAAGGCGTTCGTCCGCTACTACCTCGACAACGTCAACGGCATCGCCGAAGCGGTCGGCTACATCCCGCTGACCGAAGGGCAGCTGGCCAAATCGGAAGCCGCCGCCGAAAAGATCGGCCTCTAGCGGTCGCCGCAGTAGCGATGAGCAAGCGGGACACGATCGCGACGGAGCCGGCGGGGAGGCCGCCCCGCCGGCTCCAGGCGTCGAGCACGCGCTACGGCGAGAAGGCCATCCAGTGGGGGCTGGGTCTCTGCGGCGCCCTCTCGGTGCTGACCACGACCGCGATCGTGATCTCCCTGATCGGCCCGACGATCGGCTTCTTCGAGATCGTCCCGATCGACGAGTTCCTGTTCGGGACCGACTGGACGCCTCAGTTCGAGCCGCCCAGCTTCGGCGTCCTGGGGATCGTGATCGGCACCCTCAACGTCACCCTCTGGGCGATGCTGTTCGCGATCCCGATCGGGCTCGGGACCGCCGTCTACCTCAGCGAGTACGCCTCGCGGCGGGTCCGCAAGATCGTCAAGCCGACGTTGGAGGTCCTCGCCGGGATCCCGACGGTGGCGATCGGGTTCTTCGCGGTCAGCTTCATCCTCCCCGAGATCATCGTCCCGGTCTGGCCCGGCGACTTCCTCGGCGGCGCCGAAGGCAAGCCGTTCATGGCCCTCGCGGCGGGCCTCGGGATCGGCCTGATGATCGTCCCGATCATCGCCTCGATCTCCGAGGACGCGATGTCCGCGGTGCCGCGCGGCCTCCACGAGGGCGCCTACGCGCTCGGCGCGACCAAAGCCAAGGTGGCGGTCCGGGTGATCTTCCCGGCGGCGCTGTCGGGAATCGTCGCCTCGATCGTGCTGGGAATCTCGCGAGCCGTGGGGGAGACGATGATCGTCGTCCTCGCCGCCGGCTCGACCCCCAACCCGACCTTCAACCCGGTCGAGGCGATCCAGGCGATGACGGCCTACGTCGCCACCACCGCGACCGGCGACATCTCGACCGGCTCGGTCGACTACAAATCTGTGTTCGCGGTCGGCACCGTGCTGTTCGCGATGACCCTGGTCATGAACGTGGCCAGCATCCGCCTCGTCCGCAGGTACCGCGAGGTCTACGAGTGAGACGTCCGATGAGCGCCGGGTCGGGGGCGCTCTCGCCGCGCAACCGCCTCGCCGTTGCCGGCGCCCGGGCCACGACCCAGGCGATGCTGCGCGAACAGCCGCGCGGCGACGTGATCCGCAACGCGGTCTTCGCGGGCCTGCTGCTGGCGGCGGTCGCGATCGCCCTCGCCGGCCTGGTCGCCCTGCTGGTCCAGGCCTTCGCCAAGGGCTCCTCGGCGCTCAGCCCCGACCTCTTCACAAACCCTCCCTCGACCGCGTTCCCGGAGAAAGCCGGCTACCGGCCGGCGATCGTCGGTTCGCTGCAGCTGATCGCCGGGGTGATCCTCTTCGTGGTCCCGGTCGGGATCGGCGCGGCGCTCTACCTCGAGGAGTACGCCGACCGCTCGCGCTGGTGGAACACGGTGATCGAGGTCAACGTCCAGAACCTCGCCGCGGTCCCCTCGATCATCTACGGAATCCTCGGGCTCGCCTTCATCGTCCGCGGCCCGCTCGACCTCGGCTTCATCCTCGCCGCCGCTGCCCTGACCCTGGCGCTGCTGGTGCTGCCGATGGTGATCATCGCAGCCCGCGAGGCGATCCGGGCGGTGCCCGACTCGATTCGCCAGGGATCGCTGGCGCTGGGCGCGACCAAGTGGCAGACGATCCGCACCCAGGTCCTGCCCGCCTCGGTTCCCGGCATCGCCACCGGCGTGATCCTCGCCGTCTCGCGGGCGCTGGGGGAGACGGCGCCGCTGCTGCTGGTCGGCGCCACGGTCTTCGTCACCTTCGACCCGACGCCGTTCGGCGCGGACGGCTACTCGGCGATGCCGGTGCAGATCTTCAATTACGCGCTGCGACCGCAGGAGGAGTTCCAGGCGCTGGCGGCGGCGGGGATCATCGTGATGCTCGTCGTCCTGCTGGCGATGAACTCGTTCGCGATCTGGCTACGAAATCGCTACGAGCAAAGGTGGTAGGTGATCTACTGTGAGCGAGAAGATGGCGCCTGACGAGATCAGTCCCGGGTCGGCGCGCGAGAGCCGCGAAGCGGCGGCGGAACGGGCCGGCATCGCGGTCCGCCCGGAGTTCCAGACGGGCGGCAACAGGGGCGCCCGGGAAAAGGTCTTCGAGCTGAACGGGGTCGACGTCCTCTACAACGGCGTCACCGCGGTCAAGGACGTCTCGATGGACATCCACCGCAAGGACGTGACCGCCCTGATCGGCCCCTCCGGGTGCGGCAAGAGCACGCTGCTGCGCTGCTTCAACCGGATGAACGACCTGATCCCCGGTGCCGAAGTGAAGGGCCAGATCCTCTACCACGGCGAGGACCTCTACGGGCCCGGCGTCGACCCGGTCCAGGCCCGCAAGCTGATCGGCATGGTCTTCCAGAAGCCGAACCCGTTCCCGAAGTCGATCTACGACAACGTCGCCTTCGGGCCGCGCATCCTCGGCCGCAAGGAGGGCCTCGAGGAGACCGTCGAGAAGGCGCTGCGGGGAGCGGCGCTCTGGGACGAGGTCAAGGACCGGCTCGAGGACAACGCCTTCGGCCTCTCGGGCGGCCAGCAGCAGCGCCTCTGCATCGCCCGCTGCATCGCCGTGCAGCCCGACGTGATCCTGATGGACGAGCCCTGCTCGGCCCTCGACCCGATCTCGACCGGGAAAGTCGAGGACCTGATGATCGAGCTGAAAGACCAGTTCTCGATCGTCATCGTCACCCACAACATGCAGCAGGCGGCGCGCGTCTCCGACCGGACCGCCTTCCTGATGGTCGAGCTCGACGCCGAGGAGCACAACCGCTGGGGCCGGCTGGTCGAGTACGACGAGACGGAAAAGATCTTCACCAACCCCGCCGACAAGCGCACCGAGGACTACGTCTCCGGGAAGGTCGGTTGATGCCGGAAGCCGTCCGCGTCCACTACCAGCAGGAACTGGAGCAGCTGGAGGCGAGCGCGCTCGGCGGACTCGACCTGGTCAGCGAAGCGCTGCGGCGGACGATGGAGGCGGTCGAGCACCAGGACGTCGAGCTGGCGCAGCTGGTGATCGCCGATGACGACCGAATCGACGGTCGCTACCTCGAGGTGCACCAGGCCCTGGTGACGCTGCTGGCGACGCAGTCGCCGGTGGCCACCGACCTGCGGCTGATCTCCTCGCTGCTGCACGTCCTCAAGAACGTCGAGCGGATGGGCGACCAGTGCGTCAACGTCTGCAAGCTGCTGCCGCTCGCCGGCAACGAGCCGCCGGCTGACGAGGAGATGGTGCGGTTGATCCGCTCGATGGGCAAGCACACCCGCACCCTGATCTCCCAGGCCAAGCGCGCCTTCGAGGAACGCGACGTCGAGATGGCCCGCGACCTGGTCCGCCGGGACGACGCCGTCGACAACCTCAACCGCGAATGCTTCCGCCTCGCCCTGGATCTCGGCGACGACGCCGACGTCCGCGAGTGGGCGATGACGATGCTGCTGGCGGCACGGGCGATCGAGCGGATCGGAGACAACGCGGTCGACATCGGCGAGCAGGTCGCCTACGTCGTGACCGGGCTCTTCCGCGAGTTCGAGGACGCCTCGCACCCCGCTTCGTAGCGGTCGTCAAGGCGGGCGGGACGTTGGACCCGGGGGTTGAGATCCGGATCGTCTGGGAACATCCAGGGTTGACGTCCTCATGCTCTGCGCTGCCATAGACATCGGCTCCAACACGACCCGCGTGCTCGTCGCCGAGCCGATCGAGGGGCAGTTGAAGAAGGTGATGGAGCAGCGCGCCTACACCCGGATCGGCAAGTCGATCGACGGCGACGGCGCGATCCCGCCGGGGAAGATCGAGGAGATCTCCGACGTCGTCTGCACCCAGGTTCGCCTCGCCCGCGAGCTCGGCGCGGTGACGATCCGCGCCGTGGCGACCGCGGCGGTGCGCGAGGCGGCCAACGGCGGCGACGTCGCCGCCGCGGTCGGCGATGCCGCCGGCCTCCCGGTCGAGGTGCTCGGCGAGGAGGAGGAGGGGCGACTCTCCTTCATCGGCGCCACCAAGACCCTCGGCCACCCGGTCTCCGGCCGGGTCGGGGTCGTCGACGTCGGCGGCGGCTCGACCGAGGTGATCCTCGGCACAGTGCCCGGCGGCGCCGACGAGGTCCGCTCCTGGCCGGTCGGCTCCGGCCTCCTCGCCGACGAGCTGCTCGCCTCCGATCCGCCCTCGGCGGCGGAGATCCGCAAGGTCCGCGATCGCATCGACGACCTCTTCGCCGGGGTCGAGATCGAGCATCCGGCCCAGGCGGTGGCGGTGGGCGGCAGCGCCACCTCGCTGCGGCGACTGGTCGGCGCCGTGCTCGAGTACGAGACGCTGGAGCGAGGCATCCGCGTCCTCTGCGGCGATCCCGCCGCCGACGTGGCCCGCCGGTTCGAGCTCGACCCACAGCGGGTCCGCATCCTCGCCACCGGGGTGCTGCTGCTGGAGAAGGTCTCCGAGCTGCTCGGTCAGCCGCTGCAGATCGGCAAGGGCGGTCTCCGGGAGGGGGTCATCCTCGACCTCCTCAACGGCAACGCCAACGGCTCCTCGCCCGCCCGCCTCGCCGCGTAGTAGCCGGCGGTAGCCTGGACGCGTGGCCCGCCCGCGCGAGGTGCCGGGGTTCGATTGCGACGAGGAGTTCGCCGCCGCGGCGGCGCGGATCGTCCGGGTTCGGTCGGCCGAGGTGGTCGCGCATGCCGATGGCGTCCTCGACCTCGGCGACGCCGAGCCCCTGCACGACATGCGGGTGGCGACGCGGCGACTGCGGGCGGCGCTGGAGATCTGCGAGCCGTGCTTCCCGCCGAAGCGGCACCGCAAGGCGCTGAAGCGAGTCAAGCGGCTTGCCGACGCGCTTGGTGCGCGCCGCGATCGCGACGTCGAGATCGAGTTCCTACGCGAGTTCGCTGCCGGCGCGGCGGCTGAGGATCGCGACGCTCTCGCCGCTCGGATCGAGGCATTGCGCGCCGAGCAGCGCGAGGCGAACGAGGCCCTGGCGCCACGCCTGAAGCCGAAGCGGCTGCGCAAGCTGCGCCGGCGCCTGGAGAAGCTGGCGAAGGCGGCGGAGCGGTGAAGGCGCGATCGGTCGAGGGGCTCGACCCGGCGGCGCCGCTGCGCGCCAACGCGGTCCGCATCGTCGCGACGCGGCTGGCCGAGCTGCGCGATCTCGCCGAGCCGGCGCTGGCCGCGGAGGCCGCCGGGGCCCAGCATGACCTGCGGATCGCCACCAAGCGGCTGCGCTACGTCCTCGAGTTGACCGAAGGCTGCTTCGGTCCGGAGGCGGTCGCGGCCCGCACGCTCGCGAAGCAGCTGCAGGGCGTCCTCGGCGACATCCATGACTGCGACGTGATGCTCCCCTCGGCCGGCGGCACCGCCTCCCTGCAAACCCACCTCCGCACCCGCCGCGAGCTGCTCTTCAAAGAGTTCACCGAGCTCTGGCACGAGCACGCGGAGGCCACCTGGCTCGCCCTCCAGCGCGAGCTCGCGATCTCGGCGAGTTAACGCCCCCATAGGGGCGTTAATCGACCGCGGACTCGCGCGATCCCTCAGTACGATGGGCCGATCGACGATCCCGCTCTCTACTTCAACCGCGAGCTCTCCTGGCTCGACTTCAACCAGCGGGTTCTCGAACTGGCGGAGGACACCGAGGTGCCGCTGTTGGAGCGGCTGCGCTTCTGCTCGATCTACGCCTCCAACCTCGACGAGTTCTTCATGGTCCGGGTCGCCGGGCTGTTCGACCAGCTCGACGCCGGGATTGATGCGCGCGGCCCTGACGGCCTCGCCCCGAGCGAGCAGATCGACGCGATCCAGGGCCGGGTGCTGGAGCTCGACGGGCGCCTGCAGGCCTGCTTCGGCGGCGAGCTGCGGCCGGCGCTGGAGGAGCACGGGATCCGCCTCGTCACCCTGGAGACGGCCAGTGCCGAGGAGCGTCGGGAGATCGACGCCCGCTTCCACGAGCAGGTATTCCCGGCCCTGACGCCGCTGGTAATCGGCCTCGGACGGCCGTTCCCGTACATCTCCAACCTCTCGCTCAGCCTCGGCGTGCTGCTGCGCGACCCGGAGACGGCGGTCCAGATCATCGCCCGGGTCAAGGTCCCGAAGGAGCTGTTGGGCCGGTTCCTGCCGCTGGGGGACGGGGGCAAGTGCTTCGTGCCGCTGGAGGAGGCGATCGCCGCCAACCTCGACGTCCTCTTCCCGGGCACTGAGGTGATCGACCACGGCTTCTTCCGGGTCACCCGCGACGCCGACTTCACGGTCAGCGACGAGGCCGACGACCTCCTCCAGGCGGTCGAGGACGAGCTGCGCCGCCGCCGCTTCGGCGAGGTGGTGCGGTTGGAGATCGCCCCGGGGATGAACCCGAAGCTGCGCGAGCAGCTGATCGAGGCACTGCGGCTGGAAGACCGCGAGGTCTACGACGTCGACGGAATGATCGACCTCGCCGATCTCGGCGCGATCGCCGACGTCCCCGGCCACGCCGAGCTGCGCTACTCGCCCTGGTCGCCGGTGACGCAGCCGCGCCTGCAGGGCGAGGACGACGAGCAGGTCGACATGTTCGCCGCGATCCGCAAGCGGGACCTGCTGGTCCACCACCCCTACGACTCCTTCGCGACCTCGGTCGAGCGCTTCGTCGAGCAGGCGGTCGCCGACCCCGACGTGCTGGCGATCAAGCACACCGTCTACCGCACCAGCGACGACTCGCCGCTGGTCCCGTCGCTGATCCGCGCCTCCGAACGCGGCAAGCAGGCGGTCTGCATGGTCGAGCTGAAAGCCCGCTTCGACGAGGAGGCCAACATCCACTGGGCGAAGTCGCTGGAGGAGGCCGGCGTCCACGTCGTCTACGGCATCCCCGGCCTGAAGACCCACGTCAAGGCGATCCTGGTCGCCCGCCGCGAGGGCGAGCGGGTGCGCGAGTACGTCCATGTCGGCACCGGCAACTACCACCCGAAGACGGCCCGCCTCTACACCGACTTCGGCCTCTTCACCGCCGACCCGGACATCGGGGCCGACGTCGCCGAGATGTTCAACTTCCTGACGGGGTACGGCCGCCCGGCCGAGTACCGCAAGGTCCTGGTCTCGCCGACGACGATGCGCGACCGGATCGTCGAGGAGATCGAGAGCACGGTCGCCGCCCACGAAGCCGGCGAAGCGGCGCAGATCGCGATGAAGATGAACTCGCTGGTCGACGCCGGCTGCATCCGGGCGCTCTACGCGGCGTCCCAGGCGGGGGTGAGGATCGACCTCAACGTGCGCGGCATCTGCTGCCTGCGCCCGGGGGTGGCGGGGGTTTCCGAGAACATCCGCGTCGTCTCGATCGTCGGCCGCTTCCTCGAGCACTCGCGGGTCTACGCCTTCCAGCGCGGCGAGGAGACCCGGGTCCTGATGGGTTCGGCCGACCTGATGCCGCGCAATCTCGACAGCCGCGTCGAGCTGGTCGCCCCGGTCGAAGACGCGGAGCTGCGGGCGGAGATGCTCGACATGCTGGAGCGCTGCTTCGCCGACAACGGCAACGCCTGGGACCTCGACAGCGACGGCACCTGGACGCGGACGGTGGCGCCGCCGGCGGAACGCCGCGGCGTCCAGGCCGAGCTGCGCGAGCTGCACGCCCTGCGCGCGGCCGAACAGCTGGCGGCTGCCGCCGGATGAGGCAGAGGCGGGGCCGGCGCAGCCAATAGGATTGGGGCAGTGGCGCGTCTCTCGCTTCTGCCCCGCGATCGGACCTTCTTCGACCTCTTCATCGAGGCCGGTCAGAACACCGTAAAGACGGCGAAGCTGCTCGACGAGATGATGGGCACCTGGCCCGACTCCGGTGACCTCGCGCAGCAGGTCGTCGAGGCCGAGCACGAGGGCGACCGGATCACCCACGAGATCGTCCAGCGCCTCAACTCGACCTTCGTGACGCCGATCGACCGCGAGGACATCTACGGCCTCGCTACCCAGATGGACGACATCGTCGACTTCGCCGAGGAGGCCGCCGATTTCCTCGGCCTTTACAAGATCGAGGCGCCGATGGAGCAGGCCCAGGCATTGACCAAGGTCCTGGTCGCGGCCTGCGAGCAGCTTGCCGCCGGGCTCGAGCACCTGCCCGAGTTCAAGGACCTCGACAAGTACTGGATCGAGATCCACCGGCTCGAGAACGAAGGCGACCGGATCTCCCGCGACGCCGTCGCCTCGCTCTTCTCCAACGGGATCGACCCGATGGTCGTGATCCGCTGGAAGGACATGTTCGCTGTGCTCGAGGAGGCGATCGACGCGACCGAGACCGCGGCGCAGATCCTCGAGGGCATCGTGATCAAGAATTCCTGACGCCGTGGGATCCGACGTCATCCTCGTCCTCGTCGTCGGCACGGCGCTCGCCTTCGACTTCACCAACGGCTTCCACGACACCGCCAACGTCGTCGCCACCTCGATCTCGACCGGGGCGGCGCGGCCCAAGGTGGCGATCGCGGTGGCGGCGATGCTCAATTTCGTCGGCGCCTTCATCTCGATCTCGGTCGCGGCGACGGTCGCCAACGATGTCGTCGACGCCGGCGTGATCACCCCGACGATCGTCTTCGCCGGCCTGATCGGGGCGATCGCCTGGAACCTGATCACCTGGTGGTTCGGGCTCCCCTCGAGCTCCTCGCACGCCCTGATCGGCGGCGTGGTCGGCTCGGCCGTGGCCGCGGTCGGGTTCGACGCCGTGCTCAGTGAAGGCCTGGTCGGCAAAGTCCTGGTCCCGGCCGTGGTGGCGCCGGTCCTCGCCTTCGTGGTCGCCGGCCTCTCGATCGGGATCGTCTACCGCGTGGTCGGCAGGCAGCGGCCCGGGATCGTCAGCCGCGGCTTCAAACACGGCCAGGTCATCTCGGGCGGCCTGCTGGCGCTCGCGCACGGAACCAACGACGCCCAGAAGACGATGGGCATCATCACCCTCGCCCTTATCGCCCATGGCAGCCTCGGCGCCAACGCCGATCCGCCCTTCTGGGTGATCTTCTCGGCGGCGGCGGCGATCGCCCTGGGCACCTATAGCGGTGGCTGGCGGATCATCAAGACGACCGGCACGCGGATCATCAAGATGGACGCCGCCCAGGGGTTCTCGGCCCAGGGCGCCGGCGCCGCCGTGATCCTCGCCTCGACCCACTTCGGCTTCCCGCTCTCGACCACCCACGTCATCAACGGCGGCGTGATGGGAGCCGGCGCCGCCAAGCGGGTCTCGGCGGTGCGCTGGGGGGTCGCCGGCAACATCATGGTGGCTTGGCTGCTGACCCTGCCGGCGGCGGCGGCGATCGGGGCGCTTGTCTACGGCTTCACGGCGATCTTCGGCAGCGGCGCCGCCGGGCCGCTCATCGTCACCGTGCTCTCGCTGCTGCTGATCGCCGCGCTG
>CAMPIP010000042.1 GCA_946886425.1 uncultured Actinomycetes bacterium
GAATTCGAGCCCGACATCTCCCCGGCCGCGATCTTCGCCAGCGGCATCGCCGGCGCCACCGAACTCGCGTCCCGCCTCGGAATCGACCACGCCCACCTGATAACCGGCCACACCCACCGCGGCGGCCCCGAACCCACCGACGGCGAATGGCCCCTCCGCGGCGGCGGCCGCCTCCACAACACCGGCAACTGGATCTTCGCCAGCGCCTTCCACCACCCCGGCCGCCCGCCGGGCCCCTACTGGCCCGGCACCGTCACCTGGCTGGAGGACGAGGACCCACCCAGACGAATCCATCTGCTGCGAGAGCACTCCCACCCGGACTTGATCGAGGTGATCCACCGCAACGGCCGGTTGGGAGACCGGGGGTAGGACTCGACGGAGCCTCCCCGCAGTTCGCGACGGCGAGTCCTACCCCCGGTCTCCCTCACCCAGCCATTCCGAAATGATCGTCCCGATCTCCGCCCCCGCGTCCTCCTGGAGGAAGTGCGAGGCGTTCTCGATCGGGCGCGGCGGTGGGAAGTTGAGCTGACTCGAGACCCGCTCGCCGACCGAGAACGGCAGCACCGGGTCGGAGTCGGCCCAGAGGACCAGGGCCGGGCGGTCGTCCTCGCGGAGGGCGTCGGCGACGCGTTTGCCCGCGGCGGCGCCGGGCGCGTCGGGCTCGGTCGGGAGGATCAGCGGGAAGGCGCGGGCGCCTGCCTTCGAGGGCCCGTCTATATAAGGGGCCTCGTAGGCGGCGATCACCTCGTCGCCCGGGTCGTTCTTGCAGCCGCCCCGGACCAGCATCCCGATCGGCACCTCGTCGCTTTCGCGGACGAACTCGCGGAAGGCGAGCCAGGCGTCGCTCATCCGCTGGTGGCCGGTGAAGGGGCCGGTCTCCATGACCACCAGGCGCGAGAAGCGATCCGGGTGCTCGACCGCCAGCCGCAGCCCGATCGGACCTCCCCAATCGTGGACGACGGCGGTCGCGTCGCGGAGGTCGAGCTCCTCGATCAGCCCTGAGATCAGCTCGACATGGCGGTCGTACGTGTACCAGCCGAGGTCGGTGGGCTTGTCGGAGCGGCCGAACCCGGCGTAGTCGGGGGCGATGCAGCGGTAGCCGGCGTCCCGCACCGGCGGGATCACCTTGCGCCAGAGGTAAGACCAGGTCGGCTCGCCGTGGAAGAAGACGACCGGCTTCCCCTCCCCCTCGTCGAGGTGGGCCAAGCGCAGCCCGTCGACCTCCCGGTAACGCGACTCGAACGGGTAGTCCGGCAGCCCCTCGGTTGCCTCGTCCGGCGTGCGCACAGCGTCGATAGCCATCCCTCTCCTCCCTAGAAACCGCTCCAAATCCCGGCCGCAAGCCTAATCCACCGAATCCGGGTCGCCATTCCCTACTTTGTCGGTAAACAATGTGCTAGCCTGCCGACCCCTATTCAGTAGTAAGTCAGTCGACAAAGGAAGGAACTACATGCGGAACGCTCGCTACGCCCGGCGGCGCGGCGTGAGGGTCGGCCTCCCCGCCGTGCTTCTCACGTTGCTCGTCGCCCTGTTCGTCGCCGGCTGCGGGAGCAGCGACGACAACGCCACCGGAGCCGACTCCTCCGGGAGCGCGAAGCTCGACGTCGTCGGTTACTCCACCCCGGAATCCGTTTACACCGGATCGCTCGAGCCGGCGTTCGAGAAAACCGCCGAGGGAGAGGGAGTCAGCTTCAGCAACTCTTTCGGCGCCTCCGGCGACCAGAGCCGCGCGGTCGCCGCCGGCCAGCCTGCCGCGATCGTCCATTTCGCCCAGGCCGGCGACATGGAAAGGCTTGTCGAGGAAGGCGAAATCGTCCCCAAAGACTGGGACAAGAATAAGTACAAGGGCATCGCCCTCAACTCGGTGGTCGCGATCGCGGTCCGCAAGGGCAACCCGAAGGGCATCGAGAGCCTTCAGGACCTGCAGACCAAGGACATCGACGTGGTCACCCCGAACCCGTTCAGCTCCGGCTCCGCGCGCTGGAACATCATGGCCATCTACGGCACCGCCCTCAACGAAGGCAAGTCGCCCGACGAGGCGCTGGCCGAGGTGAAGACGGTCCTGGAGAAGACGGTCGCGCAGCCGGGCAGCGCCCGCGACGCGCTCGCCACCTTCACCCAGGGCGAGGGGGACGTCCTGCTCGCCTACGAGAACGAGGCGATCAAAGCGATCGAAGAGGGCGAGGACCTCGAGTACGTCGTGCCACCCTCGACGATCCAGATCGAAACCCCGATCGCCGTTACCGCCAAGGCCCCGGAGCCGGCCGCGGAGGACTTCCTCAACTTCATCTGGTCGGATGAGGGCCAGCGGTTCTGGGCCGAGAACGGGTACCGCCCGGTCAACCCGGCGCTGGTCGACGAGAAGCAGTTCCCGACCCCGCCGGACCTGTTCACGATCGCCGACTTCGGCGGCTGGGGCAAAGTCAACGACGAGTTCTTCGATGACGAAACCGGTTCGGTCGCCAAGATCGAGCAGGAACTCGGCGTCTCCACCAGCGGGTGAGCTGAGGAATCCATGGAGGCCAACCCGGCAGCCCTCCCCAACCCGTCCAGGGCCCAGGCAGGCATCCGCCTGCCCGGGCTCGGCGTCGGCCTCGGTCGCGGCTACGTCGTCCTCTACCTCAGCCTGATCGTCCTGATCCCGCTGGCGGCGCTGGTCGACGAATCGCTCAGCTCCGGCCTCGGCCGCTTCTGGGACCAGGTCACCTCGCCGCAGGCGATCCGCTCGCTGGAGCTGACCCTGATCGCCTCGCTGGTCGTGGTCGCGATCAACGCCGTCTTCGGCACGATCATCGCCTGGCTGCTGGTCCGCGACGAGTTCCCCGCCAAGGGTGCGGTGAACGCGATCATCGACCTCCCCTTCGCGCTGCCGACGATCGTCGCCAGCCTCACCCTGCTGGCCCTCTACGGCAACGCGAGCCCGTTCGGGATCGACATCGCCTTCACCCGCACCGCCGTCGTCGTCGCCCTGCTCTTCGTCACTCTCCCCTTCGTGGTCCGCGCGGTGCAGCCGCTGCTGATCGAGATGGACCGGGAGATGGAGGAGGCGGCGGCCTCGCTCGGCGCCAGCGGCTTCACGGTTTTCCGCCGGATCGTCTTCCCCAACCTGATCCCCGGCCTCGCGGCCGGCGTGGCACTGGCCTTCGCCCGCGCCCTCGGCGAGTTCGGCTCGGTGCTGATCTTCGCCGGCGGCCTGCCGGACACGCAGGTCTCCTCGGTCTTCATCCGCACCCAGGTCGAGTCCGGGAACACCGAAGGCGCGGCCGCGGTCTCGATGGTCCTGCTGCTCGCCTCACTGCTCTGCCTGCTGGCGATCTCGCTGATCCAGCGCCGGGCCAACCGTCACGATGAGCAGCGTTAGCCACCGCGCCACCGTCGGCGGCGGCCCGGCCAGCCGCTGGGCCCTGCGCCTCCTCGGTCTCGGCTTCCTCGGCATGCTGCTGGTCGCGCCGCTGGTGATCATCCTCTTCGAAACGTTCAAGGACGGGATCGGCCCGCCAATCGACGCGATCACCTCCGAGAACGGCCTGCACGCGCTGAAGTTGAGCCTGCTGATGGTCGCGATCGCGGTCCCCCTGAACACGATCTTCGGGGTCGCCTGCGCGATCCTCCTGGTCCGCCACAGGTGGAAGGGCAACGCGGTGATCGACGCCGCGATCAACCTCCCCTTCGCGCTCTCCCCGATCGTGATCGGGCTCGCCCTCTACCTGCTCTACAGCACCAACGGCGGCTGGTTCGGCCCGGCCCTGGCCGAAGCGGGGATCGAAGTGCTCTTCTCGGTCCCGGGGATGGTGCTGGCCAGCATCTTCGTCTCGCTGCCGTTCGTGGTCCGGGAGACGGTGCCGGTCCTGCAGGAGATCGGCACCGAGCAGGAGCAGGCCGCCTCCACTCTCGGGGCCAACGGCTGGCAGACCTTCTGGCGGATCACCCTGCCGGCGATCCGCTGGGGCGTCGCCTACGGCGTCGTCCTCACCACCGCCCGCGTTCTGGGCGAGTTCGGCGCGGTGACGATCGTCTCCGGCTCGATCTCCGGCGAGACCGAAACCCTGCCGCTCTTCGTCAGCAAGGAATTCGAGCGCTTCAGCGAGCCGGGGGCCTACGGCGCCTCCCTCGTGCTCGCCCTGCTGGCCCTACTGGCCCTGCTCGCAATGAACCTGCTCAAACGAAAGGAGGACGCCTGATGGGGATTTCAGTCGAGGAAGCCAACAAGAGCTTCGGGGACTTTCGGGCGCTCAACGACGTATCGATCGAGGTGCCCGACGGTTCCCTGACCGCCCTGCTCGGCCCCAGCGGGTCCGGCAAGTCGACCCTGCTGCGGGCGATCGCCGGCCTCGAGGACCTCGACTCCGGCCAGGTCCTGATCGACGGCGAAGACGTCTCCAGGAAGCCGACCCAGAAACGCGAAGTCGGGTTCGTCTTCCAGCACTACGCCGCCTTCAAGCACATGACCGTGTTCGAGAACGTCGGCTTCGGGCTGAAGATCCGCAGGTGGAAGAAGCCGCGAATCGCGGCCCGCGTCGACGAGCTGCTCGACCTGGTTCAGTTGCAAGGGCTGGCCGAGCGCTACCCCTCGCAGCTCTCCGGCGGCCAGCGGCAGCGGATGGCGCTGGCCCGGGCTCTGGCGGTGCAGCCGCAGGTGCTGCTGCTCGACGAGCCGTTCGGTGCCCTCGACGCCAAGGTCCGCAAGGACCTGCGCACCTGGCTGCGCCGCCTCCACGACGACATGCACGTGACGACGATATTCGTCACCCACGACCAGGAGGAGGCGATGGACGTCGCCGGCCAGCTCGTGGTGATGAACGAAGGACGGGTCGAGCAGTCCGGCACCGCCGAGCAGCTCTACGAGCAGCCCGCCAACGAGTTCGTGATGAGCTTCGTCGGGGAGGTCAACCGGCTCGGAGAGAACTTCGTGCGACCGCACGACATGGCGGTCGTGCTCGACGCCGACGAACGGACCGAGGAGGGGATGGTGCAGCGCATCGTCGCCCTCGGCTTCGAGATCCGGGTCGAGTTCGTGCTCGGCGACGGCACCGAGGTCTGGGCGCAGTTGACCCGCTCGGAGCTGCAGCGGCTGGAGCTGCGGGAGGGCCAGATCGCCTACCTGCGGCCCAGCCAGGCCAAGAGCTTCAACGGTGCCTCGTCGTCCGACGGCCGGGGGGCCTCGACTCCCCTCGGCTCCAGAAACGACGGCGACGCAGAGATATCTGCAGCCGTTTGAAGAGGCGACGGGGCGGGGCGCGCTTTTTGCCGGGTGGCGCCCCGCCCCCTCTCGCCGCTCCTCTTGTGCCGTGCCGTAAGCCCCGCGGACGGCTTCGTCGTCCGTCACCGACGAGGCGCTCTCCTACCGGGCGCGGCTGATTCTCGGCGACGCTCTCCCCCGCCCGCGGGGTTGAGGCCGACGACACGGCGGTCTCAGGCGAGCCGGCGCTCGAAGGTCTTCTCGAGCGCCCGCTCGTCCGCCTCGCCGGCGACGGTCTTGTCGAGCCGGACGGAGGCGCGACGGCCGTCGAGGTGGAGCGTCGCCACCTGGTTGTCGAAGTAGGGCCCCTCGACCGTGCGCCAGCCCAGCCCCGGCGCGGGCGCCCCGGCCAGCCGCGCCAGGCCGCGGGCGAGCGCCGCGAAGGGGCGCGAGAACCCGGCCCGGACGACCCGGCGCTCGCGGCGGTCGAGCGGGTTGCGGTAGGGCGAGCAGACGACCTGGGCGACGGCGCTCCGCACACCCGCCTCGGGCCGGAACCCGATTTCCGCCACATAGGCGTGGTGGACGTCGCCGGAGATCAGCGCGATCGTCGCCGGCGCCCTCCCCCGCTTCCCGGCCGCGACCTCTTCCAGCAGCCGGCGCAGGCGTTGGAAGGAGAACTGGAACGAGGCCCAGTGATCGAAGTCGACGGCGCGGCGGAGCTTCTCGCTGGCCCGCGCCACGAGCCCTCCCCAGGCGCCGTCGCAGAGGCGCTCGTTCCAGGCCTCGAGGTGGTGGAACCCCGGCGAGAGCAGGTAGGGAACCGTGGTCGCGATCAGCAGGTGGTCGAAGTCGCCCTCGGCGTGGGAGACGATCCACTCCCAGGTCTCGTCGTCGAAGATCGAGCGGCGCTCGCGCTCGAGCACGCGGGCCGCCCGCGAGTCCATGAAGATCGCCCGCACCCCGCCGACGTCGCGGCAGAAGCTCCAGCGCACGCCGGCGGCGGTACCGGCGATCCCGTGCGCCCACTCGCGCAACACCGCGGTCGCGTCGGGGTTGCCGCGGACCTTCGCGTAGAGCTCGTTGTCGTCGAGCTCGCGCGGCGAGAGGTTGCCGAGGTGCTGGTAGACCCAGTAGCTGGCGATGCCGGCGATCGCCCGCTCGTGCCACCACTCCTTGGCTTCCATCTCCTCGTGCCAGGAGCGGGAGATGTTCCAGTCGTCGCTCATGTCGTGGTCGTCCCAGACCATCGAGGTCGAGACCGTCGAGAACAGCCAGCGGATCAGCGGGTCGCTCCAGGCCTCTTCGTAGAGGAAGGTGTACTCCTCGTAGTCGAGCACCTCCTCGCCGGGCGCCGGCTCGGTGCTGCGGCGGGCGCGGATCCGCTCGCGGGCCCGCGGCGAGGCCTCGTCGACGTAGACCTGGTCGCCGAGCAGGAAGAGCAGCTCCGGCCACTCGCTGCGGTCGTCGTCGATCATCTGCCGGGCGAGCACGTAGAGAGCGTCGAGCTCGAACCCGTCCTCGCTCTGGTCCTTGCTCGACGTGTAGGGCTCCTCGTGCGGCGCGGCGACGCGGCAGGAGCCGAAGCAGATGTCGATCGGGTGATCCGGGGCGAAGGTCTGGATCGCGCTGGGCGGCAGTTCGCCGCCGGGCTCGGGCCAGCGCCGCTCGCCGTCGAGGTGGACCTCGTACTCGTAGGTCTCGCCAGGCTCCAGACCCTCGATCCGGACCAGCGCGTAGTGGTGGCCGGCGACCCCGAAGGTCGGCTCGCGATGGCCCAGCACCTCGACCTCGCAGGGCCCGTCGGTCTCGACCCAGACGGTCGCCTCGGTTTCGGAGGCATAGCGGAGCAGCGGGCCGAGGACGAGGTTGCTCATCCGGCTCGTCTACCCGCCTGCCTGCGTGGGCATGCCGGCGGCGGGGGCTGTCTCGTCTCGCCCGCGACCGGCTTCTGAGAAGCTGTGCCGATGGCGGACCCAGTTGGAGAGCCGATAACGGCTGCCGGGATCGAGGAGCTGCGCGCCGAACTGGCGCAGCTGGAAGGCCCGGCCCGACAGGAGATGGCCGCGCGAATCAAGGTCGCGCGGGAGCTCGGCGATCTCAAGGAGAACGCCGATTACCACATCGCCAAAGAGGACCAGGCGCACCTGGAGACGAAGATCAAGCGCCTCCAGGAACGGCTCCGCAACGCCGTCGTCGTCGAGGTCGACGAGGCCGCCGACGGCGTCTTCGCCTTCGGCCGCAGCGCCGAAGTGATCGACGAGTCCAAAGGCGAGACCAACCAGTGGACCCTGGTCGGCTCGACCGAGGCCGACCTCGCCAGCGGCCGCCTCTCGGCCGAGTCGCCGATCGGCAGAGCCCTGCTCGACGCCCCCGTCGGCACCACCGTGACGGTCGAGACGCCGCGCGGCGAGCGCGCCTTCAAAGTACTCAAACTGCTGTCCTGAGCAGGCAAAACCCCGGCCGCATCGAAAACCCTGTGCGGTTTGTCCAAACCGCCAGGAAAGGGTTACTCATGAACGAAACGCTCAGCGGTTGGTGGGTGTTCGCCGGTGTGCTGCTGATCGTCGCCGGCCTGCTCAACATCGTCTACGGCATCGCCGCGATCGGCGACTCGAAGTTCTTCACCGAAAACGTCACCTTCATCGTCAGCGGCCTCCACACCTGGGGCTGGATCCTGATGATCGTCGGCGTGTTGGAGCTGGTGGCCGCCTTCTCGCTCTTCTCGGGCGGGGAATTCGGCCGCTGGTTCGGGATCTTCATCGGCTCGCTGAACGCGATCGCCGCGCTGCTCTCGATTCCCGCCTACCCGTTCTGGTCGCTGGCGATCTTCGCCCTCTCGATCATCATCATCTACAAGCTCGCCGAGGGCCCGGAAGGCTCCGTGCGCTGACGCCGCCACCGCGGTGACAATGGGGGCGTGCTGCGCCTGCGCTCATCGGTAGACGCCCGGCGCGCCCCCCAATTCGCGGAGACCCTGCGGGATCTGGAAGGGGTGCGCCGGCTCGTCCAACAGGAAGACGAGTCGGCCCCCAGATCCGTCGTCTTCGTCGCCGACGTCGAGCCGCACGCCGCCGACGAGGTCGTCGACGCGATCGCCGAGATCGGCATCCCGCTCGACGACTACCTGCTGACCCGGGTCGAGGTGGTGGCGCCGCTGCGCCGCCACGTCGGCGGCGACGACGTGATCGAGGGCTTCGCCTGGGTCGAGGTGCTGGGCCAGGCGCGGGCCAACTCGCGGCCACTGGCCCGCTACCTGGCCCTGATGACCGTCGCCGCGATCATCGCCGCCCTCGGCGTCATCACCAGCAGCTCGATCCTGATCGTCGGGGCGATGGCGGCCAGCCCCGACCTGCTGCCGATCTGCGCCACCTGCGTCGGCCTGGTCGGCGGCCGCCGCGGGCTCGCGATCCGCTCCTTCCTCACCCTCAACCTCGGCCTCGCCCTGGTCGTCGTCAGCGCCGCGATCCTCTCGGTCTCCCTCGACGTCGCCGGCTTCCTCCCCGACGGCTTCGACGTCTCCCAGAGCAGCCTCCACACGCTCGCCCAGGTCGACTACACCTCGGTCCTGATCGCCCTCGCCGCCGGCGTCGCGGCGATGCTCTCCTTCGAGACCCGGGCCAGCACCGCGGTCGGGGTGGCGATCTCGGTGACGACGATGCCCGCCTCCGCCTACCTCGGCGTCGCGATCGGCGTCGGCGACCCCGGCGACGGCCTCCCCGCCCTGATCGTCCTCGCCGTCAACGTCGCCCTGCTGATCGTCTCCGGCAGCGCCACGCTGCTGGTTCAGCGCTGGATCGCCTCGCGCTCCTCGGCCGGCGGCTCGACGCCGGTGACGGCGGTCGCCCCAGGCCCTGACTCCTCCGGGCGCGCCCACGGCGCGGGCTCCGGGCGCCGCTCGTCGTAGACCACGGAAGTGCCGCTGAAGCGGTCTTCCCAGCCGCGCCGCTCTTCGCGGAAGACGACGCCGAGGAAGCCGATTCCGAAGGTGACGACCGAGAGGTAGAGGCCGACCAGCCGCCGCAAGCTGCGCCCGGGCCGGGGCCGCTGCTCGTTGAGCCTGACCCCGAGAAACCGCATCCCCGGCGTCTGCCCGGCCAGCGACCAGAAGGAGATCAGGTACAGCGAGCCGATCGCCACCCAGGCGGTCGAGCCGATCGCGATCGCCAGGCCGGTGCCGCCTTCGCCGCCGCCGACGAAGGCGCTGTAGGCGAAGGTGACGAGGGCCGCGAAGGCGGTGAAGCCGAGGTTGACGAAGACGGCGTCGACCGCGTAGGCGAGGGCGCGGCTGACGAAGCCGGCGTGGTTGGTCGGCAGCGGCCGCCGCTTGCGGAAGAAGATGCGGCGGAGGACACGCTCGAAGCTGTCGTCGAGGCGGCGGGCGACGCGGCCGACGGTGCGACCGACGTCCTCGATCAGACCCATCCCCTGGGCGCTGATCGCGGCCCGGACCTCGGGTGCCTCGGCGATCCGCTCGACCAGCTGCTGGGCCTGGTCGGAGGCGAGCAGGCGGCGCCAGACCTCGTCGACCAACTCGCTGTCCATCGCCTCGAGGAGCGCCCGCTTGACCGCGTCGCTCTCGAGCGCCTCCTGGACCGCCTCTTCGACGACGGGGCCTTTGAGGACCCGCGCCATCGCCCGCTCGACCGCGTCGCTTTCGACCGCGGCGACGATCGCCTCCTCGGCGGCCACCTCGACGGCGCGGTCGATCCCGGTCGCCTTGGTGACGGTGCGGGCGCCACGGACGCCGACCCCGAGCAGCCGCGCCGGCAGCGCCGGGGTGGAGCCGTTTTCCTCCATCGTCACGAGTCTCCCAGGTGGGCGAGCAGGCGGTCAAGGAAGGGCTGCTGGGCGGGGAGGATCTTCTCCCGCGCCGCCGCCGGCGCCAGCCACATGGCTCGGTCGACCTCGGGGAACTCCTGCCGGTTGCCGCTGCGCGGCGGCCACTCCAACTCGAACCTGTTGCTGTCCAGGGCGGCCGGGTCGAAGTCGCCCTCGGCCGCCCAGGCGTCGACGAGCTTGCCGGACTTCTGCCTCACCGAGCCGAGCTCGACCAGGGTCTCCCGCTCGACCTCGGGGGCCGGGCCGAGCTCCTCGCGCAGCTCGCGCAGGGCGCAGGCGACGTTCTCCTCGCCCTCCTCGACCTCGCCCTTGGGGATCGTCCAGGCGCCGAGGTCCTTTCTCGCCCAGAACGGTCCGCCGGGGTGGACCAACAGGAATTCAGGCTCGTCGCCGTCGAGCCGGTAGAGGAGGATTCCGGCGCTGTGCTTGGCCACGGCGCCACGCTATCGAGGGGTATTGATCAAGGTATCTCGAATCATTGACCCCGAACTCACGAAAAAGTGAGATATAAGCCGGGAATCGCGCTTCCAAAGGGAAAATCGTTGATCCGCGTCGCCGCCCACCCGATCCGGGCCCGGGCCCTCTCGATCCTTACCGAACGCCGGGCCAGCCCGAAGCAGATCGCCGACGAGCTGGGCGAGCCGGTTGGCAACGTCAGCTATCACGTCCGCGAGCTCGAGCAGCTCGGCCTGATCGAGCTGGTCGACGAGGAGCGGCGTCGCGGCGCCGTCGAGCACTTCTACCTGGCGGTGCAGCGCCCGCGGTTGAGCGGCGCCGACTGGGAGAAGTTGAGCATCGCCGAGCGCCAGGACTTCTCGGCCTGGACACTGCAGCTGCTGCTCGCCGACGCCACCCAGTCGCTCAGCGCCGGCACCTTCGACGCCCGCCCCGACCGCCACCTCAGCCGCACCCAACTGCAGCTCGACGAGCGCGGCTGGCAGGAACTGGTCGCGGTCAAGGCGGAAGCGCTGCGGGCGACGCAGGCGGTCAAGGAGGCGAGCGCCGAGCGCCTCCGCGACGCCGGCGCCGAGGGCTTCCCGGTGCTGGCCTCGATGAGCTGCTTCGAGGCGCCGCGCGGCGGCGGCGCCTCGCGCGACTCCGCCTAGGAGGGATTGGCGAAACCCCCGCACGCGTCCGGCGGCGGCGGACGCGGCGCGGTTCGGCGTCCTCGGTCGGCCAAATAGCTCTGCTATTCGGCCTTCCTGCGTCCTTGTCCCGCTTGGTCCGGCGCTCGCCGGCCCGCGCACCCGGGTTTCCCCAATCCCTCCTAGCCGAGCCGGTAGGCGACCAGCCCCGGGACCTGGCCTTCGGCCACGGTCGCCCCGGCCGGCGCCAGCAGCGTGTCCCCGCTGACGGTGAGACCGCCGTTGACTCCCGCCGGCAGGCTCGCCACCCAGAGTTCGCCGCCGCTCTTGGCGTCGAGCGCGTAGACCGTGCCTTCGTAGTTGCTGGCGAAGACGACGTCGTTGACCACGACCGGCGCTCCGAACGCCGCCGAGGGCATTTCGTACTCCCACTTGACCTTGCCGGTGGCGGCGTCGACGGCGACGAGTTCGCCGCTCATGTCGGCGCCTTCGCCGAGTTCGCTGCCGGAGGTGACGGTCAGCGAGTGGTTGACGATCGGGACGAAGACGGTCTTCCCGTCGGTCGCCATCGGGGCGATCACGCCGCCGAGTTTGCCGGGGTAGACCTGACCCGCCTTGATCTTGTCGTATTCGCCGCGCATCGCGTAGAGGCCGTCGTCGTCATGGCCGTTGTGGGTGCCGACCGGCCGCTTCCAGACCTGCTTGCCGGTCTTGGCGTCGACGGCGAGGACGATCCCCGACTTGCCGGCGGTGATCGCCAGCTCACGACCGCCCGCGGAGACCAGCATCGGCGGATCCTGCAGGTCCCAGTCGTAGATGTCGTGCGGGGTCAGCTGGTGGTGCCATTTCATCTTGCCCGACTTGGCGTCGAGCTTGACGATCGAGTTGGTGTAGAGGTTGGGGCCGGGACGGCTGGAGCCCCACGGTTTCCCGGGGACCCCCGGGAACGGGACCGGGTTGCCGACCCCGAAGTACATGAAGCCCTTGCCGTCGAAGGTCGGCTCGTACCAGAGGCCGCCGCCGGAGTTGACGCTCGGGTCGCCCCAGAGGTCGGGCGGCACGGTGTCGAATTTCCAGGCCTGCTTGCCGGTCTTGGCGTCGAGCGCGAAGAGGGTCCCGACCCCGCCCGCCGGATATTCCGAGCGGACGTTCGTGGGAACCGTGGAGACGTAGGCGAGACCGTCCTGGTAGCCGACCGGCATGTCGACCTTCTCGGCCCCGCGGGCGACCTCGACCTTCCAGATCTCCTTGCCCGTCTCCTGGTCGAGCGCGAAGGCGCCGGTGGAGGTGGCGCCGTAGACGCGGCCGTCGCCGACCGAGACCCCGTTCGGTCCCTGGGTCGGGTCGCTGTAGGTCGCCGTCCATTCGACATCGCCGCTCTCGAGGTTGATCGCCTGCACGTTGGACTCGAGATCCTGGATGTAGACGACGCCGTCGCTGACCACCGGGGTGGTGGCGAAGGCACCGTAGGAGCTCTGCGCGCTCGCCGGCACCGTCCAGGCTTCTTCGAGTCCCGTCACCGAGCTGCTGTCGATGCCGCTCTGCTTGGCGTGGCGGGTTCCGGCCCGGTCGATGCCCTGGTAGCCCTCGCCGCCGAAACTGACCTCGTCGCCCGAGGACGAGGAGGAACCGCAACCGGCGACGAACAGGACGACCATCACGAGCGCCAAGGCGCCCGCCGCGGCCCGCGCCGCCTTCGGAACTTTCTGCAGACTCACGTCAGCACCCCTCCCACATCGTCTTTGAACACCTCATCGTTACTCAAACAGTAAGGACTTATATTCCATTCCCTGGCCATCGCCAAGTTCTTTCCTTGCGGCCCTTCCCCGCAGCAGCGGCTGCAGGACCCGATTGGAGAGCAGGCCGAGGGCGCCGAGGTTGGCGAAGCCCGGCCCCTGGCTGAGGCCAGCGAGGCCGGGGATCTGCAGGCGCGGCTCGAGACCGCGCAGCTCGAGGTTGCGGCCGATCGGCACCTCGGTCCCGGCCGGGGTGTCCCAGAGCGGGCCCACCGCGGCCTCGATCTCGCCCCGCAGCTCCGGCGAGAAGAGCGAGCGCAGCTGCGCGAGCAGGTCGAAGCCGGTGCAGTTGACGACGTACTCGTGCTCGCGGCCGCCCGGCCCTTCCGGCGACTCGTACTCGAGGCGCACCCCCTCCCCCGCGCCGGCGCCGACGTCGGTGACGCGGCCGGTGACGAAGCGGGCCCGCTCCTCGTAGGCGATCGCGGCCAGGCTCGGCGGGTCGAAGACGCCGCGGTCGGAGTGCTTGACGAAGTCGCGCCGGGTCCGCTGGTCGAGCGACTCCCATTCGACCGCGTCGGGGTTGGAGAAGACCCGGTTCTCGAGGAAGCTCTCGCCGCGGCTCATCGGCAGCATCGGCGTGTAGACGGTGCAGCGGGCGAGCGGCCGGAAGCCGCGCAGGAACATCACGCAGCTGAGCGCGCTCTCGCCGCCGCCGACGACGCCGACGTCGACCTCGCGGTCGGCCGGCAGCCGGGCGAACTCCTCGCGGCGGCTGTCGCAGTGGAAGACGCGGTCGGCGATCGCGTCCTCGTGCGGGAAGGAGCGGTGCACCCCGGGCCCGGTCAGGACCAGGGCCGGGGCTTCGTGCCGGGTCGTCCCGTCCGACTCGGCGACGTCGACCTGCCAGCGCCCGTCGGACATCCAGACCGCGGTGACCCGGCCGCGCACGTGGCTGACGCCCTCGGTGGCCCGCGAGAGCACCCAGCGCAGGTAGGCGCCGTAGTCGCGGTGGCGTACCGAGGGCGAGCCGGCGTCGATCCAGCGCGCGTAGTCGCGTTTGCCGACCATGTAGCGCTGCCAGGAGAAGCCCATCGTCACGGCGTCGATCGCCTCCCCCGCCTCGCCGAACTCGTAGTGGCTCTGGTACGGGAAGCCGACGTCCTTGATCGGCGTCACCGCCAGCGGCTCCTCGCCCGAGGTCATCCCGTTGCGGCCCAGCCAGGAGGCGGCCGGCTCGACTCCCTCGACGATCTTCACGGTCAGCGGCCCCAGCCCGACCTGGTTGCAGGCGTGGATCTTGGTCGCGATGCCCGACGCCTTGGCGCCGGCCCCGACGACGATCAGGTCGGTGGTGCCGGTCACGCCGGCTCGGCGATCACGAGACCGCGCTGGTCGGGGCTGAAGGAAATCGCGCTTTTGGTCATCCGCTCCGAGCCCTCGCCGACCGGCCGCAGGTCGACCTCGCCGAGCACGGTCCGCATCACCCGTTTCATCTCGAGTTCGGCGTAGCTGGCGGCGAGGCAGCGGCGGACGCCGCCGCCGAAGGGGATCCAGGTGTAGGTCCCGGTCGGCCGCTCGAGGAAGCGCTCGGGCAGGAACTGGCGCGGGTTCGGGTAGATCTCCTCGTTGCGGTGGATCAGGTGCACGCAGGGGGCGACCGTGGTCCCGGCCGGGATCTCGTAGCCGCCCAGCTCCATCGGCTCGCGCAGCCGCCGGACCACGACCGGGACCGGCGGGCAGAGCCGCAGCGTCTCCTTGATCACCGCGTCGAGGTAGTCGCCGCCGCCGCCGTTGCGGGCCTCGGCGCGGGTCCGGGCCAGCTTCTCGGGGTGGCGCAGCAGCCGCTCGAAGGTCCAGGCCAGCGAAGAGGAGGTCGGGCCGTCGGTCAGCAGCGTCATCAGTTCGTCGCGGAGGTCGCTCTCGCTCATCTCCTCGCCGTCCTCGTAGCGGGCGAAGACCAGCATCGAGACGATGTCCGTGCGGCCCTGGTCGCCTTCGGCGCGGCGCCGCCGGACCTCCGCCATCAGCTCCTCTTCGACCGGCGCCATGGCGCTCCTGAAGCGGCGGCTGCGCGAGACCCAGCGCGGCCCGAAGAGAAACAGCCGGTTCATCTGCGCGGGGTCGTTCAT
>CAMPIP010000043.1 GCA_946886425.1 uncultured Actinomycetes bacterium
CCGCGGAACGTGCGCCTCCCGGCGGAACGACACGCAACCGTTGCCGCCAGCCCCACCTTCGACCCAGATCTTGGCCTTGTCGTCCACGAGAGAAAATCAGGGTAGTGCGACCGAGCGCGAGCCCGTCCCGGAGAGGAGGGGCTGGGGTGCCCCTCGTACGAGCGGCGTCCTGATTTTCGCCCCGGCGCGGCCCACCTTCGACCGCCCACCGCTACAGGCGAAAATCCCAGCGAAGGTAGAGGGGCACCCCAGCCCCTCCCCCACGCGACGAGCTACTGCTCGTCCGCCAGAACGCTGATCGTCCGGCCCTTGCGACCCGGCTTGAAGTCGACCGTCCCCGGCCGCACCGCGAAGATCGTGTGGTCGCGCCCGATGCCGACGCCGTCGCCCGGCCAGAACCGGGTGCCGCGCTGGCGGACGATGATCTCGCCCCCGGTCACCTTCTGGCCGGCGAAGACCTTGACCCCGAGCATGTTCGGGTTCGATTCGCGCCCGTTGCGGCTCGATCCGAGACCTTTCTTATGAGCCATCGGAACCCTCCTCTTTGGCAGCCGGAGCTTTCTCGGCCGGCTCTTTCTTGGCGGCCGCTTTGCGGGCGCCCATCTTGATCTCGGTCACCTCGAGCTTGGTCAGCTCGGAGCGGTGGCCGGCGCGGCGCCGGTAGCCCTTCTTCGCCTTGTATTTGAAGACTTTGATCTTCGGGCCGCGCAGGTGCTCGGCGACCTTGGCCTCGACTTTGACTTTCTCGAGCTCCTTGGGGGCGGCGACGACGTCGGTGTCGCGGAACATCACCGCGCGCAGCGAGACTTTGTCGCCCTCTTCGACATCGAGGCGGTCGACGAGCAGGGAGGTGCCCTTCTCGACCTTGTACTGCTTGCCGCCGGTTTCAACTACTGCGTACATGCTCAATCGTCCTCGCTGCCTTGTTTGGCGCGCGAACGCCCCCGGCCGCCTCGGCGGCCGCGACTGCGTTTGCGCGAAGGAGCGTCGGAGTCTAGCTCGGAGCCGTCTCCGTCGGCTCCCCCGTCGCCGTTCGGGGACTCGGTGCCCAGCAGCGAAGCGGTCGCCGCGGCGCGCTCGACCTCCTCGATCCGGACCATCCGGCGCTGGCCGACGAAACGACCGCCGCCGGTGACGCTGACGATGTAGGAGTCGATCCGGGCGACCGCGTCTTCGTCGTTGTACATGTGGGGCTCGTCGATGTTGACCAGCACCTCCTCGCCGACCTTGAAGGGCAGCGCCCGCTCCTCGATCTCCTCGCGGGTCCCCGCCTCGATCAGGTCGAAGGTGTCGATCCCCAGGGCGTCCCCCCCCTCGAAGTGGAAGCGCTTGCCGGTCTCGGCCTCGAGCTCGTCGAGACCGCTGTCGGCGTCGGTCAGCTCCCGCGCCACCTTCGGGTTGACGCGGACCAGGAAGGCCTCGACGTCGGCCTGCTCGGCGGCGAATTCGCGCATCTTCCGCAGCCCTTCCAGGGCCACCGTCTCGGCCGAGAGGACGACGCCCTCGCCGTGGCAGGTCGGGCAGGGCGCGGTGAGGATCTCGCGGACGCCGTCGGTGACGTTCTGGCGGGTCATCTCGACCAGGCCCAGCGGCGAGACCTCGACGACGTAGCTCTTCGACTTGTCGGCGTCGAGCGCTTTGCGCATCGTCTTCAGGACCTTGTCGCGATTGCTGGCTCGGGCCATGTCGATGAAGTCGACGACGATGATGCCGCCGATGTCGCGCAACCGCAGCTGCCGGACCGCCTCCTCGGCGGCCTCGGTGTTGACCTTGGTGATCGTCTCCTCGAGACCGCCTTTGCCACGGCCCGTGAAGCTGCCGCTGTTGACGTCGATCACGGTCAGCGCCTCGGCGTAATCGATGATCAGGTAGCCGCCCGAGGGCAGGTCGACGCGCCGGTTGAGCGTCGACTCGATCTCCCGGTCGATCTTCCATTTCTCGAACAGCGACTGCTTCTCGCCGCGGTAGAGCTCGACGCCGTCGACCAGCTCCGGCGCGGTGCGCTGGAAGAAGTGGGTGACCCGCTCGAACTGCTTCTCGGAGTCGATGATCGCCCGCTCGAACTCGCTGAGGAAGACGTCGCGGAGGACCCGCACCGGCAGGTCTGCCTCCTGGAAGACCATCGCCGGCGCCTTGCTCTGACCGGCGCGCTTCTCGAGCACGCCATTGAGGGCCTGCAGATAGCCGATCTCGCGGACGAAGTCGGATTTTTTTGCGCCGTGGGCGGCGGTGCGGACGATCAGCCCGCCCGGGCCCTTGTAGGTGCGGTCGACCATCTTGCGCAGCCGGTCCCGCTCGGAGTCGGAGAGGCGGCGGCTGACGCCGACGCCGGACCCGGTCGGGGCGAAGACCAGGTAGCGCCCGGCGATCGAGACGTTCATCGAGAGCCGCGCGCCCTTGGTCTTGAGCGGGTCCTTGACGACCTGGACGAGGATCTCCTGTCCGGGTTTGATCAGCTCGTTGATGCGTCGGCCGGAGCCGCGCCCGCGCTTGGGCGCCTGCTCGCCGCCGGGCAGGACGATCTCGTCGACGTGCAGAAAACCGTTGCGCTCGAGGCCGATGTCGACGAAGGCGGCCTCCATGCCGGGCAGGACGTTGTCGACCTTGCCCTTGTAGATGTTGCCGACGATGGACCGCCGGCCGCGGCGCTCGATGTAGAGCTCCGCTACGTCGCGTTTG
The DNA here is from genome assembly GCA_946886425.1 of uncultured Actinomycetes bacterium. The sequence continues at coordinate 2,680 of CAMPIP010000043.1, forward strand.
CCGCCTTTGCTCTTCGCCTCGAGGACGGCAACGCGGGTCTCTCCGCGCTCGGCGGAGACCAGAATCGTTTTCTTCATGGGGTGTTTAGCTCAGTTCGGGTTGGTACGCGATGCCGGTGCGCCTCCGCGGAGACCTCACCAGGCGAACCTTCCCTTCCGGCCGAGCTGCGCTTGGATGTTGATGCTCTGCAACACCCCGATGGCCAGGAAGGTCGACAGAATCGACGACCCGCCGTAGCTCATCAGTGGCAGGGGAATCCCCGTGATCGGCATGATGCCGAGGTTCATCCCCACGTTGACGAAGACCTGGAACAACAGCGCGACGGCGATACCGCCCGCCACCATCGTTCCGTAGGAGTTCTTCGAGAGCGTCACGATCCGCAGCGCCCGCCAGAAGAGCAGGGCGTAAAGGGATAGGACGAACGCGGCGCCCGCGAACCCGTAGCGCTCACCGATCACCGCGAAGATGAAGTCGGTGTGCCGCTCAGGAACGAAGTCGAGCCGCGTTTGGGTGGCACGGTCGCCCCGGCCGGTGAACTCACCGGATCCGATCGCGACCATCGATTGGTTCTGCTGATAGCTGGCGTCACTCGAGTGCTCGCCTGGGTTGGCGAAGGAGGTAAGCCTCTCTTGCTGGTACGGCTTCAAGATCGGCGTCCCGATCGCCGGGGCAAGGACGAGCACGACCGCCACCAGGGCGACGATCGCCGAGCCGATGACCGCGAAGTGCGTCCAGGGGACGCCTCCGAAGTACATGACGGCCAGGGTGGCGACCCCGAGCACCAGTGAGGTGCCGAGGTCGGGCTGCAGGAAGACAAGCGCAGCCGGGGCCAGGCCGAGGCAGAGGTAGCGCACCGTGCGCTGGACCTCCGAACCGCGTCTGGCGCCGTCGATGACGAACCCGGCAAGCGCAAGCACAAGCAGGAGCTTGCCGAGCTCCGACGGCTGGAAGCTGAAAAAGGGGAGTTCGAATGCACGTCTGGATCCGCGAGCGGCGAAACCAAAGAAGAGGACCATCGTGATGCTCGCGCACATGAAAGTGTAGATGCCGACCCGGAGCTCGCGGAATCGCGAGTAGTCGATGCGGGTCAAGAGCAGCATTCCGACGATCCCAAGCAGCCCGTACATCGCCTGCCGCTCGGTGAAGTAATTGGGGTCGCCGGGGACGTCGTGGGTGGTGGCCTGGGCGAGCGTGAAGCAGCTGAAGCCGATCAGCGCCACCGCGGCGAAGGCCAGCGGCCAGTCCATGTGGGCGAGGCCGAGGCGCTCGGCGATGCCGACGCGGACGGCGAAGGGCTCGGGGCGGGAGTTGCGGGCGCGGGTGGCGTACATCAGCCAGGGCTGCCGCCGTTGGCGGCGCCGGTTTCGGTCGCGTGCTTGTGGAAATACGCTTCGAGGATCTGCAGGGCTGCCGGCGCGGCCGATTCGGCGCCGAACCCGCCTTCCTCGATGGTGACGATGGTGACAATACGCGGATTCGGGTACGGAGCGAGCACCGCGTACCAGGACTGGTCGCCGTGGCCGAGCCGTTCCACGGTGCCGGTCTTGCCGGCGACCGCGATCGGGAAGCCGCTGAAGACACCGTAGGAGGTGCCGCCGGGGGACTGTGCGGCCTGGTGCAGGCCCTCGAGGATCGCCGCTCGGTAGGCGGGATCGATGGAGAAGTGGCGCCGCGGCTTGGGCTCGAATTCCTTCAGGACCCGACCGGCGGCATCCTCGATTTCGTGGCCGACGTGCGGGGTCACGATCGTGCCGTCGTTGGCGAGCGCGGCGTAGGCGATCGCCATCTGCAGCGGGTTGGTCTGCAGATCGCCCTGACCGATCGCCAGCTGGACGTTGTCGCCGGCCGACCAGGGCCGGTCGGTCTCGCCTTCGGCGAAGAGGTCGTCGCGCCATTTCCTGCTCGGCACCAGGCCTTCGCTCTCGCCCGGCAGGTCGAGGCCGGTTGGGTGGCCGATGCCGAGCTTGGCGGCCCACTTCTGCAGCTGGTTCGTTTCCCACATCTTCCAGCCCAGCGTGTAGAAGTAGACGTCGGAGGAGACCTGCAGGGCCGAGGTCATGTCGACCGGGCCGAACGAGGCGCCGCCCGCGTTCTGGAACTCCTGAGTGCCGACCGTGATCGAGCCGCCGTCGTAAATCGGCTCGGTGAGGCCGATCACGCCGCCTTCCAGGGCGGCCAGGCCGGTGATGACCTTGAACGTCGATCCAACCGGGTAGTAGCTGTCCATCGCTCGGTTGGTGAGCGGCGCCAGGACCGGATCGCGGTAGAGCTGGTCGACCTGGGCCTGGGTCATCGGCTGGGCCAGGACGGCCGGGTCGAAGGTCGGGAACGAGCCCATGCCGAGGATTTCGCCGTTGTGGACGTCCATCGTCACGAAGGCCCCCGGCAGGCCGCGTGAGGCCAGGGCGCTTTCGCCGGCCGCCTGCACGTCGGCGTCAAGGGTCAGCTTCAGGTTCTTGCCCGGCACCGGCGGGGTCGTGACCAGCTGTCCGCCCGGGGTCGGCTCGCCCAGCGCGTTGACCTGAATCTTGGTCAGCCCCGGCGTGCCTCGGAGCCAGCGGTCGTAGGTGTACTCGACGCCTTCCTTGCCGACCTCGTCGCCGGGTTCGAGCCGCTTGTAGGGGGCATTCTTCAGCTCGTCTGCGGAAACCTCGCCGACGCTGCCGACGACGTGGGCGGCGCGAGTGCCCGCGGGGTAATTGCGAACGAAGACGCGCTGGACGGTGACGCCCGGGAAGCGCCGCTGGTTCTCCTGCAGGTAGTAGATGAGGTCGTAGCCGACGTCGCGGCGCAGCGTCACCGGCGCCCCGGCGGCGACCTCTTCGCCCTCCCCGATCGCCTTGCGCACCCGCTTCGGGGTCATGTGGGCGAGCCGGCCTAGCCGAGCCAGCAGGTCCCCTTCTTCGGCCGGGTCCTCAGGCAGCTTCTGCGGGTTCAGCTGCAGGGCAAGGCTGGTCCGGTTGTCGACCAGCACCTCGCCGTCACGGGAGATGATGTCGCCGCGCGGCGCGATCACTTTGAAGGAGCGGGTGCGGTTGTTCTTCGCCTCGGCCAGGTACTCGGCGCCGGAGAGGACCTGCAGATCCCAGAGGCGGAAGAAGAGCACGCCGAAGAGGGCCACGGCGACGCCGCTGACGACGGCGATGCGCAGGGCCAGCCCGCGGTTCGACTGGGGTCGGTCGCCCGAGCGCAGATACATCGCCTATCAGGCTCCCAGAACCGTGGGTCGCCTGCCACGGCGCACCATCGGCTCCTCGACCAGGGCCGGCCGCAGCAGGCGCCGCAGGCCGAGGAAGATCGGCCAGCCGAGGAAGAAGGCGAAGATGCTCTGGATCAGCATTTCCCGCACGACCAGGGCGCTGACCGCCGAGTCGAGTCCGAGCATCAGCGACAGCGCCCCGAAGCCGAGCTCGGCGAAGAGGGTGAGCACCATGCAGAGCAGCGGCGGCACCAGCGGGCTATGCATCTCGAAGCGCTCGCGGAAGAGACCGGCCAGGTAGCCGGTCGCGAGCAGGACCAGCGAGGAGCCGCCGAGCGGCTGGATCAGCAGGCAGTCGAGGAGGAAGCCGAGGGCGAAGCCGCTGACGGCGCCGCTCATCGTGCCGCCGAGCAGGCCGAGGGCGACGACCACGGCCGGCAGTACGTCGGGGCTGGTCCCGAAGAGGCTGACCCGCGAGAAGAAGGCGAGCTGCAGGAGCACCGCCAGCAGCACGACCGCCACCAGCCGGGCGAGGATCTTCGGGGTCAGGATCACCCGCGCCAGCCCCCGGTCAAGACTTGAACGACGTCGACGTTGACGAGGTCCGCGTAGGGGCGGATGTGAACCTGCTGCTGGGCCTCCTGCTCAACCAGCGAGGCCCGGGTGACTTCGCCGATCGGGATGTTGGGCGGGAACCGCGAGGCGATCCCCTGCCCCCGCCAACCGGCGGTGACTACCGCCTGGCCCTTGCGGACGTGCTTGGTCGAGTCGATGAAATCGAGGATCAGGTCGCCGGGGTCGCCGACGTTGGGCTTGACGACTCCCTGGACGCCGACCGGGACCACCTTGGCGGAGACGGCGCTGGAGTTGTCGGCGATCAGCGCCACCTGGGCCGAGCCCGGCGTCACCGCCGCGACCGTGCCGACCAGCCCGTCGCCGTTGACGACCGGGTCGTTGACGCTGACCCCGTCGCCGCTGCCGAGGTCGATGGTGACGTCGGAGAACCAGACGCTCGGCGAGCGGGCGATCACCCGGCCGGTGACCGGCTCGTAGCCGGAGGGGATGGCGCCGCCGCGGTCGAGCTTAAGCAGCTTGCGCAACTGGGCGTTTTCGTCGAGGGCCGCCTCGGCCCCGACCGCCTGGCGCCGCGCCGCCTCGAGTTCGTCCTGCAGGCGGGCCTCCTTGCCGCGCGCGTCGAACGTCTTGTCGAACCAGTTGACGAGGTCGCGGGCCGGCTTCAGTGCCTGGTCGGCAACCCCCTGCACGGGGCTGAAGATGGTGCTGACGCCGCGCTGCAGGCCGTTCGACCCCTGCCCATAGGTGATCGTCAGCAGCGCGAAGGAGCCAACGATCAGTAGGGCCAGCACCGCCCGGCGGCGGCGTACTTGCTTTCGGTACACGTGAAAGACCTAGTTTGGGGCTTGGCGGAGGCGGGGGCTAGAGCGCACGCCGCCCTCCCGAGTTCTTCTTGCTCGCGCGATGGAGGGTCTCGAACTCCTCTAAGGAAAGCCCGGAACCGACCGCCACACAGGTCAGCGGCGACTCTGCCAGTTGGCATGGCATCTGGCACTCGTCGCGCAGACGCTGCTCCAAGCCTTGCAGGAGGGCACCGCCGCCGGCAAGGGTGATGCCGCGATCCATGATGTCCCCGGCCAGCTCCGGCGGGGTCCGGTCGAGCGTCTCCTTGACCGCGGCGACGATGTGGCTGACCGGCTCGTCGAGCGCCTCGCGGATCTCCTCCGAGGTCAGTTCGACGGTTTTCGGGAGGCCGGAGACGAGGTCGCGGCCGCGGATCTCGGTCCGGACCTCCTCGGGCAGCACCGAGGCCGAGCCGGCCTCGAGCTTCACCTCCTCCGCGGTCGGCGTTCCGATCGCCAGTTTGTACGCCTGTTTGCAGTGGGCGACGATCGCCTCGTCGAGCTCGTCGCCGCCGATCCGGATCGACTGCGAGACGACGATGCCGCCCAGCGAGATCACCGCCACCTCGGTGGTGCCGCCGCCGATGTCGACGACCATCGAGCCGGTCGGCTCGGCGACCGGCAGGCCGGCCCCGATCGCCGCCGCCATCGGCTCCTCGATCAGGTAGGCCTGGCGGGCGCCGGCGGAGAGGCAGGCCTCCTCGACGGCGCGCTTCTCGACCCCGGTTACGCCGGAGGGCACGCAGACGACCACGCGCGGGTGGGCGAAGCGGTTGGAGTGGACCGAGTGGATGAAGTGGCGCAGCATCTGTTCGGTGACGTCGAAGTCGGCGATGACGCCGTCCTTGAGCGGGCGGATCGCGGTGATCGTGCCCGGCGTCCGGCCCAGCATCCGCTTCGCCTCGACCCCGACCGCGTGGACCTGGCCGTTTCGCGAGTCGATCGCCACCACCGAGGGCTCGGAGAGAACTATCCCCCGCCCCCGCACATAGACCAGCGTGTTGGCCGTGCCGAGATCGACCGCCATATCGCGGCCGCCTAGCCGGGTGAGGTAACTGAAGATGCCCATGCCTAATTTACGAAGAACCGAAGGCGGAATGATCCCAAACCCGCCGAGCGGGCCAGCGCTGCGGTCTAGGCCTGGGTGAAGACCTGCGGCGCCAGCTCGAGGAGCAGCCCGACCGGCAGCCCGACGACGTTGGAGACGCTGCCCTCGAGCCGCTCGACCAGGGTCGAGCCGAGGGTCTGGATCGCGTAGCCGCCGGAGCGGTCGCGCCACTCGCCGAAGGCGACGTAGCGCTCCTTCTCGGCGTCGGAGAGCGGCTTGAAGACGACCGTGGTCGCTTCCAGGCCGCTGCGCTCCTCGCCGCCGTCGAGCACGACGAGGCCGCTCATCACCGTGTGGGCGCGGCCCGCCATGCGGTCCAGGTAGGCGCGGGCCTCGGTGGCGTCGGCGGGCTTGCCGAGCGCCTTGCCGTCGAGAACGACGTCGGTGTCGCAGCCGATCACCAGGGCGCCGGGCGGGGCGGCCACGCCGCGCGCCTTGCGGCGCGCGTTCTCGACCACCTCGACCTCGGGGTCCCCCCCGTACAACTCCTCGGCGCCGGAGACGAGGACCTCGAACTCGACGCCGAGCTTGGTGAGGATCTCGCGCCGCTGCGGGGACCCGGAGGCGAGGACCACGCTCATCGCGTGGCCGTTACTACGCCAGCTCGGGGAACCAGATGCCGATCTCGCGCTCGGCCGACTCGTCGGAGTCGGAGCCGTGGACCATGTTGAACGTCACCTCGAGGGCGAAGTCACCGCGGATCGAGCCGGGGGCGGCCTCGACCGGGTTGGTGGCGCCGATCAGCTGCCGGGCGGCCTTGACCGCTTCGGTCCCCTCCAAAACCAGCGCCACCAGGGTGCCGCCGGTGATGAACTCGACCACCACGCCGAAGAACGGCTTCTCGGCGTGCTCGGCGTAGTGCTGGTTGGCGATCTCCTCGCTGGCGCGCATCGACTTGAGAGCGGCGATGCGAAGCCCCTTGCGCTCGAAGCGGGCGATTACCTCGCCGGTCAGGGCGCGCTCGAAGGCGTCAGGCTTGACGAGGATCAGGGTCCGGCTCACGGCGGGGGCTCCTTTGCTCTGGTTTGGATTTCGGCGCCTCCTTGGAGGCGTTGCGAGCCGGCTCTTTTCTGGCAGCGGTCGCGGAAGCTTTTTTCGAGGCCGGTTTGCGGCGGGCGGGCTCGCGGGCCTCGCGGGGCGGCGCGCCCTCGCCCTCCTCGGCGAGGCGGCGGCGCGGGCGGGGCTGCTCGCCGCCGCCGTGCAGCCCCGACTCGCAGTAGGGGCAGAGTTCCCAGCGCGGGTCGACCGGCTTGCTGCAGGTCGGGCAAGGGTCCTTGAGGCGGCGCTGGCAGTTCGGGCAGCGCAGGTAGTTCTTCTCGACCGGGTACTCGCAGTTGGGGCAGCTCTGTTCGCGCAGCTGGCGGACCCGCAGCTCCGCCGCTTTGATCTCCAGCTCGCGCTCGTGGGCGTCCTCGAGAAACTCCGGCGGCCGCACGATCGCGTAGACGGCGGTGCCGATGAACGGGAAGAAGGAGGCGACGGTCGCGCAGCCAACCAGGAAGGGGTCGGAGATGCGGCGCTTGGCGTCGAGGTAGGTGTAGACGATCAGGGCCAACCAGAGCACGACCAGCATCAGCAGGAAGAGGGTCGCGGCCAGGTTGAGGCCGTCGTTGCTGATGCCGAAGATCGCTAGTGACATGGGTTGGGGCCCTCAGGAAGGGACGGGCAGTCTACTTCGCCACCGCGGCCATGATCCCTGTAGCGGGGCGAGCCCTGGCCGGATGGCTCAGAGGAACAGCCTCCCGAACAGGTACCCGACCCCGAAGAAGAAGAGGATCACGATCGCCACCACGGCGGCGACCAGGCCCATCATCGAGAGCAGTTCCGATCCGGCGCTGCGGTTCACGGGCGAATCCTCGCAGAAGCCGGAGCGAGGGCATAGTGGGAGCCGGTGACCAGGACGGCACCCTCGGGCGGCTCGGCGGCGAGCTCCCTGGCGCGGGCGAGAGCGGCGTCGAAGTCCGGCTCCGCCTCGGCCCGTAGGTCCGCGGCCTCGCAGGCGGCGAGGAGCTCGGCGGCGGGCCGCGAGGCGGCACCGGGGCGGCCGTGGCCGGCCAGCGCCGCGGCGGGCAGCTCGGTGCAGACGGCCCGGTCGAGGGCCGGGGCCAGGGCCGCGACCATCGCCGCCGCGTCCTTGTCGGCGAGCACCGCCAGGCAGGCGACGACGCGGCTGTCGCCGACCACGCCCGGCAGCGCCTCGGCGAGGGCGGCGGCCCCATCCGGGTTGTGGGCGGCGTCGAGGTAGGTCGGCGGGTGCTCGGCGATGCGCTCGAGCCGGCCGGGGACGATCAGCGAGGCGGCGACCGCGGCGACCCGCTCGCGGTCGAGCTCGCCGAGGAAGGCCTCGGCGGCCGCCATCGCCAGGGCGAAGTTGCGGCGCTGGAAGCCGCCCGCCGCGCGCAGCTGCAGTTCCGGGCCGGGATCCTCGTCGGCACGGACCAGGCGGGCGCCGCGCTCGGCGGCGGTCCGCTCGGCCAGCGCCTCGACAGCCGGCGAGACCCGGCCGAGGACCAGGGTCGTCTGGTCGCGCAGCACCGCCAGCTTCTCGGCGGCGATCTCGGTCTCGGTCTCCCCCAGCCACTCGGTGTGGTCGCGGCCGATCGAGGTCAGGACCGTGACCCGGGAGGGGATCGTGTTGGTGGCGTCGAGGCGACCGCCGAGCCCGGCCTCGATCGCCGCCGCCTCGACCCGGGCCCGGGCCAGGGCGACGAAGCTGGCCGCAGTGGCCGCCTCGAACTGGGTGACCGCGTCGCCCTCGGCGAGGCTGCGGTTTACGCCCTCGGCGGCCCGCGCCACCTGTTCGACCGCCGCCTCCCACTTGGCGCCGCCCACCTCCTCGCCGCGGACCAGGGTCCGCTCCGACCAGCGCTCGGCGTGCGGCGAGACGAGGGCGCCGGCGCTGAGTCCGTGCGCTTCCAGCAGCGCCGCGGTCATCCGCGTCACCGAGGACTTGCCGTTGGTGCCGACGACGTGGACTGATGCGAAGCGGTGCTGCGGCAGCCCCAACGCCGTGGTCAGCTTGCGCATCCGCTCGAGGCCGAGTCGCCAGCCGACCGGCTCCAGCGAGTCCAGGTAGGCGTCCGCCCGCAAGCGCTAGCCGAGCTCGGCGAGCTCGGCCTTGTACCGCTCGAGCTTGCCGCGCTCCTCCTCGACCACCTCGGCCGGCGCCTTGGCGACGAAGCCCTCGTTGCCGAGTTTGCGCTCGGCCCGCTCGACCTCCCCGCGCAGCTCGGCGCGCCGCCTCTCCAGCCGCGCCGCCACCGCCTCGGCGTCCAGCTCGGCCGAGGGCAGCACCCGGACCGGCCCGACCGTGGCGACCGGGTCCCCACCGTCGGACTCGAACGCGAAGCGGGCGAGGCGGGCGACGAACTCGGGCGGCTCGGCGCCCTCGACCCGGGCGGCGAGGATCGCCGCGGCAGGCAGGTCGACGAGATCGCGCCAGGCGCGCAGCCGCTGGGTCAGGGCGATCCCGGTCTCGACGTCGGCCTCGGCGGCATCGTCGAAGAGCGACTCGTCGGCCTGCGGGAAGGCGTGAATGACCAGGTGCCCGCGCCGGGCCGGGTGGTAGGACCAGATCTCCTCGGTCACGAACGGCATCGTCGGGTGCAGCAGCGCCAGCACCCGCTCCAGCGTGTAGAGCAGGGTCGCGGAGACCTCCTCCTCGCCGTCGTAGAGGCGCGGCTTGGCGATCTCCAGGTACCAGTCGCAGAGGTCGCGCCAGAAGAACGAGTAGCTCTCCTGGACGGCGTGGGCGAAGTCGTAGGACTCGAGCTTCTCGGTCACCGAGGCGATCGTCCGCTCCAGCCGCGAGAGGACCCAGCGGTCCTCGACGGTGACCGGGCGGGGCGCCGGCTCGACCGGGGCGGCGTTGAGGAGGATCAGGCGGCTGGCGTTCCAGAGCTTGTTGGCGAGGTCGCGGCCCTGCTGGACCTTGGCGTCGGAGAAGCGCACGTCCTGGGTCGAGGACATCGCCAGCAGGCCGAAGCGCAGCGCGTCGGCGCCGTGCACGTCGATCTCGTCCAGCGGGTCGATGCCGGTGCCGAGGCTCTTCGACATCCGCCGCCCGTCGCGGGCCTGGATCACCGAGTGCACGTAGACGTCCCGGAACGGGATCGCGCCGGGGAACTCGAGGCCCATCATCACCATCCGCGCCACCCAGAGGAAGAGGATCTCGCGGGCGGTGGTGAGGAAGCTGGTCGGGTAGAAGGCGCGCAGCTCCGGGGTCTCGTCGGGCCAGCCGAGCGTCGCGAACGGCCAGAGCGCCGAGCTGAACCAGGTGTCCAGCACGTCTTCCTCCTGGCGCAGCTCGCCGCCGCAGGCGCCGCAGCGCTCGGGCGGCTGCTCGGCGACGATCGTCTCTTCGCAGGGGTCGCAGTACCAGACCGGGATCCGGTGGCCCCACCAGAGCTGGCGGGAGACGCACCAGGGCCGGATCTCCCTCATCCAGTCGAGGTAGACCCGCTTCCACTGGCCCGGCGCGATCCGGACCTCGTCGCGTTCGACGACCTCGATCGCCGGCTGGGCGAGCTCGTCCATGCGGCAGAACCACTGCAGCGAGATCAGCGGCTCGATCCGCTCGCCGGAGCGGTGCGAGAAGGGCACCGAGTGGACGTAGGGCTCCTCGGCGCGGAGCCGGCCCTCGGCCCGCAGCGCCGCGACGATCGCCGTCTGCGCCTCGGCGATCGGCAGCCCCGCGTACTCGCCCGCTTCGGCGTTCATGCGGCCGTCCTCGGCGATCACCGAGAGCTCCTCGAGCCCGTGCTTGCGGCCGATCTCGAAGTCGTTGACGTCGTGGCCGGGGGTGATCTTCAGCGCCCCGGTCCCGAACTCGACGTCGACGTGCTCGTCGGCGATGATCGGCAGGCGGCGGCCGACCAGCGGCAGCGTGCAGTGCTGGCCGACCAGGTCGCGGTAGCGCTCGTCGTCGGGGTTCACCGCGACGGCGGTGTCGGCCAGCATCGTCTCCGGCCGCACCGTGGCGACGGTCAGCACCCGGTCGGAGCCCTCGACCGGGTAGTCGATCGAGAAGAGCGCGTCCTCGACCTCGCGGTTCTCGACCTCGAGGTCGGAGATCGCCGAGCGCGAGCCCGGGTCCCAGTTGACCATGTAGTAGTCGCGGTAGATGTAGCCCTTGTCGTAGAGCTGCTTGAAGACGCGGTAGACGGCGCGGACGTAGCCCTCGTCGAGCGTGAAGCGCTCGCGCTCGTAGTCGCAGGAGGCGCCGAGCCGCTTGTACTGCTCGACGATCCGCGAGCCGTACTCCTCTTTCCACTCCCAGACCCGCTCGACGAAGGCCTGGCGGCCGAGCTCCTGGCGGGAGCGCCCTTCCGCCCGCAGCTCCTTCTCGACGACGGCCTGGGTGGCGATCCCGGCGTGGTCGGTGCCGAGGATCCAGAGCGCGTTGCGGCCGCGCATCCGGTTGAGACGGACCAGCGCGTCCTGCATCGAGCCGTTCAGGGCATGCCCCATGTGCAGTGCCCCGGTCACGTTCGGCGGCGGGATCGCCACCGAGAAGTTGTGCTCCGGCGTGCCCTCCGGCTCGGGGTGGAAGTACCCACCCTCGATCCGTTCCGCGAAGACCCGCCCCTCGACCTCACTGGGGTCGTACCGAGTGGTCTTGTCCAACCTTTCGCGATCCGCCGCGGTCATCGCGGCGAGTCTAGCCACGCGTAAGCGGGGGGCGGGGGGACGCTCACCCGAACCTACCCGCTGTTCGTGTGGGGGGTGGTCCACCCGGCCCCCGCCGTCCCTAAGCGCTTTCCTCGCTGAGACCCTCGTCGGCGGCGCCGATGTCCTGATGGGCCGCCTCAGTGACCAGCGTCGGCCGGCGGCCCTGCGCGATCGTCTCCTTGGTGACCACGCACTTGGTGACGTCGCGGCGCGAGGGCAGCTCGAACTGGACGTCGAGCAGCGTCTCCTCCAGGATCGAGCGCAGGCCACGGGCGCCCGTCTCGCGCTCCAGGGCCTTGTCGGCGATCGCCTCGAGGCTGTCCTCGGAGAAGACCAGCTCGATGTCGTCGAACTGGAAGAAGCGCTGGAACTGGCGGGTCAGAGCGTGCTTGGGCTCGGTCAGGATCGTGGTCAGGTCGTCGCGGTTGAGCTGGTGGATCGCGGTGATCACCGGCAGGCGGCCGATGAACTCCGGGATCAGGCCGTACTCGATCAGGTCCTCAGGCAGCACCTGCTCGAACCATTCGCCGGCGTCCTTCTTCTCCCGCGAGGAGATCGCCGCCCCGAACCCGACGCCGCGGTCGCCGACCCGCCGCTCGATCACCTTGTCGAGCTCGGCGAAGGAGCCGCCGCAGATGAAGAGGATGTTGGTGGTGTCGATCGTCAGGAACTCCTGGTGCGGGTGCTTGCGCCCGCCCTGCGGCGGCACCGACGCGACCGTTCCCTCGAGGATCTTCAGCAGCGCCTGCTGGACGCCCTCGCCCGAGACGTCGCGGGTGATCGACGGGTTGTCCGCCTTGCGGGCGATCTTGTCGACCTCGT
>CAMPIP010000044.1 GCA_946886425.1 uncultured Actinomycetes bacterium
TTCCTGGGGCGGCCCGTTGAAGACGGTCAGCGGGGCGCTGACCGGGAAGACGGCATCGCCGGCAGCGACGATCGCTTCGATCCTGCCGCTGCCGACCACCGCCCCCCCGCAGGTCCGCCGCGCTTCCCGGGTGCCCAGGGCGACGATCGCTTCGGGCGGGCAGGTGGGGAGGCCGGCGACGTTGAGGTGGCCGTCGCGGTCGAAGTCGATCACCGCCTGCTGCAGCTCGACCGGCTTGCCGCCGTCTTTGGCGGCGATGTCGAAGTAGCCCTGGAAGCGGATCGGAGCGTAGCCCCGGCGCGGCAGTTCGCGCGGCTGGAAGCCGCCGTCGGCGCGGAGGATGAGGCTGTTGACCGCGACCAGGGCGGCGCCCGCACCGCTCGCGAGCACGACACCGAGACTGCAGGCGATCAGGGCGAGGGCGGTGGTCAGCCCGGGACGTGACATGGCGAGGTCAGCGTCGCCGGGAAGTAGCTGCCGTCGACGAAGCTCATCGTCCCGTAGACCTGCAGCCGGCCGCCGCTGCAATGGGCGCTGACGTAGCCGACGGTCTTGCCGCCGCGCTTCCAGGTCTTGTCGATCGTCGCTTCGGCAAGCGTGGCGCCGCCGTAGCCTTCGGCGATCGGCGGCAGCTCGATCTTCGCCTGGTAGCCGTAGCGCCCGTGCTTGATCCGTTCGATCGAGAACGGGACGAGCAGAGCCTTCGGGGCGGGGAGCGTCTCGTAGGCGTGGGCGATCATGCTCGGCTTACCGCCCTGCGGCGGGGCGTTGAAGAAGGTGAGGGGGGAGCTGACTTTCGTCGCCGGCTGTCCGGGCAGGGCCACCTCGGCGTGGCCGGTCCCTTCGCCGACGATCGCGCCCGAGCAGCGCTTCCGCGCCTGCGCCGGGGTCGTCTCGGCCAGCTTCGCGAGCGTGCAGACCGGCAGGCCCTTGGTGTCGATCCTGCCGTTGCGGTCGAATTTGAAGTTGAGCTCCTTCAGCATCGGCGGCTGGCCCCCCTTGCTGCCGATCCGGATCACGCTGCTGAGGCTGACCGGCTGGTTTCCCTTCGCCGGCAGCGTCCGCGGCACGATCGTTGCGCTGGCGCTGACGGTCATCTTGCCGATTTCGACCTTCACCGCCTGGGCCACGCCGACCGCCAACAGGCCCACCAGCACCGCTCCCGCCAAGATTTTGAAAAGTGCCTTCCGCATATCCCTCCTCCGCAACCAGGCTAGCGCTTGGGCGCGGCCCCTAGCCCTTGCCCTTGCAGGGCCGCAGGAAGGTGCCTTCGAGCTGGGTCCCGTCGGCGAAGCCGAGCCGGGCTTTCGCCTGGAGCCGGCCGTCGGGGCAGCGGGCGTTGGCGTAGCTGAACGTCTGGCCCTTGTACTTCCAGGTCTTGCCGATCGCCAGCCGGCCGTAGATCGGGGTGCCGTAGCCGTTGACGATCTTGGGGATGTCGGCGACGGTCTTGAACCCGTAGCGCCCGTCGTTGACCTTCTGGATCTCCACCTGGACGACGTAGGTCGAGGGCCCGCCGACGGTCGTGTAGGCGTGGGCGTAGATCGTCGGGTTGCCGTGCTTGGGCGGGGCGTTGAAGATCGTCAGGGGTGAGGAAGCCGGGATCGGCGCCTGTTCGGGGAAGTTGACGACGGCCCTGCCGACGCCCTTCCCGACGATCGCCTCCGGGCAGTTGCGGCGCGCCCGGCTCGGCGTCGTCGCGACCAGCTTGCGCATCGGGCAGACCGGCAGGCCGCGGGTCTCGACCTTGCCGTTGCGGTCGAACCAGAGGATCAGCTGTTTGAGGACCGGCGGCGGCCCGCCGTCGGCGGTGCTGATCCTGCCGTAGCCGTGCAGTCGGATCGGGGCGAACTCCCGCTTCGGCAGCGTCGTCGGCGCGAAGCCGCCGTCGGTGGTGACGATCACGTTGCCGGCGATCAGCTTCAGCGCTGGGGCGGTTGCGGCCGTGGCCAGACCGAACGCGACCGCGACGACGAACATTCCGACCAGAAACGTTCTTAACAGAGTCTTCCGCATCCGATCCCCCCTCCGGTTGCCGCGAGCGCCAAACTACCACCCGTGCTTCGGAGGAGGAGCAGGGGACGGCCAGGTTCCGAGCGCTCGGACCAGGCGCGTCGCCCACCACTGACGCTGCGCCGCCCCTGGGTGGTGCTGGCGGTCGCTGCGGCAATCGTCGGCATCCTCGGCGTGCTCGGGTCCGGCGTCGAGGAGAAGCTGAAACCGACGACGCTGACCGTCGCCGGGACCGAGTCGGCCCGCGCCAACAAGATGCTGCGGGGCCACTTCGGCGACTCGGCCCCGTTCGCGATCCTGCTCCGTGGGCCCGCGGCGCAACTCGACCGCCAGGGGCCGGAACTGATCCGGGCGCTGCGCGAGGACCCGAACGTGACGACGCTCTCGCCCTGGGACCAGGGTTCGCTGGAGCGCTTGCGGCCGTCGCCGCGAGAGGCGCTGGTCCTCGCCGACTTCCACGTCGACGTCGATACGGCCGTCAACGAGATCGTGCCGCGGGTCGAGCGGCTGCTCAAAGAGGAGATCCACTCGCCGGTCCGGCACAGCACCGCCGCCTACGCGACGATTTCGCGGGCGCTGCAGGAGGAATCGATCGCGGCCAGCGAGCGCGGCGAGCTGATCGCCCTGCCGGTGCTGCTGATCGTCCTGCTACTGGTCTTCAGGACGCCGATCGCCGCGGCGATCCCGCTCGGTTTCGGGGTGCTCACCGTCTTCGCCTCGCGCGGCTTGCTCCACTACGGCACCGCCTGGTTCGACGTCGACGCCTTCGCCCTGACCGTCTGCACGATGATGGGCCTCGCTCTCGGGGTGGACTACGCGCTGCTGATGGTCTCCCGCTTCCGCGAGGAGCTGGCGGCAGGCGCCGACCCGATGACGGCGGCGATCGCGACCAAGCGGCACGCCGGCCGCACCGTCGCCTTCGCCGGCAGCACCCTGCTGCTCTCGATGATCGTGGCGATGTTCATCGTGCCCGGCTCGCTGCTCGCCTCGCTGGCCGGCACGGTGGCGATGGTCGTGGTCCTCAGTGTCACCGGCGCGACGCTGGTCGGCCCGGCCCTGCTGCTGCTGATCGGCCGCAACATCGACCGCTGGCGGATCGGCGGTCCGGCGCCGACCGGGCAATCGAGGCTGATGGTCGTGGTCGGGGCGGCGCTGAAGCGCCCGGGACCGGTGGCCGCCTTGATCGGCGCCATCGTCCTCGTCCTGGCGGCACCGGCGCTGGCCCTGAAAACCTCGGCCCCGAGCCCGGAAGAACTTCCCAAGGACAGCCCGGCCCGAGCGGAAGCGGAACTGATCGCGAGGACGATCGGTCCCGGCTGGGAAGCGCCCTTCCAGGTGATCGCCACCACCGACCGGGGCGCGATCACGGGCCCGACCGACCTCGCCGCCCTCTCCGACTTCCAGCACAAGCTGGCCGACCTCGAGGGCGTTCAGGCGGTGGTCGGTCCGGCCGAAATCTCCAAACGGGTCGAACCGGTGCAGAACTTCGGCAACGCCTTCCTCACCTCGAACGGCAACATCGGTCCGGTCAAACAGCTGACCCGGCTGGGGCGCGGCCTCAACGTCGCCGCGGGCGGCGTTGGCCAGCTCCGCGACGGGCTCGCGGAAGCCAGCGAGGGCGCCGGGCTGCTGGCGCAGGGATCCGACCGGGCCGGCGAGGGCGCGAAGCTGATCGCCGGCGGGCTGGCACGGGCCGCCAACGGGAGCGCGCGCGCTCTCAGCGCCCTGGAGAACTTCTCGAAAGGCGCCAACCGGCTCGTCGAAGCCCAGGAACTGGCGGTGACGGGAATGCTGCAGCTGCGCTTCGCGATCGGGGATCTCGGCGGCCCCAACCTCAAAGTCAACGCGCTGAACCGCTCGCGCAAAGTCCAGCACGGCCTGGAACGAGAAGTCGAAAAGAAGCTGCCGCAGCTGATCGCGCCGGCGAAGGTGGCCGAAGAACAGCTCAGGTCGGCGATCGGCGAGCTGCAGGGGATGGGGATCGGCAAGGAAGACCCGAACTACGCGGCGGCTCTGGAGGCGGTTCGGAAGGCGGCCGCGGCGGTGACCGGCACCGATCCGGTCAGCGGCGCCGCCTACGCCCCTGACTACTACGGCCTGGCGGCCGAACTGGAAGCGCTGTCGACGCGCCTCGAGGAGCTCAGCAAAGACGCCAAGAGCGCCACCGACTGGATGCGCAGCACCTACGTCAACGTCGAGCGGTTGGTCAACAACGCCAAGCGCCTGGAAGACGGCATGATCCGGATCAAGCAGGGCGGCCAGAAGCTCGCCGCGGGGGCGGATCGTTTGGCCAAAGCCGCCTCCGGGCTGGGCGATGGGATCACCCGGCTGCAGGACGGGGCGACGGCGCTGGTCGGCGGGCTCGCTCGCCTCACCGGCGGCAGCGAAGCGCTGCAGGCGGGCCTCGCCGAAGGCTTCCAGGAATCGGCGCCGCTGCAGAGCGAACTGAAGCGCGCCAGCGTCCAGGTCCTGGATGGCCACGAGCGGATCGAAAGGCAGGCGAAGCAGCTCCGCCGCGGCTCGCCGAACCTCTTCAACTCGGGCTACTTCGTGCTCTCGGCGCTGGACGGAGCGCCGCCGCAGACGCGGGAAGCGGTCGCCAACACGGTGGACCTCGACCGCGGCGGGCAAGCGGCCTCGATCCTGGTCATCTCCCACTACGCGTTCAACACGCCGGGCTCGATCGACCTCAACAAAAAGCTCAACGGGCTGACCGCCGACTTCGCCGACGAAACGGGTCTGCGGGCGGGGGTCGCCGGCGGCGCCGCCGAACTCAACGACTACAGCGACGTGACGCGGGCGAAGATGCCGCTGATCATCGCCGCGATCACGATCGCCACCTTCTTCGTCCTGGTGCTGATCCTGCGGGCGGTGCCGCTGGCTGCGATTGCCGTCGGCCTCAACCTGGCCACGGTCGCGGTCGCCTTCGGCGTCCTCACCGCGCTCTCATATCTGCCGGAAGACTTCCCGCTGGGTGGGCGCGAATACGTCAACGCGGTCGGGGCGACGATGATCTTCGGGATCGTCTTCGGGCTCTCGATCGACTACGCGGTCTTCCTGCTCGTCCGCATGCGCGAGCACTACGAAGAGCATGGCGACAACGCCGGGGCGATCGAATACGGGCTCGACAAGACGGCCCGGGTGATCACCGGCGCCGCGGCGATCATGATGGCCGTCTTCATCGCTTTCGCCGGGGCGCCGATCGCCACGGTCAGCCAGCTCGGGGTCGGGCTCACGGTCGCGGTCCTGCTTGACGCGACCGTGGTCCGGATCGTCCTGCTGCCGGCCTTGATGCTGCTGCTCGGCGACCGCGTCTGGTGGTTCCCCCGCTCGCTGCAGCGGCTCGTTCCGAAGATCGACGTCTAGGGACCGACCGTGCCGCTCAGATCGCGTTGCGCCGGTAGGGATGTGCCTTACCGCGTTGAATTCCAGTTAAGTCCCGGGAGAGCAGGCGATTGATGGCTGGCTGCTCGGATACGATTCCCGCGCCCGTTCCACCGGGTCGGAGGGCCGGGGAACGAGACACGACGACCCGTGGCTGCTAATTCGTCAGGCGAGGAGAAAAGCTCGGCTCCGAGCCGTGGGACTTCCCCAGCCCGAATTACGGCGATCGTGGCCCTGGCGGCGGCCGTGATCGTGCTTGCGGTCATCTACTTCAGCGGCAGTGGCGGGCATCAGTACACCCTTCTCTTCCAGAACGCGGGCCAGCTGGTGCCGGACAACCAGGTGCTGATCGGCGGCTCGCCGGTCGGCTCGGTCGAAAGCATCGCGCTCAGCGACGACAACCTCGCCGAAATCCACATCGAAGTCGATCAGGAGCTGCACGAGGGGACGACCGCGGTGATTCGGGCGACCTCGCTCTCCGGTGTCGCCAACCACTACGTCTCGATCAGCCCCGGGCCGAACAGCAATCCCGCGCTCGACGACGGAGCCACCCTCAATCCTGGCTCGACGACGACGCCGGTCGACATCGACCAGTTCTTCAACACCTTCCCGCCCGGGGTCCGCAAGGGGCTCGCCGACTTCATCCAGGGCAACGCGAAAACCTTCGAATACCAGTCCGAGGCGGCCAACAAGGCCTACAAGTACTTCGGGCCCTCGCTGAACCGGGCGACCGCGTTCTTCAACGAACTGAACGCCGACCAGCGGATCTTCGAGCGGTTCATCCTCAGCTCCAGCAAACTCTCGACCACCGTCGCGGCGCGCGCCGACTCGCTCTCGAGCGCGATCGGCAACGCCAATACCGCCTTCGAGGCGATCGCCTCCCAGAACGAAGCCTTCGACCAGGTCCTGCGCCGCCTGCCACCGGTCCTGCGCCAGAGCAACACCACCTTCGTCAATTTGCGGGCGGCCCTCGACGATCTCGAACCGTTCGTCGACACGGCCAAGCCGGCGACCAAGAACCTCGCCCCGTTCCTCGCCGAATTGCGCCCCGTCCTGTCGAAACTGAAGCCGTTCTTCCACGATCTGCGGATGACGGTCGCCCGGCCTGGCCAGGGCAACGACCTCGGCGAACTGCTGCAGGTCCTGCCGACCGTGCAGCGGCGCTCGCAGGCGACCTTCGCCAACTCCGAAGCGGCGGTCGACGCCTTCCTGCCCGACCTCAGCCTCTGGCGCGCCTACACGCCCGACTTCTTCAACGCGCTCGGCAAGCTGGGCACGGCGGCCGGCTACTACGACGGCAACGGCCACTACCTGCGGGCCTCCTTCACCGCGCAGAACCTCTTCCGCTTCAACGAAGGCAACGGGTTGCTGGAACCGATCTCGCGGTCCCAGCAGTACGAACCGTTCGGCTCATCCGCGACCGGCGCCAGCAACCGCTGTCCGGGCGGGGCCACCCAGCGGGCCGGCGACGGCTCCAACCCGTTCGTCGACCCGCCGATCTCCGGCGGCCCGAGCACCTCGACCTGCAACCCCAAAGCCGTGCCTCCCGGCCCGTGAAACGCGCGCTGATAGCCCTCGGTCTGGTCGCGGCGGTCGTCGTGGTCGTGCTGCTGCTCTCCGGCGGGGGGAGCAGCAACGGCTACGTCGTCCGCGCCGTCTTCGACAGCGGCGGCTACATGGTCAAGGGCGAGCAGGTCCGCGTCGCCGGCGCCAACGTCGGGCTGATCGAGTCCGTCGACGTCTCGATGCCGGGCGAAACGGTCGCCTACAAGGACGGCAAGGGAGTCGCGGTGCCGGGCAAGGCGATCATCCGGATGGAAATCACCGACCCCGGCTTCGAGGATTTCCGCCAGGACGCCAACTGCGAAATTCGCCCGCAGTCGCTGATCGGCGAGAAGTTCATCGACTGCAACCCGACGATGCCGCGGGCGCCCGGCTCGCCGGTGCCGCCGCCGCTGAAGCAGATCCCGGACGGGGAGCCGGGGGCCGGCGAGTACCTGCTGCCGCTGGGCAGCAACACGACCAGCGTCGATCCCGACCTGATCAACAACATCCAGACGCTGCCCTACGCGCAGCGCTTCCGGCTGATCTTCAACGAACTCGGTGCCGCCCTGGCGGGTCGCGGCAAGGACATCGAGACGATCGTCAAGCGGGCCAACCCGGTCCTGCGCGACACCGACCGGCTGTTCGCGATCCTCACCGCGCAGCGCGACCAGCTGGCGCAGCTGGCCAGCGACTCGGACGAGATCCTCGGGCCGCTGGCGCGCAACCGCGCCCACTTCGCCGGCTTCCTCACCAACGCCGGAGCGGCCGGCCAGGCCAGCTCCGAACGCGGCAAGGAACTCGAAGAATCGTTCGCGAAGTTCCCGGAGTTCCTGCGCGAGTTCCGCCTGACGATGCGGGACCTGAAGGGCTTCTCCGACGCCGCCGAGCCGGTCTTCGCGGAACTCGGCCGCGCGGCGCCGTCGCTGACCGACGCGACCCGGACCCTGACGCCGTTCTCCGAGGCGACGACCGTGGCCCTGAAGAGCCTCGGCTCGGCAGGCGAAGAAGCTGGCCCGATCTTCGCGGCGGCCGACCCGGTGATCCTCAAGGCGGGCGAACTGGCGAAGACCGGCGTCAAGCCGACCAGCAACCTGGCGAAGTTGTTCGGGAGCATCGACAAGTCGCGCGGCTGGAACTTCCTCAACGAGTTCATCTACAACACCGCGGGCGTCACCAACGGCTTCGATCAGTACGGGCACTACTTGCGGACGCTGGCGACGATCGTCAACTGCCCTGATTACGAAGCCGCGCCGGGCGGTGCGTCGGGCTGTGTCGGACGGTTCAACGGACCCAACGCGAACGAACTCGGCTCGGCCAGCACGGCGGAGATCTCCCGATTGATCTACGAAGAGATCGAAGCGGAGCTGGAAGCGCAGACCGGCGGCACCGGGACCGGCTTCGGCCCGGCGACGGCGATCAGCCAGGCCGACACCGCCGGTGGCGCGGTCGGACTGGGCAGCTCCTCGCAGCTCGGCAGCGCGCCGTTCTCCAGCGACGCCGGGGGCGCCAAATGAGGAACCGCAGCGGCATCCAGGGAGTGGCGAGCAGCCCGATCCTGGTCGGGGCGGTCACCGTGCTGGTCGTGATCGTCGCGGTCTTCCTCGCCTACAACGCCAACAACGGCCTGCCCTTCGTCTCCACCTACAAGCTCAAGGCGCTGGTTCCGAACGCCAACGCGCTGGTCAAAGGCAACGACATCCGCATCGGCGGCACCCTGGTCGGCACGGTCCGCGAGGTGAAGCCGATCCAGCTGGACGACGGCCGCACCGCCGCCGAACTCTCCCTCAGCCTCGACAAGAGCGCCGAACCGGTGCCGGTCGACTCGACGATCATGATCCGGCCGAAGTCCGCGCTGGGTTTGAAATTCCTGCAGATCACGCCGGGCAGCTCCTCGGACGGATTCGCCGCCGGCGACACGATCCCGCTCAAGGCGGCGCGGCCGGAACCGGTCGACATCGACCAGTTCTTCAGCATGTTCGACGAGAAGACCCGCGAGGGGATCCGCCAGAGCCAGGCCGGCTTCGGCACCGCCCTGGCTGGCCGCGGGCCGCAGCTGAACGAAGCCTTCGGCAACTTGCGCAACCTGGTCTTCAGCGCTGACGCGCCGCTGCGCACCCTGGTCGCCCCGAGCACGAACTTCGCCGGCTTCTGGCGGGCCCTCGAGAACCTCTCGGCGACGGTCGCACCGGTGGCGCAGGCGCAGGCGAACATGTTCGCGGCGCTGGACAGCACCTTCGGCGCCTTCGCCCGGGTCTCGCGCCCCTACATCCAGGAAACGATCACCAAGAGCCCGCCGACCCTCGACGCGGCCAACGAAGACCTGCCGGTGCTGAGGCCCTTCCTGCGCAGCTCCGAGCGCTTCTTCGCCGCCCTCGAGCCCGGCGCGAAGGCGCTCGGCGACACCTCGCCGGTGATCGCCGCCTCGCTGCACGCCGGGGTCCCGGTCCTCAACGCCTCGCCGGTCCTCAACAACCAGCTGGTGCCGAGCGCGCAGGCGCTGCTCGACTTCCAGGAAGCGCCCGGAGTCATCCCCGGGATCGAACTGCTGACCGAAACGAACCGGACGCTCGACCCGGCGCTGCGCTTCATCACCCCGGCGCAGACCGAGTGCAGCTACTTCTCGCTGGCGTTCCGCAATCTGTCGCTCTCTACCGGGGGCGGCAACGACTACGGCCATTGGCTCAATGCCTTCACCTTCACCCCACCGGTGGGGCCGAACAACGAGGGCTCGCCGGCCTCTGGCGTCGCCAACGGACCCGACTCCGCGAACCACCTGCATTACAACCCGTTCCCGAACACGGCCGCCCCGGGTCAGGCCAACGGCTGCGAAGCGGGCAACGAGAAGTACTCGAGGGGCCAAACCGTGATCGGACAGGCCGCGGAAGTCTGGGGCACCAACACCACGAAAGCGGCGGAAGAATGAGCCGGCTCCCCGAGCGCGACACCCGCCAGGGCGCCACCAACAGCCGCTTCAAGTGGCGGCCCAGCAACGCCCTGATCGCGATCATCTTCATCCTCATCTTCACGATTGGCCCCTACCTCGCCTTCACCGGCCACGTGCCGTTCACCAGCTATGGCTACGAAGTGAAGGCGACCTTCGCGAACTCGGCCAACGTCGCGAAAAACTCGCCGATCCGGATCGCCGGCGTCGACGTCGGGAAAGTCATCTCCAGCGAACGCGACGGCAACGCGACCACGGTCACCTTCACGGTCGAAGGCAAGGGCCGGCCGATCCACGACGACGCCTTCGCGGCGATCCGGCCGCGGATCTTCCTCGAGGGCAACTTCTTCATCGACCTCGATCCCGGCAGCCCCAGCGCGCCGGAGCTCGACAGCGGCGGCACGATCCCGGTCAGCCGCACCTCGACGGCGGTCCAGCTCGACGAAGTGCTGACGGCGCTGCAGTCGCCGGTCCGCGCCGACCTCAGCCGCGTCCTGCAGGGCTTTGGCACCGCCTTGAACCACACGCCGACCGCCGCCGAAGACGTCGGGCAACTGCCGGAGGTGCACGGGATCTCCGGCGGCGAAGCGCTCAACGGCGCCCTCAAATACGGCGGCGACGCCGGTCGCTACAGCGCCGAGGTCACCAACGCGCTGCTCGGCACCCAGAAACGCGACCTCTCGCGGATGATCGCCGGCAGCGAGCGGACCTTCGCGGCCCTTGCCGCCAACGAGGCCGACCTGCAGGGCCTGATCGACAACTTCAACACCTTCACGGGCGCCCTGGCGGCGCAGTCGGCCAACCTGGCAACGACGGTCAACCTGCTGGCACCGACCCTGAAGACGACCGAGGCCTCGCTGGTGGCCCTGAACCGGACCCTGCCGCCGCTGCGCACCTACACGACCGCGCTGACGCCCGCCTTCGCCGAGATCCCGGGCTTGGTGGCCGCCTCCGAACCGTGGCTCGAACAGGCGGCACCGCTGCTCTCCGGCAGGGAGGCAGGCGGGGTCGCGAAGCTGCTGGCGAAGTCCACGCCCGGCCTCACCGAAGCCGCGTTCGCCGGCAAGTCGGTGACGCTGCCGGCGCTCAACCAGATCAGCCTCTGCACGACCAAGGTCTTCGTCCCGACCGGCGACCAGGTGATCCAGGACCGCTTCAGCACCGGCCAGCCGAGCTCCCGCGAGTTCTTCTACGGCCTCACCAACCTCGCCGGCCAGATCCAGAACTTCGACGGCAACGGACCGTTCCTGCGGCTGCAGGTCAGCGGTGGCCCGCAGTTGGTCTCAACCCCCAACACCGTGGCCAACCCCAGAGAACAGCAAGTCACCGACCGGGTCGCGTTCAGCCGCACCGCCACCCCGCCGCTTGGGACCCAGCCGCGGATCGGCGGTCGCCCGCCGTTCAAGAGCGACGTCCCCTGCTACAAGAATCCCGTCCCCGACGTCAACGGCCCGCTCGCCCAAATCGGCGCGGCCTCCCCGAGCCCATGACCGAGCGCGAACCGAACGTCAGCCGCTGGCGGCACTTCAGTGCCTGGCTTTCCCGCCAGGTCCGCGGGCGTCGCAAGGACACGATCGCGATCGTCGTCCTCGCCCTCGCGGGCATCGTGATGATGCTGGCGATCTTCACCCAGCAGAAAGCGGCGCTGCCGGCCTGGATCCCGGTAGTCGGCGAAGAATTCGAGCAGATCACCGCCGAGTTCTCGACCGCGCAGGCGGTCACGCCGGGCCAGGGCCAGTCGGTCGACATCGCCGGCATCGAAATCGGCAAGGTCAGCTCGGTTGAACTGAGGGACGGCCACGCCGTGGTCGGGATGGACATCCAGCCCAAATACATGGAGCTGATCCACCCCAACGCCTCGATGCTGTTGCGGCCCAAAACCGGGCTCAACGACATGATCGTCGAGGTCGAACCGGGCAGCGGCTCTGAGCACATCGCGGACGGCGCTCACTTCACGCTGGCGCAGACCGAACCGAACACCAACCTCGAGGCCTTCCTGGCGACGCTGGACAAAGACACGCAGCAGTACCTGCAGCTGCTGGTCTCGGGCGGCGCGAAGGGCTTCGGCAGCCGCGGCCGGCAGCTGGGCAACGCCTTCCGGCGTTTCCAGCCCTTCGTCCACTACGTCGCCAGGCTCAACAAGCCGATCGCCGAACGGCGAGCGGCACTGGCAAGGGTGATCCACAACTTCGGCCTGATCACCGAGGAACTGGGTCGCCACGACGCCGAGGTGCGGCGCTTCGTCACCGCCTCCGACGCGGCCCTCGGCAACTTCGCCAACGTGCAGGAGTCGATCCAGGAAGCGCTGCGCGAGTTCCCATCGACGCTGCGCGCCTGGAACGCCGGCCTGGCCAGCTCCAAGCGCTTCTCCGATACCGCCTACCCGGCGCTGACCAAGCTGATCCCGCAGGCGCAGGCGCTGACGCCGGCCTTCGCCGCGACCGAGAAGCTGTTCCGAGAAACGACGGCGCCGATCCGCGACCAGGTCAGGCCCTTCACGCGGGAAATCCGGCCCTTCCTCACCCACAGCGCCGAAGCCGCGGTGCCGTTCGGCAAGACCGTGCGCAGCTTCGGCGAGTCGCTCGACTCGTTCAACTCCTTCCTCAACATCCTCGCCTACAAGCCGAACGACTCGCGGCAGAGCTTCCTCTTCTACCTGCCCTGGCTGAACCACAACTTCAACTCGACCTACAGCTTCCAAAACGGTGGCGGGCCGGTTCAGCGCAGCGTCCTGATGCTGACCTGCAACCAGTCGAGCCTCGCCTGGGGCTTCGCCTTGACGCGCGAATTCCTACCGCCCCTTTTCGAGGTCGCCAACATCGCCCGGCCCAGCGAACTCCCTGAAATCAAAGAACCCGCCAGCAGCGTAAACCCGGCCTTCTGCGGCCCCGGAGCGAAACCGTGAGCAAGCGCGCACCCAGCACCACCCAGCTGCTCGTCATCGCCGGCTTCGCGCTGTCCTGCTTCGGGATCCTGCTCTTCCTCTGGGTCACCTTCGGCGGCCCGACCCCGTTCCGGGCGAAGCCATACGAGATCAAGGTGCCGTTCGACGAGGCAACCCAGCTGGCCGAACAGTCGGACGTGCGGATCTCCGGCGTCAACGTCGGCAAAGTCCAGAGCATCGCCCTGGCGCCGAACGGCAAGCAGGCGCTGGCGACGGTCAACATCGACGACAAGTACGGGCCGATCCCCGATGACACGCGGGCGATCCTGCGCACCAAAACGCTGCTCGGCGAGACCTACATCGAACTGACCCCCGGCGACGCCGACGGCCCGCAGCTGGACGATGGCGGGACCCTGCCGACCGCCAACGTCGCCCAGTCGGTCCAGCTCGACGAGATCTTCCGCACCTTCGACCCGAAGACGCAGGCGGCCTTCCGGAGCTGGATGCAGGAATCGGCGGCGGCGATCCACGGGCAGGGCCAGAGCCTCTCCTACGGGCTCGGCCAGCTCGAACCGACGCTCGCCAGCCTCGACCGGCTGTTCCGGGTCCTCGACACCCAGCGGGTCGCGATCGGCCAGCTGTTCCGCAACGGGGCGACCAGCCTCGACGCCCTGCGCGGCCGCGAAGGCGAACTGCAGAACCTGATCCGCAGCTCCGACGCGGTCTTCGAGACGACGGCCCGGCGCAACCGCGACATCGAAGCGCTGTTCCGCGCCTTCCCGACCTTCCTCGACGAGTCGCAGCTGACCCTAGCCCGCCTCAAAGGCTTCTCGCTGAACGCCACGCCGCTGATGAAGCAGTTGGTCCCGGTCGCCAACCAGCTCTCCCCGACCTTGATCGCCTTCGCCAACCAGGCGCCCGAAGCGAAGGGCTTCTTCGAAGGACTGGCGCCGGTAATCGAACGGGCCCCGTCCGGCTTCCAGGCCTTCCGGAAGCTCTTCCGCGACAACTTCCCGCAGCTGCTGCGGGCCTCGAACCCGTTCCTCCGCAACCTCAACCCGTTGCTGACCGGGCTCAACCTCTACAAGCACGAGGTCACCTCGTTCCTCGGCAACGTCACCGCGGCGACCAACTCGACGGTGCCGGTCTTCAACGACCGCGGCGAAAACCTCCACTACGTCCGCGCCCTCAGCCCGCTCAACCCGGAATCCCTCGCCACCTTCACCGGGCGCCTCAACAGCAACCGCAACAGCGCCTACAGCCCGCCGCTCTGGGCCAAAGCGCTTGCCAGCGGCCTGCCCAGCTTCATCACCCAGCAGTGCTCCAGCGGCATCGTCGCGACGCTCGATCCGGAAACGCCGGAAAGCCCGGCCTTCAAAGAACGGGTTGTCGCAACCGAAACCAAAGGCGTCGACGAGGTCGCCAAGCTGTCCTTCGAGGCTCTGAAGAAATACGCCTTCGCCGAACAGTCGAGCACCAGCTCGGTGCCGGCTCCGGCCTGCAGCCAGCAGTCGCCGCTAAACCCGATCGGCAAACCGGGCCCGGCGACGACCTACCAGCACACCTTCGAACAGCCGGCTCGGTAGCGGCCGAGGGCTCGGAGCCGGAAAGTCCCGAAGGAGGACTTGATTCCGCTGGCCTCTTATACGAACATACGTTCGTATGGAGCTGGCTTGCGTCATCGACAGTCGCTTGACCGCTCCGGTGCGCCGGGGCCATTCCGGGGGGGCTAGGCCCCGGCGCACTTCTTCTTCCTCGCCAGCCGATCCGGTCGAGGCGGAGGAGCTGACCGAGGGGATGGTGCGGGCGCTGGAGGGGATCGGGGCCGCGGTCGAGTCGGAGCGGCCGGGGGAGGCGTTCTTCGCGCTCGACGGGTTGCGGGGGATCCATGGGGGCGACAGCGCCGGGGTCCTGGCGGCCACTCGCCGGGCGATCGGCGAGGGGCGGTTGATCGGGGTG
>CAMPIP010000045.1 GCA_946886425.1 uncultured Actinomycetes bacterium
CAGCTTCGCGGCCTCGCTTGGGAGCGCCGGCTGGGCTGGGCTCGAACCGGGCGCCCGCTACCTGTTCACGCTGGAGGCGGTACGGCGGCTGATCGCCCGCCGCGACCAGGTCGTCAAGTCGCGCCGCTGGGCGCCCCTGGCCGGCCTCGCATCGACCTGGCAGACGCTGCTGAACAGCGTCACCTTCGGCCACAACGTCGCCCTCGGCGCCTTCGGCCGCGCCCGGGCCGCCAAGGCGTCCCGCCCCTGGCAGCGCAACATCGACGCCCTCGCCACCGTCGTCCTGGCGATCCCGGCCCTGATCGTCGCCCTGCCGATCGAGCTGGCTGGCGGCCTGACCGGCCGCGGCGCGGTGCTGACGCTGAAGCTGGAGCTGCTCTAGCTCAGGCCTTCGCGAGCCTCTCTCACCAGAGTCACTGCCTCCGGAAAGAGGACGCGGATGGCGTCGCGGACCTGCATCGACTGCTGGTCGGGCGAGCCGGTGAGGTCGAGCTGGGCGATCGAGGCGACGGTCATCTCGACCGCGAGCTTGATCGCGTTGTCGGCCCAGGCGACCCGCTGAGAGGACTGCATCTGCTCAGAGAGCTCCTCCATGCGGGCGCGGAACTCATCGGGGTCGCCGAACAGGTTGAAGGGGCTGCCCTCCATCTCCCAACATGTAAGCAGAGTCGCGACGGCGCCGGCACGAACTTGGCACACGCTGCGCGCCACGCGTGCGCCGGCGCGGTCTAGCTTCGCCGCATGCGCGGCAACGGCGACAGGCAGGCGGGCTCGGCGAGCGTCGAACAGGTGGCGATCTCGGCCCTGATCGGAGTCCTCCTCACGGCTGGGATCGCCGCCGTCATCGCCAAAGGCGAGGTCGAGGCCGGCCGCGGCCTCGCCGGCGCGATCGGCAGGAAGCTGGCCTGCGCGCCGCGCCTCCCGGACGCCTGCCGCCATCACGCCCTCGTCCCCGCCTATGGCTGGCCGCTGGCGCGCCTGGCCCGGGCGCTCGCGCCGGCCCCGGCGGCCCGCCCGGGAGCCGACGGCATCCCGCTGCTGCCGGTCGACTTCCGCCGCTGCCGCCGGGCCAGCTGCGCGGTCGCCGCGGGCCCCCACCTGACGGCCTCGAACCGGCGCACCACCGCCTTCGTCGAGCTCGTCGACCGGCGCCGCTCGCTCGGTTGGGTCGAGCTCGCCTACTGGCTCTACCGCCCCACCCTCGGCTGGGAACGCCTGGCCCGCCGCGCCACCGCCGCCGACGTCGCGGCCGCGGCCGGCACCCCGGTCCTCGCCGCGGCCGCCCCGGCCCGGGCCCCGCTCGAGCCCCGGCCCGGCCCAAACCACTACGAGTTCCCAGCTGCCGAGCGGCCGCCCTGGCAGTGGCGCCTCAGCGGCCGCTACCCGGGCTGGTCGAGTTGACCGAGGCAAGGCTCAGAGGCTGCCAGGCAAGGACGCAGGGAGCCCGAATAGCAGCGCTATTCGGGCGACGGAGGACGCAGCATGGCGGCGTCTGAGGCCGCCTCGTCCTGGGCCTGTTTGATCAGGCCGCGCCAGTCCGTGGTCCTGAAGACGAGCAGGATCGCGGTGAAGCCGAGCACCACCGACCAGGCCGCCATCGCGATCTGGGTCCCGACCGAGAAGGAGAGCACCGCGGTCCGCGAGGGGCCGGTGAGGGTGGCGACGAGCAGCGCCTGCTGGGCGCCGGCGCCGCCGGGGGTGAAGGGGACGATGTTGGCGATTGCCTGGACGCTCATCACCAGCATCACGCTGCCGACCGAGCCGTCGATGCCGAAGGCCTCGAGGAAGAACCAGAAGGCGGCGAAGCGGCAGCACCAGCCGAGCCCCTGCCAGGCGAAGACCTCGCGCATGTAGCGGCGCGGCTGGGCGAGAATCGCCACGCCCTGACGGACCCGCGCCCAGAAGCGGCGCACGTGGTGGGCCAGGTAGTAGATCCCCAGCGCGGTCGCGACCAGGAGCACCCCGACCGTGATCGCGAAGACCTGCGGGTGGTCGACCCAGAAGGAGATCTCGAAGGCCGGCAGGTTGGGGATCTGCGGCAGCGGCGGCAGCAGGCCCTGGGTGATCGCGTAGGCCAGCACCAACAAGCCCACGCTGGTGTCGAAGACGGTCTGGACGAGGAAGGAGGAGGTCACCGCCGGGTAGGAGGAGTCGGGGATCTGCCGCTTGACCAGGAAGACCTTGGTGACGTCGCCGGCGTGGGCCGGTACGACCGCGTTGATCCCTGCCCCGGCCAGGTAGGCGGCACTGAGCTGCAGGTAGGAGATGCGCTGGTTGGGATAGGCGGCGCGGAGGACGTTGCGCCAGGCCCAAGCGCGGCAGAGTTGCATCGCCAGCAGGCAGAGCAGGGCGATCCCGAACTGCGTCCAATCGATCTCCGAGAGGTGGCGGAAAAATTCCGCCGCCGCGTTGAAGAACCGGTCGAAGCTGGATCCAAGGTCGGCGTACGGCATCGCAGCTACACTAGCCCGCTCGTGCCGGATACCGACACGCATACCTTGCCCGCCACCCTGCCGCCAGACCCCGCCGACGAGGCGATGTGCGATCGCGCCCGCGAGCGCTATACGGCCGACCGCAAGAGCCGCTGGCGGCGCCGGCGCAAACGCCACGCGGAGCTGCCCAACCTGATCATCGTCGGCGGCCTCAAGTGCGGCACGACGAGCATCCACCACTACCTCGGCCTGCATCCGGAAATCCAGATGTCGAAGCCGAAGGAGCTCAACTTCTTCGTCGAGGAGCTGAACTGGGACCTCGGCCTCGACTGGTACGCGAGCCGCTTCGACGACCGCTTCAAGGTCCGCGGCGAGTCATCGCCGCACTACACGAACCTGCCCCGCTTCGAGGGCGTCGCGGAGCGGATCCACCAGAACTGCCCGGACGCCCGGCTGCTCTACATGGTGCGCGACCCGATCAAGCGGATCCTCTCCCACTGGGTCCACGCCACCGGCGCGGGCTACGAGACCGGCGATCTGGTCGAGGTTCTCTCCAACCCGGACAACTCGTACACGAACCGCTCCAAGTACTGGATGCAGCTGCAGCCCTACCTGGAGCGCTTCGACCGCGAGCAGATCGAGATCATCGCCCAGGAGGAGCTGCACGCCGACCGCGAGGGGACGATGCGCAAGGCCTTTGCCTTCGCAGGGGTCGACGAGAACTTCACCTCCGAGCAGTTCGACCGCGAGTGGGAGAAGTCGAGCGCCAAGGAGGGCGACAAATACCAGTTCATGGAGAAGCTGATCAAGCTTCCCGGCTTCCGCTCCTTCGACCGCAACTTCGACCGGCTGCCGGAGTCGATGC
Organism: uncultured Actinomycetes bacterium; assembly: GCA_946886425.1. The sequence goes on from CAMPIP010000045.1 coordinate 3,298, forward strand.
GCTGGATCGTCGAGAAGATCGTCCACGATCCGGACAAACCGTCCTCGCCGAAGCCAAAGCTGCCCGACGACCTCTTCGAGGCGGTCCGCGGCCGCTTCACCGAGGACGTCGCCGAGCTGCAGAAGTTCGCCGGCCGCGAGTTCCCCGCCTGGCACGACTACAGCTGAGCCGGCGCGGGTAGGTTCGCCCCCGTGCGGCGCCTACTTCCCGATCCGGGCCCGACCTCGGTCGACGAGCAACTCGACGGCTACCGTCCCTGGGGACAGCCGCGCGAGCAGCGTCCCTTCGTGGCGATGAACTTCGTAGCCACGGTCGACGGCCGGGCGACGATCGAAGGCGTCTCCGGGCCGATCGGGTCCGCGGACGACACGCTGATGTTGAGCCGACTTCGCGACCGCTTCGACGCGGTGATGATCGGGGCCGGGACGATGCGGGCCGAGCGCTACGGCCCGCTCGCCGCCAGCGAAGCGGCGCAAGCTCGCCGGCAGGGGGCCGGTCTCGAGGCGAGGCCGCTGATGGTGCTGATCAGCGGCCGGCTCGACCTCCCCTGGGACGCGTCGCTGTTCACGGCCGGGGACGGCCAGGTGGTGATCTTCACCGGCTCCGACGAGGACGTGCCGGCGGTGGCGACGCCGCTGGAGGTAGTCCGCCATGCGGGCGGGGTCGACCTCACCGCCGCCCTCGCCCACCTGCGCCGCGAGCACGGGGTGCGCGCCCTGCTTTGCGAGGGCGGCCCGCGCCTCCATGCCGAGCTGCAGGCCGGTGGCCTCGCCGACGAGCTGTTCCTGACCGTGGCGCCGAAGCTGGCCGGGGCCGGACCGGCGATCCTCGAGGGCGAGCTGCCGGCGATCGCGGAGCTGGAGCTGGCCTGGCTGTTGGAGGCGGACGGCGAGCTCTTCGCCCGCTACCGCCGCGCCTGAGCTAGCGTTGGGCACCCAGTCGACGAGGAGAGGACGCCGATGGACTTCACCCCCAGCCCCGAGGTAGCGAGCCTGCGCGAGCGCGTGCTCGACTTCATGGACGCCGAGGTCTACCCGGCCGAGCGGGAGATCATGGAGGCCCTCGACGCCGAGGTCGGTCCCGGTACCCCCTACCCGCGGGCGCTGGTCACGGTCCGCGAGAAGGCCAGGGCCGAGGGTCTCTGGAACCTCTTCATGCCGGACGAGCGCTTCGGTCCCGGGCTCAGCAACTGGGAGTACGGGCTGCTCTGCGAGGAGATGGGGCGCAGCCCGGTCGCGGCGGCGATGGCCTTCAACTGCGCGGCGCCGGACACGGGCAACATGGAGATCCTCGCCGAGCACGGCACCCCGGAACAGCGCGAGCGCTGGCTCGAGCCGCTGCTGGAGGGCCGGATCCGCTCCTGCTTCTCGATGACCGAGCCCGAGGTCTCCGGCTCCGACCCGACGCTGCTGCAGGCCCGGGCCGAGCTCGACGGCGACGAGTGGGTGATCGAGGGCCACAAGTGGTTCACCTCCGGCGCTGTCGGCGCCGAGCTGGCGATCGCGATGGTCGTCACCGACCCCGACGCCCCTCCCTACGCCCGCGCCTCGATGATCTGCGTGCCGACCGACGCCCCCGGCTTCAACCTGGTCCGGCCGATCCCGGTGATGGGACACGACAAGGGGCCCGGCCACTGCGAGATCCGCTACGAAGGCTGCCGGGTCCCGAAGGACAGCCTGCTCGGCGAGCGCGGCGCCGGCTTCGCGATCGCCCAGGACCGGCTCGGGCCGGGGCGCATCCACCACTGCATGCGGGCGATCGGGACCGCCGAGCGCGCCCACGAGATGATGTGCCGCCGCGCCAACGAGCGGCACGCCTTCGGCGGCCCGCTGGCCGACAAGCAGTTCGTCCAGGAGGCGATCGCCGCCTCGCGGATGGAGATCGACCAGGCCCGCCTGCTCACCCTCTTCGCCGCCTGGAAAATGGACACCGAGGGCAAGCGCGCCGCCCGTCAGCAGATCTCCGCGATCAAGATCGTCGCCGCCAACATGGTCATGGACGTGCTCGACCGGGCGATCCAGATCCACGGCTCGCTGGGGATGACCGACGACACCCCCCTCGCCGCCCTCTGGCGCTTCTCCCGGATGCTGCGCCTCGCCGACGGCCCCGACGAGGTCCACAAGATGGTCCTCGCCCGCCGCGAGCTGAACCGCTGGGCCAAGCGCGCCGAGGCCGAGGCCGAGGGCGGAACCCTCGAACCTCGGCACGCGACGCGGATGGTCTGACTTACGGCACGAGACAGTGCACGACGATGCTGTAGCTGGCCGCGGCGGCGCCGCCGTTGTACATCTGGACGCGCCACTGGTTCGACGCGTTCGGGTGCGAGCCGAGCACGACGAGGTCTTTGTCGGTCGTGACGTTGATCGGGCCACCGGAGAGCATCCGACTGCCGGCTGGGCAATCCAGAGCCGTCGCCGAGGTTTCGCCGGCCGGGACAGAGACGCTGCCGCCGAGCGTGAAGTTGGCGGCCCCCAACTTGGAGGCATGGACCGAGCCGTTGCCGAGCTTGGCGACCGTCACCGCTTCATTGCCGAGTTTGCCGGTGGTGACCGCTTCGTTGGCGATTTTCCCGGTGGTGACGGCTTCGCCCGCCAGTTTTTCGGCGTTGACGGCGCTGTTCTGAATCTTTGGCGTGGTCACCGCGTTGTCGGCCAGCTTGGCGCTGGTGACGGCTTTGTCGGCCAGCTTGTCGGTGGTAACGGCTCCGTTGGCGATCTTGGCGGTGAGCACCGACCCGTCCGCCAGCTTGACGCTGATCACCGAGCCGTCGGCGAGCTTGAAGCTGTTGACGGCGCTGTTTTTGATCTTGCCGGTCGTCACCGCTTCCTTGACGATCTTGCCGGTCTTCACGGAGTTCGCCTTCAGTTGGTTGGCGCCGATCTTGGATGCCGCGACCGCCGTGGCGCCCCCGAGCACGAGGAATACGGCGAGCGACGACATCACGTTCGCGTACGTGAGCCGCTTGCGAATCTGTTTCACGGAGTTGTCTCCTTAAGGGAGGACAGCCGGCGGGGCAGACGGGGCCGCTGTCCGGTGGATTGAGATCGCTTCGACCTTCTCAGGCCGCGCGGAAGGCTGTCAACCGCCCTGGACGGGTCAACCGTCGCCGCGCTCGGCGTCCTCGGCCGCGTCAGCGAGGCGCTCGACGAGCAGCGCGAAGGCCTTGAAGCCCTCGTCTACTTTGCCGTAGCCGCCGGCCGCGTAACGGGCGTAGACGCCCTCGAGAATGATCGCCAGCTTCCAGTAGCCGAGGGCGACGTAGTAGCCGAGATCGGAGAGGTCGCGGCCGCTGCGCTCGGCGTAGCGAGCGGCGACCTCCTCGCGAGTCGGGAAGCCGGGCGCCAGGTTGGCGGGTTGGCCGAGGGCAATCGTCTCCTCGCCGCGGTCGGGCCAGTAGGCCATCAGCTGGCCGACGTCGGCGAGCGGGTCGCCGAGCGTGCAGAGCTCCCAGTCGAGGACGGCGGCCACCTCGCCGCCGTCGGTGAGGATCATGTTGTCCAGCCGGTAGTCGCCGTGGACGATCGTCGCCGGCCCCTGCTCGGGGATGCGCGCCGCGAGGGCGTCGTGGACGCGGTCGACAGCCGGCAGCTCGCGGGTCTTCGACTTCTCCCACTGCCCCTGCCAGCGGTGCAGCTGCCGGGCCACGTAGTCCTCCTTGCGACCGAGGTCGCCGAGCCCAACCGCGTCGGGGTCGACGGCGTGGATCGCCACCAGCGTGTCAGCGACGCGCTCGCCGATCGCCCGGCGGTCGCCCTCGTCGGGGAACGTCTCCGCCTCGGCGAGGCCGCGCAGGATCGGGCCCTCGACGAAATCCATCACGTAGAAGGGGGCGCCGTTGACGTCGTCGTCCGCGCAGAGCCCTACCACCGCGGGCACCGGCACCGGCGTCGGTCCAAGCGCCGAGACGACCTTGTGCTCGCGCCCCATGTCGTGGGCGGAGCCGAGGCGCTTGCCGAGCGGCGGCCGCCGCAGCGCCCAGCTGCGACCGCCGGCGTCGCGGACGCGGTAGGTCAGGTTCGAGTGCCCGCCGGCGATCCGCTCGTAGCTCAACGGCGCCTGGGCCGCCGGCACGTGCTCGGCGAACCAGCCGCCGACTCCGGCGGCGTCGATCCCCTCCGGCGCGCTGGCGCTACCGTCGGCGCTGCCTGTAGCCTCGTCGCCCATAGCCGCGCAAGCATATTCACGCAGGGGTCGGCGCCTGAGCCCATCGCTTGCCAACCGGCTCCGGATCGGGTTCGCGATCGGGTTCGCGATCCTCACCGCGCTGGCCGTGATCGGCGTCGGTCGCTTCATCCAACAGCGCCAGGACTTCGAGGACCAGATCGCCCGCTCCTACCAGGTGGAGATGGCGGCGCGGACGCGGATCGCCGAAGGCCGCGGCGGGGCGACGCTGCGCACCGCTGTCCACCGCGAGGCGCGCCACCGGGTCGAACTGCGCGAGTCGATCTCCAACGACACCCGCGACACGGCGATCCTCGTCGCCGCCGGGCTGATCGCCGGCCTGACCGGCGCCCTGCTGCTCTTCAGCGGCCTGATCTCGACGATGCGGCGTCCCCTGGAGCAGCTGGTCGATGCGGCCGGCCGGCTCGCCGGCGGCGACCGCACCGCCCGCGTCGAGATCGGCGGCGTCGCCGAGACCGCGGCGCTCGGCTCCGCCTTCAACGAGATGGCCGACGAGCTCGAGCGCGAAGCCAGCCAGCGCGACCAGCTCGACCGCCTCAAAGACGAGTTCGTCCTGACCGCCTCGCATGAGCTGCGCAGCCCGCTCACCTCGGTGCAGGGCTTCGCCGAGCTGCTGATGCTCGACCGCGACTCGCTGACGCCGAAGCAGGTGGAGACGGTCGAGATCATCCTCGAGAACTGCCGCCACCTGGTCCGCCTCCTCAACGACCTGCTCGACCTCGCCCGCAGCGACGCAGGCCGGCTGGGGATCGTGCCGAAGCCGACCGACGTGGCACCGCTGGTCGAAGAGGCGGTGCGGACGATGCGGGCCCAGACCGATGCCTCGCGCCAGACCATGGAGGTGCGAATCGAGCCCGGTCTGCCGCAGATCTGCGTCGAGGCCGACCGGATTCGCCAAATACTGGTGAATCTGCTTACGAACGCGCATGAGTACTCGCCCGAAGGGGCGTCTATAGGGGTAAAGGCGCGGGTACTCGATGCTGAAGTGGAGATAGCGGTGAGCGACAACGGACCGGGGATCCCCGAGAACCAGCTGCAGCACATCTTCGAGCGCTTCGTGCGCGGCGACGCCGGCCTGACGCAGCGGGTCGGCGGCACCGGCCTCGGCCTGGCGATCGCCAAGTCGCTGGTCGAGCTGCACGGCGGCACGATCGCCGTCGACTCGACTCCCGGCCGGGGTTCGACCTTCCGCTTCCGGCTGCCGGCCGCGGCGGTGAGCTGATGGCCCGCGTCCTCGTCGCCGACGACTCGGAGACGATCCTGCTGCTGATGCGGACCCGGCTGGAGCTGGCCGGTCACCAGGTCGAGACCGCCTGCGACGGCCAGGAGGTCACCGAGCTGATCCACGGCGGCTCCCCGGAGCTGCTTCCCGACCTGCTGCTGCTCGACGCGATGATGCCGCGCAAGTCCGGGATCGACGCCCTCCGCGAGTTGCGCGCGGCCGGGGTCGAGACGCCGGTCCTGATCGTCAGCGCCCATCAGAACGCCGCCGACGCTGACGCCCCCACCGACCTCGAGGTCAGCGGCTTCGTCACCAAGCCGATCGACTTCGACCGCCTGCTCGACGAGATCGCCGAGCTGACCCGCTAGCGCCGGGCGCTAGCTCTTGGCGATCTCGAGCCGGATCTCCTTGCCTTTGAGCTTGGTGCCGTCGAGGAACTCGACGGTCCGCTCGGCCTGATCCGGGTCGACCTCGACGAACGAGAAGCGGTGCAGGACGCGGACGTCGTGGACGGCCTCGTCGGGGAGCACGGCGCCCTCGCGGAGCGCCCAGCGCAGGTCCTCCTCGTCGATCCCGCTGCGCTCGCCGCGGTTGACGAAGAGCTTGACGGTCTCGCGCTTGCCGGCCTCGTCCTCGCCGACGCCGTTGTCGTCTCCGGCGCTGGTCGCCGGCTCGGCGCGCTCGGTCCGCTGGCGCCGCTCGGACCGGTCCCGGCGCCGCGGCCGCGGCGCGTGCTCGAGGCGCTCCTCGGGGCTCTCCCACTCGCCGATCGAGGTTTTCACGTCGCGCTCGATGCGGCCGATCTCGTCGCGCTCGGCAGGCGTCACGAAGGTGATCGCCCGGCCGGTCCGCCCGACTCGACCGGTCCGCCCGATCCGGTGCACGTAGACCTCGGAGGAATTCGGGACGTCGAAATTGATGACGTGGGTGACGTGCTCGATGTCGAGCCCGCGGGCGGCGATGTCCGTCGCCACCAGCAGCTTCACGCGGTGGTCCTTGAAGGCGATCATCACGCCGTCGCGGACACCCTGGCTGAGGTCGCCGTGCAGCGCCTTCACGTCGAGGCCTTTGTCCTTCAGCGTCCGCTCCAACCGCGAGGCGCCGATCTTGGTGCGGGTGAAGATGATCGCCTGCTCGGGTTCTTCGGTCTTCAGCAGCTCGACCAGGCGGGCGGCCTTGTCCTTGGCGGGAACCTCGACGAAGGCTTGGGCGATCGCGTCGACCGTGAGCGTTTTCGGCGTGATCCGGATCGTCGTCGGGTCGTACATGTAGCCCTCGGCGAGCTTTTTGATCGGCGGCGGCATCGTCGCCGAGAAGAGCGCCGTCTGGCGCCCGCTCGGGCACATCCGCAGGATCTTCTCGACGTCCTCGATGAAGCCGAGGTCGAGCATCTCGTCGGCCTCGTCGAGGACCACGAAACGAGCCGCGGTGAGGACCAGCGAGCGGCGCGACATCAGGTCCATCATCCGGCCCACGGTGGCGACGACGACGTGGGCGCCGGAGCGCAGCTGCGACTGCTGCGAGCGAATCGGGGCGCCGCCGAAGACGGCGACGATCTCGATGTCGAGGTGCTCGGCGTAGGAGCGCAGCGCCTGGGTCACCTGGATGCAGAGCTCGCGGGTCGGCGTCAGCACGACCGCCTGCACCTCGTCGTTGTCCGGGTCGAGGTACTGGAGCAGCGGCAGCCCAAAGGCGGCGGTCTTGCCGGTCCCGGTCTGGGCCTGGCCGATCACGTCGTGGCCGGCGAGCAGCTCCGGGATCGCCTGATCCTGGATCGGCGTCGGGTCCTCGAACCCGAGCTCGTCGAGGGCTTGCTGGATTTTCGGCGAGAGGCCGAGGTCTGTGAATGCGGTCATCAGTTAACGCTCATTTCGAGGGGTCGAGGAGGAGCTTGCCGGAGCTGCGGCGGCCGATCAGGTCCTCGTGGGCGCGACGCGCCTCCGAGAGTGGGTAGACGCCGCCGACGGTGACCTTCAGATCGCCGGAGGCGAGGGCGCCGAGCAGCTCGCCGATCATCGGCGCCAGCAGGTCGCGACGGGCCAGCAGATGCACGAGCCAGAACCCGACCACGGTCTTCGACCCGCGCAGCAGGGCCGCCGTGGAGATCTCGCGCTGTTCGCGCGAGGCGATCCCGAAAACCACCATCCGCCCCAGCGGCGCCAGCACGCCCATCTCGGCGTCGAAGGCGGTGCCGCCGCTCATGTGCAGGACGGCGTCGACGCGATTGCCGTCGTTGGCGGCGCGGATCGCCCCGCCGAGGTCCTCGGCCCGGGAGTCGACGGTGGCGTCGGCGCCGAGCTCCTCGACCAGCGCCCGCTTCTCATCGCTGGAGGCGAGCCCGATCACCCGCGCCCCGGCCCGCTTGGCGAGCTGGACGGCGAGGGTGCCGGTGCCGCCGGCGGCGGCCTCGATGACGATCGTCTCCCCCGCCTCGATCCGGGCGCAGCGCTGGACCAGGGCGATCGCGGTGAGGCCCTGCAGCAGGGCGCCCGCGGCCTGGTCATCGTCGACCTGGTCGGGGACCGGGATCAGCATCGCCTCCGGCACCGCCACCTTCTCTGCGTAGCCGCCACTGCCGAGCAGGGCGACGACGCGGCGCCCGTCGGGGGTGCGGCCGCTCACCTCGGCGCCCGGGATCAGCGGCAGCTGCTGCTCGGCCAGGTAGTCGTTGCGGGTCGCGTGCGTATCGGCGAAGTTGATCCCGGCGCGGGCGACCTCGACCAGGACCTCGCCCTCGCCGGGGGTCGGCTCGTCGACCTCGACCGCCTCGAGCAGCTCCGGCCCGCCGAATTCCTGGATCTGGATCGCCTTCATCAGGGACGGGGCGCGATGCGGAGGACGCGGTCGCGGAATTCGGCACCGGTGCCGGGATTGCAGGAGCAGGAAGTTTCCGAGTACCGCAGTTCGTAGGTGTGCCGCCCGGCCGGGCGGCTGAGCAGGACCGGGGCAGGAGCGCCGGCGCTCGCGCAGCCCAGGACGAATCCCGGAGTCGGCGGCGTGGCGACGGCGATGAACTGACCAGCGGGCGCGCCGCCCTGCATGTCGATCAGCGCGGAGCCGTCCTGGATCCCGTCGGGTTCGGCGTCACCACAGATTTCGGGCTCCGAGATGCCGGTGATCCGCTGCCCGTCCTCGAAGAGGCCCACCGCACCGCCGTCTTCGCCCTCGATCCCGGCCTGCGCCCAGACCTCGATCAGGCCCGAGTCCGGCACCGTCACCGAGACGGAGGGCCCGCCGAGGGCCTCGTACTCGCCGAAGACCGCGCTCGAGGTAACCAGCCCCGCCACGGCGGCGGAGCCGACCTTGGGGACCTCCGATGGCGACGGCTTGATCCCGGCGACCTGCTTCTTCAAGGCCTCCAGCTCGGCCTGCGTCGACTGCAGTTGACTTCGCGTCGCGTTCAGCTGGCTGCGGTCCTCTTCGGCCAGCGCGATCGCTCCGTTGGCCCGCGCCTGCGCTTCGCCGGCCCGATCCCCGGCCTTGCGGGCGATCCGCCGCGCCTGGCGCGCCTGGTTGAGCGCCCGCTTCGCCTTGACCAGCGCCCCCGCCGAGGCCTTGCGGTCGAAGGTCGGCGCCACCGCGTCGCGACCGAGAGCCGGGACGGCGACGAGCACGGCGATGGCGGCGGCGGCCATGACGACGCCGAGAAGTCTGCGATTCACGCTGGCGATCCTACGGATACTGTTTGGCCCATGTCGCTGACCGTGGTCGGATCGATCGCCTTCGACGCCGTGAGGACGCCCTTCGGGGAGCGCGAGCGGATGCTCGGTGGCGCCGCCACCCACTTCTCTCTGGCCGCCAGCTTCTTCACCGAGGTGCGGCCGGTCGGCCCCGTCGGCGAGGACTTCGGCGAGGCCGAGTTCGCCGTCCTCGAGGCGCGCGGGATCCACACCGATGACATCGAGCGGATCCCGGGCGGGCAGTCCTTCTTCTGGCGCGGCCACTACGAGTACGACCTCAACGTCGCCCACACCGACGACACCCAGCTCGGCGTCTTCGCCGAGTTCGAGCCGAAGCTCTCGGAGGCCTCGCGGGCCGCCGAGACGCTCTTCCTCGCCAACATCCAGCCGGACCTGCAGCGCCAGGTGCGCGCCCAGTGCGGCGGTGCCGCCTTCAGCGGCCTCGACTCGATGAACCTCTGGATCGAGACCGCCCGCGACTCGCTGGTCGCGGCGATTGCCGAGGTCGACTGCCTGGTCGTCAACGACGCCGAGATCCGCATGCTGACCGGCGAGTCGAACCTCGCCCGGGCCGCCCGCGCGGTGATGGCGATGGGCCCGCGCGCGGTGATCGCCAAGCAGGGCGAGTACGGCGCCGCCCTCTTCACCGGCGAGGGGTTCTTCGCCCTGCCGGGTTTCCCGCTCGAGGACGTCCGCGACCCGACCGGCGCCGGCGACAGCTTCGCCGGCGGCTTCTTCGGCTATCTCGACGGCCTCGGCCGCGAGCCGAGCGAGGCCGAGTTGCGCCAGGCGATGGGCTACGGAACCGTGCTCGCCTCCTTCAACGTCGAGGAGTTCGGCACCGAGCGGGTGGCGCGGCTGACCCGCGAGGAGATCGACGAGCGCTTCGAGCAGCTGCGGACGATGACCCAGTTCGAGGGTCTCGCCAGCGCCGCCGAGTAGCGCCCGCCTTCCCAGTTCGGCAACAGGCCGGCTGGGGCGAACTGCGATACTGGCCGCTCCCGCAAACAGCGCTCTAGGAGGGGTGATGGCCACCGACCAGCAGATCGAGAACGCAACCGCTGACGGCGCCGACGCCGCTACCCGCGAGTCGCTGACGATCACCGACAACCGCACCGGCAAGACGTATGAGGTGCCGATCGAGGACGCGACGATCCGCGGCCTCGACCTGCGCCAGATCAAAGCCGACGAGAACGAATTCGGGTTGATGTCCTACGACCCCGCCTTCACCAACACCGCCTCCTGCCGCTCCGCGGTCACCTACATCGACGGCGCCGCCGGCATCCTCGAACACCGCGGCTACTCGATCGAGCAGCTCTGCGAGCACTCGACCTTCCTCGAGACGGCCTACCTGCTGATCTTCGGCGAGCTGCCGACCCAGCCGCAGCTCGACCGCTGGGTTTACGACATCACCCACCACACCTTCGTCCACGAGGACCTCAAGCAGTTCTTCGAGGGCTTCCGCTACGACGCCCACCCGATGGGGATGGTGCTGGCCGGTGTCGGCGGCCTCTCGACCTTCTACCCGGACGCGAAGCAGATCAACGACCCCGAAGAGCGCTACATGGCCGCGGTCCGCCTGATCGCCAAGGTCCCGACCCTGGCCGCCTTCTCCTACCGGCACAACATGGGGCTGCCCTACGTCTACCCGGACAACGAACTCAACTTCGCGGAGAACTTCCTCTCGATGATGTTCAAGAAGACCGAAGACCGGCACGTCCCCAAGGAAGTGCTTTCGAAGGTCCTCGACGTCCTCTTCATCCTCCACGCCGACCATGAACAGAACTGCTCGACCAACGCGGTGCGCGGCGTCGGCTCCTCCGACGTCGACCCCTACTCGGCGGTGGCGGCGGGCGTGGCGGCCCTCTACGGGCCCCTGCACGGCGGCGCCAACGAGGCGGTGCTGCGGATGCTGCGCCGGATCGAGGACGTCGAGAACGTGCCCGGCTTCCTCGAGAAGGTGAAGCAGCGCGAGGAGAAACTGATGGGCTTCGGCCACCGGGTCTACAAAAACTACGACCCGCGCGCCCGGATCATCCAGACCCACCTCGACGAGGTCTTCGCGGCGACCGAGTACAACCCGCTGGTCGAGATCGCCCGCGAGCTGGAGAAACACGCCCTCGCCGACGACTACTTCACCGAGCGCAAGCTCTACCCGAACGTCGACTACTACTCGGGGATCATCTACGAGGCGCTCGGCATCCCCACCAACATGTTCACGGTGCTGTTCACGATCCCCCGCACCGCGGGCTGGATGGCGCAGTGGATGGAGATGCAGGAAG
>CAMPIP010000046.1 GCA_946886425.1 uncultured Actinomycetes bacterium
CCCCCGCTCCGTTGTCCCCCGCCTCGCTCATCCGAAGATCGCCAGGTGTAGCAGGCCGGCGCCGAAGCCGAGCACGGCGCCGTGCAGGTAGAGCAGCCACTCGTCCTCGCGCATCGCCGTCCGCAGCATCTCCGAGAAGGGGCCCGGCTCCATCTCCTTCATCTGCTCGGCGACGAAGTCGCGGATGCTGCCGCGGTAGGCGACGTTGAGCTCCTCGTCGGCGAGCGGCGCCACGGCGTAGTCGGCGGCCTCGAGCGCGACGGCGTCGCGTATCGCGTCGTACTCGCGGCCGCCGACTGCCGCCCGCACGGCGGGACGGGCGCGGCCGAGAGCCCGGTCGACCGCCGGCCGCAGCGCGTCTTCGACCAGCTGCCGGGTGCGGTCGGAGTTGGGCCCGTAGACGAGGTCCTCGGCCATGTTGGTCATGGTCACGATGTCGTTGGCGATGATGTCGGCGTAGACGCCGGCCACCTCCTGCTGGCGCTTCAGGAAGAGCCCCTGGATCTCGAAGGGCCCGACCCGGCGCGGGTTGACCGGCTCGAAGATCATCCGAATGCCGAGCAGGTTGGTCGTGTAGCCGATCAGCACGCCGGCGATCGGCAGCACCCACCACTGGGTGAGGACGTTCTCGGTGATCAGAGCGGTCGGGATGCCGAGCAGGAAGCCGAAGAAGAACCCGAAGTTGACGATGAATCTCAGCTCCTTGCGGCCGACCTCGAGGAAGATGCGGTTGGCCAGATGCGGGTTCGCCTCGATGCGGCGGATCACCATCAGCTTCAGATCGACCAGCTCGTCGATGTGCTCGCCGATCTCGTCGGTGAGGTCATGGACGATCTCCGGCAGCTGTTCCTCGACCCGGCCGTGGACGGCGGCGCGGACCCGCGGCGGCAGGTCGTGCCAGAGCTGCGGACGCTCCCGCTCCATGATCCGCTCGACCACCTCGTGGACGTCGCCGCGGGCGGTGGCGAGGATGTGCGCGGAGAGCGCCTCGGAGTCGAGCTGCCGGTAGAAGTCGGCCGGGCTGCCGAGCTTGGCGATCCCCTTGTCGACCGCGATCGAGCCCATCTTCGCGGCCCGCGAGGGGACGATCCCCTGCCAGCCGAGCCCGCCCTGGCCGAGCCCTGGGATCTGCTGGATCCGCCGCGGCAACACGTGCGCGACCGCGGCCAGACCGGGCACCTTCACGCCGGCGAACTGGACCGGGTAGAAGAGCATCCAGACGCCGCTCGCGTTGGTGACGTAGCCGATCGCCCCGGTGAAAAGAGGGATCGTGATCAGGCTGATCGTGTGGGAGTCCATCGCGCCGGGGGCGGGCGCAGGCGCTACCGTCCCCGGCGGTGACGGTAGTCAAAGACAGCGGAGCGCGCGCGATCCTGCCGCCCTTCGGGGACGAGCACGAGGAGCTGCGGGAGACCGTCCAGCGCTTCGTCGTCAAGGAGATCTCCCCCCACGTCCCCGAGTGGGAGGACGCCCGCGAGTTCCCGCGCGAGCTCTACTCGCGCTGCGCCGAGCTCGGCTTCCTCGGGCTGAAGTTCCCGGAGGAGTACGGCGGCCAGGGCGGCACCCACCTGCACGACGCGGTCTGGGTCGAGGAGCTGGCCCGCTCGGGTGGCTCCGGCGGCGTCGCCGCCGGGCTCAACGCCCACGCCTCGATCGCGATGCCGCCGATCTTCAACTTCGGCACCGAGGAGCAGAAGCAGCGCTGGCTGGCGCCGGGGATCGCCGGCGAGAAGATCGGCGCCCTGGGGATCACGGAGCCCGGCGCCGGCTCCGACGTCGCCGGCATCACCACCACCGCCCGCAAGGTCGACGGCGGCTACGTCGTCAACGGGGCGAAGACCTTCATCACCAACGGCGTCCGCGCTGACTTCCTCGTCTGCGCCTGCAAGACGACCGAGGAGGGCGGCCACGGCGGCATCTCCTTCCTCGTCCTCGAGCGCGATATGCCCGGCTACGAGGTGGCGGCGAAGCTGGAGAAGATGGGCTGGCACTCATCCGACACCGGGGAGCTCGCCTTCAGCGACGTCGAGGTCCCGGCCGAGAACCTGCTCGGCGAGGAGAACGGCGGCTTCAAACTGATCATGGCCAACTTCGCCTGGGAGCGCCTGCTGATGGCGATCGGCGCCGTCGGCGCCATGCAGCGCCTGATCGACGTAACCGTCGCCTACGCCAACGAGCGGGAAGCCTTCGGCCGCCCGATCGGCAAGTTCCAGGCGATCCGCCACCACGTCGCCGAGATGGCGACCAAGGCCGAGGCGTCCCGCGCCCTCACCTACAACGCCTTGCGCCGCTTCCACGAGGGCCAGGACTGCATCCGCGACGTCTCCATGGCCAAGCTCGTCACGCAACGAGACGTCCTCGAGATCGCCGACCAGTCCCTCCAGATACACGGCGGCTACGGCTACATGAAGGAGTACGGCATCGAGCGAGCCGTCCGCGACGCCCGCCTCGGCCCTATCGGCGGCGGCACCGACGAGGTGATGAAGGAGATCATCGGCCGACAGATGGGGCTGTAGCCGCGAGGGGCAGCGCGCCTCCCTCTAGGCTGATCCCTGATGGCCGGGGACGACCAGATCGACGAGGCGGTTGACGCGACGCGGCGGACGCGGCTCGCCAGCGAACGGACGGAGCTGGCCTGGTGGCGGACCGGTTTGACGGCGATGGCTGTGGCCTTCGCGGTCGGGCGGATCGTGCCGGAGCTGGACGGGAAAACGACGCGGTGGCCGTATTTGGTCGGGGGGATCGGGTTCGCTTTGTATGGGGTGGCGGTGATGCTCTACGGGTCGGTGCGGAACCGAGCGGTGCTGCGGGCGCTGTCCGAAGGGAAGTTCCCGGAGCAGCCACGGGTCGCGCACGCGGCGATCGCCTTCGGCGGGGTCGCGCTGGGCGTCCTCACCCTGGCCCTGATCGCTATCGACTAACCGGTGGCGCACTTTGTTCCCCTCCGTCAGGGAACAAAGTGCGCCACGCAGACGTCGCTGCCCTCGTCGCCGATCAGCCGTCGCTGCCGCCGCCGTGCCGGCAGTAGTCGTTGCCGCTGCCGATGAACTTGTCGGAACCGCCGCCGAGGTGGATGGTCAGCGGCAGCGGGTGGATGGGCCGGCGGTGATTTCGATCCCCATACTTGCCGGAGATCGCACAGATGGCCCCCGTGCGCACCCGGCGACAACCGCTCGGCTCGGCATTGCCGAGGGTCGCGATTCGGTTTCCGCCCTACGATCGGGGGGTGATCTACCTGCTCAGGCACGGCGATGCGGAGGATGGCGGCGGCGACGACGCGGCGCGGCGCCTGACCGTCAAGGGCGAGCAGCAGGCGCGCGCCGCCGGGGCCGCCCTTGCCGGGCTTGGGATCGCGATCGACACCTGCCTGACCAGCCCCAAGGTCCGGGCCGCCGATACCGCCCGTCTCGCCTGCAAGGCCCTCGGCCGCGAGCCGGAGACCGCCGACGAGCTGGGCGGCGGCGCCTTCGACGCGCTCGCCCTCAGCGCCGGCCGCGGCGAGGTGCTGCTGGTCGGCCACGAGCCCGACTTCTCGGCCGAGGTGGGCCGCCTCACCGGTGCCAACGTCAAGCTCAAGAAGGGCGGCCTCGCCGTCGTCGACGGCTCGACCCTGCTGGCGCTGCTGCGGCCCAAGGAGCTGGCCGCGATTGCCGGTGGCAGCTAGGCGCCCGCCTACTGGGCGATCAGCTCGATGACGCCGCGAAGGACGAGCAGGCCGCCGATCGCAGCGGCCACGACCACCCCCGCCTGGCGGCCGTTGCGGGCCAGCCACTCCCGAAACCCCGTCACCGCCCGCTGCGTTCGCTCCGGCGCGAACGCGTAACCGAGCAGCGGCACCTCGAGCAGCGCCAGCTGGACGATGCAGAAGGCGATCACGATCAGCGCCGTGACGACGTCGGGCGTGCCCAGCTGGGCGATCCGGTCCATCGCCACCAGGTAGGAGACGCCGGGGAACGTCAGTAGAGCGCCAACCACGAAGGTGATCCGGGCCGAGCCGCGGCCGAGCATCCGATCCGGCCACGATTCCTTCGCCTCGCCGGCCGCCTCCCTCGCCTCTTTGCGCTGCCGGCGCCGCTCCTGCAGAGGCTCGTCGCGACCGGTCCCGAGCACGAAGGCGATCAGCAGCGCCAGGGCGCCGAGCGCCAGGTCCTCCCAGGGGCCCATCGCCTGGGCGGTGTTGGCACTGCCGGTGTCCTGCAGCGAGAAGACGACCAGCATCCCGCAGGTGATGCTGGTCGTGTAGGCGCCGAGCAGGTAGCCGAGCATCAGCCGTTTCGGGTTCGGCAGCAACATCATGATCGTCACCGCGGCCAGCAGGGTCGGGGTGAACATCACCACCAGGGAGAGCAGGAAGATGGCGGTGACGTCGTTCATGGCATCAGGTCCGGCGGGCGCATTCTCCCTGCCACAATCGGACGCGATGAAGCAGCGGCTCAGCCTCGTCACCCTCGGCGTCGCCGACCTCGGCCGCGCCCGCGCCTTCTACGAAGCGCTCGGCTGGAAGACCGGCGCCGAGCCCGGCGACGACGTCGTCTTCTTCCAGGCCGGCGACATGGTCGTCGCGCTCTGGGACCGCGGGCGGCTCGCCGAGGACAGCGCCGTCGAGGACCCGGGCGGCTGGGGCGGCGTCACGCTCGCCCTCAACCTCGGCTCGCCGGCCGAGGTCGACGCCACGATCGAGGAGGCGCGCGCCGCAGGTGCAAAGATCGGCCGCGAGCCCGCCGAAGCCTTCTGGGGCGGCTACAGCGGCGTCTTCCTCGACCCCGACGGCCACCCCTGGGAGATCGCCCACAACCCGCGCTGGCGCCTCACCGAGGACGGCGGCGTCCGGCTCTCCTAGCGGCGGTCCGGCCAGCCCCGGCCGCCGTCAGGCTGGGAAGTCGTCGGGCAGGACCCGGAAGGGCCGACCGCCCGGGCCGCTCATCGCCCGGAAGTGGCGGTGGTCGAAGGTGAGCACGTCGGCGGTGCCGTGGCGCTCGGCCAGCACGACCAGGGAGGCGTCGGCGAGGCCGACCCGGAGGTCGCCGTAGCGCTCGACGACGCCGCGGGCGGCGACGACGTCCTCGCGCCCGAACGGGGCCAGCTCGTAGGCCCCGTCGGCGACCTCGGTGAGCAGCGCCAACTGCTGGGCCTGGCCGTGGCGCGCCCCGAGCAGGTAGTCGAGCTCGGCGAGGACGAACGGCGAGAGCAGGAACGGGCCGTCGAGCCGCTCGACGACGCGGACGACGTCCTGGTGCCTCTGCGCCGTCGAGCTGGCCAGCTGCAGGACGGCGCTGGTGTCGACGAGGATCACGCCTCGCCGAACCCCTCCAGCGCCTCGTCCACCCGGGCTGGGTCGTCGAGCACTGGGTCGGAGAGCGCGAAGAGGGCGGCGGGCTTGCGGCGGTGGGGAAGGTGCGCGTCGAGCACCTGGTCGACCCCCTCGCGGATCAGGTCCGCCTCGGTGCGGGTGGTGCGAGCGGCGAGACGCTCGAGGCGCTCCTTCTGGGTCTCGGTGAGATAGATGGTCGTGCGCTTCACGCCATACATACTGCCGTATGCGGCGGCTGCCTCCATGAGAGGTGGTGTTAAGCGGCGAGGGGGCACGATCCCTCCCCCTCTGCCGGAAACTGGCCAGCTGACCAGGATCGGGCGCTTCCCGGTAGCCTCCCGCCGGTTCACGACCAAAGGAGAGGGCATAGCAATGGGACTTCTTGACGGCAAAGCGGCGATCGTGACGGGGTCGGCCCGCGGGATCGGCCGGGCCACGGCGGAGCTGTTCCTCAGCGAGGGCGCCAAGGTGCTGATCAACGACCTCGACGCCGACGTCGCCGAGCAGACGGCGAGCGAGATCGACGGCGAGACGGCCGTCTACGCGGGCGACCTGACCAAGGAGGGCGCCGCCGACGAGCTGGTCGCCGCCGCGGTCGACGCCTTCGGCGCGGTCGACATCGCCGTCAACAACGCCGGCTACACCTGGGACGGCGTCGCCCACAAGATGACCGACGAGCAGTTCCAGGCGATGCTGGACATCCACACGGTCGTCCCCTTCCGGGTCGCCCGGGCGCTCGCCCCGCACTGGCGCGAGGCGGCCAAGGCCGAGCGCGGCGAAGACAAAGAGGTCTTCCGCAAGCTGATCAACGTCTCCTCGACCTCGGGGACGATGGGCAACGCCGGCCAGGTCAACTACTCGGCCGCGAAGATGGGCGTCGTCGGCCTGACCAAAACCCTCGCCAAGGAGTGGGGCCAGTTCAAGATCAACGTCAACGCGGTCGCCTTCGGCTTCGTCGACACCCGCCTCACCGCCGCCAAAGAGGAGGGTGGCGAGATGACTTCCCCGACCGGCGAGAAGATCGAGCTCGGCATCCCCGAGCAGATGCGGGCGATGGCCTCGGCGATCATCCCGGTCGGCCGCCCGGCGACGCCAACGGAGGCCTCGGGCCCGGTCCTGTTCCTCGCCTCCCCGCTCGCCAACTACGTGCACGGTCAGGTCCTCAATGTGACCGGCGGCATGTTCGGCGGGATGTACACCTGAGATGACGGCAACGGCGCAGGACAGGCAGCCCCCTCGCTACCTCGACGTAGCGGATCGGATCTGGCCGGTCCTGCGCCGCGGGGCCGGCGCCCACACCTTCCTCTACAGGAAGACCGGTGGGCGAATCGGCCACGTGATCCCCGGCGTGCGGGGACGGATGCTGCTGCTCGACCACGTGGGGGCGAAGAGTGGCGTCCACAGGACCCTGCCCCTGCTCTACGTCCGCGACGGCGAGAACCTGGTGATCGTCGCCTCGAAGGGCGGCTTCCCCAAGAACCCGGCCTGGTTCTACAACCTCAAAGCCAACTCGGACACCACCGTGCAGGTCAGCGACGAGGTCCTGCCGGTGCACGCCCGGGTCGCGAAACCGGAGGAGCGGGACCGCCTCTGGGACCTCGCGATCGACGCCTACGGCGGCTACCGGGACTACAAGGCCCGCGCCGGCCGCGAGATCCCGCTGGTCGTGCTCGAGCCGCGCGCCGCGTGATGAGTTCTGCCCGCCATGCGGGCATAACTCATCACAGCTAACCCTTCGGGCGGCGCTCCTCGGCGACCGGCGCGCCGGCGTCGTCGACGATCGCTTCGGGCGGCCAGGGGCCGGCCCAGTTGTCGCGGGCGCCGTCGATCGTGATCGTCGTCCCGGAGAAGAAGTCGCCCGCGGGCGAGGCCAGGTAGGCGACCAGCCAGGCCATCTCCTCGGGACGGCCGGCGCGGCCGATCGGGATCGAGCGCTCGAGGTTGTCGACGACGACCTGCGGATACTTGGTCAGCAGCGTCTCGGTCGCGAACTGGCCGGCGGCCAGCGCGCAGAGCTTGATCCCGAAGCGAGCCCACTCGACGGCCAGGGTCCGCATCATGTTCTCGACCGCGGCTCGGGCGGCGCCGGAGTGGACCATCCCCGGCATCCCGTTGTGGGGCGAGAGGGTGACGCTCAGGACCTTGCCGCCCCCCTGCGGGATGAAGGCCTTGGTGGCGGCGGCGTGGGTCATCAGCCAGGTGCCCTGGACGTTGAGGTCGATCACGGTCCGGAAGCCTTTCGGCGAGATCGCCTCGGCCGGGCTGAGGAACTGGCCGCCGGCGTTGTTGACGAGCACGTCGAGGCGCTCGTGGCGCCCAAGCAGGGCGTCGAAGAAGTGGCCAACCGCCTCCTCGTCGCGGATGTCGAGCTGCTCGTGCTCGAAGGAGCCGGGCAGGCCGGCGGCGAGCTCGCCGGTCTCTTGCAGCGGCTCGGCCCGGCGCCCGCAGCCGACCACGACGGCGCCGAGACGGGCCAGCTCCAGCGCCGTCTCGCGGCCGAAGCCGCTGCCGGCTCCGGAGACCACGCAGACCCGCCCGTCGAGCAGACCATCGCGAAACACGTGCGAATGCGAGCTTTCAGCCATAGCCGCGCGCAAGCCTATAGGCGACCCACCCGGCGGTAATGTGGCTGCGCGATGAAGGTAACCGTGGAGGCCCAGCCCCTGCACGAGCCGCTCCCGGGAGGCCAGCGGGGCGCGACGGTCAGCGTCGAACCGCTGATCGCCGGCCACGTCGACTTCCCGCGGGCGATGATGGTCAACCCCGGCGGCCGCCTCCTCAAGCTGAAGCTGCTGAAGGCGCTGCTGTCGGGCAAGCCGCCCTACACGGTCCCGGTCCCGGCCTTCCTGATCCGCCACCCCAACGCCGGCGCGATCCTCGTCGACACCGGCCTGCACCCCTCGGTGGCCAGCGGCGGCAAGGAGAACTTCGGTGGCATCGGCAACCGTTACGGCAATCCGACCCTGAAGCCCGGCGAAGACGTGCCGGCACAGCTGCGCGGCCTCGGCCTCGACCCCAACGAGCTGCCGGTCGTGGTGATGACCCACATGCACATCGACCACACCTCGGCGATCTCCGAGTTCCCCAACTCGGCCTTCATCGTCAGCGAGACCGAGTGGAAGGCGGCGGCGGCCGGCCCGAAACCGCTCCTCAACGGTTACCGGCGCCAGCACTACGACTACGCCTTCGACTACCGCACCGTCGACTTCGACCGCGACGGGATCGACTCCTACGCGACCTTCGGGCGCACCTTCGACCTCTTCGGCGATGGCTCGATCCACCTCGCCTTCACGCCCGGCCATAGCGCCGGCCACATGTCGGTGATCTGCCGGCTCAAGGAGCACGACTTCGTGATCGGCGGCGACGCGATGTACATGCGCGGCCAGCTCGACGGCGACGTGGCGCCGCCGCCCCGCCCCTACGACGCCCACAACCAGCGCCGCTCGCTGCAGGAGCTGCGGCTCTTCCAGCGCCAGTTCCCGGACGCGATCGTCACCCCCGGGCACGACCCGGACTTCTACCCGGGGCTCGCCAAGCGCTACGAGTGAGCCCGGGCGCGCCGGGCGACGGCGCCGCGGCCTTCGCTCTCCAGCGCCGCGTACATCTCGCGCACCCGAGCGAAGACCTCGTCGGAGACCTCCCGATGCCGCTCGCGGGGGGCGTCCTCCTCGACCGGGAAGCGCAGCGGCTCGCCGTACTGGACGGTAACCCTGGGGAAGCGCAGCCGTTTCCAGCCGCGCACCCCGGCCGAGCCGTGGATCGCGACCGGGATCACCGGCACTCCGGTTTCCAGGGCGAGCCGCCCGACCCCCGGTTTCGCGTGACCCAGCTCGCGGCTGCGCGAGCGGCCGCCCTCGATGTAGATCAGCACCATCCCGCCCTGGCCGAGGATCGTCCGGGCGGTGACGAAGGCCTCTTCGTCGCGGGCGCCGCGGCGGACCGGGAAGACGCCGCCGTGGAAGAAGATGAACTCGATCACCGGGTTCTTGAAGAGCTGGGATTTGGCCATGAAGCGGAGCTGGCGGCGCAGGTAGACGCCGGCGAAGAAGTGGTCCCAGGCGCTGAAGTGGTTGGGGGCGAGGATCACCGGCGCCTGCTTGGGGACGTTCTCGAGCCCGATTGCCCGGGTCCGGAAGACGGCCAGGGTCGGCGGGGTGAGGACGGCGCGGGCGAGCGTGTAGATCCAGTCCGGCTCGCGGCTGCGGGCGCGCTCGTGGAAGCGCGTGAAGTACTCGGCCGGGCGGGGGTCCCGGTAAACCTGTGGTCGCATCTCCTCCATGGCGGGTCGGCACCCGGGGGGCGCCGAGGTTGCCTACCCTGGGCGAGCGGCGCGGTTACGCCGGCTCGACGAAGTCGGGCAGAAACCGCCCCTATGGGGGCCGAAAGTGTCCGCGTTCAGCCGGCGGCCCAGCCGCGCGAGCGCTCCAGGGCTCGCCGCCACTCAGCCAGCAGCGAGGCGCGCTCGTCCTCGCTCATCCGCGGCTCGTAGGTGCGCGCCGGGCGCCACCTCTCAGCTGCCTCCTCGCGGCTCCAGCGGCCGCTGGCGATCCCTGCCAGGTAGGCCGCACCGAGGGCGGTCGTCTCGGCGATCTCCGGGACCACGACCGGGGCTCCGAGCACGTCGGCCTGGAACTGCATCAGCCAGGCGTTCTCGGTGGCGCCGCCGTCTGCCTTCAGCACCTCGAGCCGCTCGCCGCTTGCCGCCTCCTGGGCCCGCACCGCGTCGACGGCCTGGTACGCGATCGCCTCCAGGGCCGCCCGGGCGAGGTGGGCGCGGCCGCTGCCGCGGGTGAGGCCGACGATCGTGCCGCGAGCGTAGGGGTCCCAGTGCGGCGAGCCGAGCCCGGTCAGGGCGGGCACGAAATAGACGCCGTCGTTCGAGTCGAGCGAGGCGGCGAGGGGTTCGGTGTCGGCGGCCTCCTCGATCACGCCGAGCCCGTCGCGCAGCCACTGCACGGCGGCACCGGTGACGAAGATCGAGGCCTCGAGCGCGTAGGCGACCTCATCGCCGAGTCCCCAGGCGACCGTCGCCAGCAGCCCGTCGCCGGGCACCGGCGCCGCGGCGCCGGTGTTGAGGAGGACGAAGCTGCCGGTCCCGTAGGTGTTCTTCGCCATCCCCCGCTGGTGACAGGCCTGGCCGAACAGGGCCGCCTGCTGGTCGCCGGCGATTCCCGCCACCGGCACCTCGCCGCCGAACTCGCCGGTGGTCCCGAAGACGTGCGCCGAGGGCAGCGGCTCCGGCAGCCGCTCCGGATCGACACCGAGCAGCGCGCAGAGCTCCCCGTCCCAGCCGAGCCGGTGGATGTCGAACAGCATCGTCCGCGCCGCGTTGGAGTAGTCGGTGACGTGGCGGCCGGTCAGCTTGAAGAGCAGCCAGGAGTCGATCGTCCCGAACACCGCCCGCTCGGCGCCTTCGGCGTTCGCCAGCAGCCACTCGATCTTGGTCGCGGAGAAGTAGGGGTCGATCGTCAGCCCGGTGCGCTCGCGAACCAGCGCCTCGTGTCCCCGCTCGCGCAGCTCGTCGCAGCGGGCCGCGGTGCGGCGGTCCTGCCAGACCAGCGCCCGGTGCACCGGCTCGCCGGTCGCGGGGTCCCAGGCGACGACGGTCTCGCGCTGGTTGGTGATCCCGATCGCCTCCAACTCGTAGCCCTCGATGTCGGCGGCGGCGATCGCCTCGGCGGCGACCCCGCGGGTGACGTGCCAGATCTCGGCGGCGTCGTGCTCGACCCAGCCGGGCCGCGGGAAGAACTGCTGGAACTCCGAGTAGGCACGGCCCGCGATCCGCCCCTCCCCGTCGAAGACGAGGCAGGTCGTCCCGGTCGTCCCCTGGTCGATCGCGAGGATCACGTCAGGCGTCCCAACCTACCGGCAACCGGGTAGGCGGGCGGGCGCCGGAGATGGGACCTCTCCGGCGCCCTGCCTGGTCGCCGTTCTGCCGTGGCGTCGTCACAGGGGGGACGACGCCAGCTCTTAACCTCTGCCACAGCAGCACGGCACCTGCCTGTAAACAACAGTACTAGAGTGTAAAAGCCGGTACTTATCCTGTCAAGCGCTGCCGCGGGCCTTGGCCGAGGACCAACGTCGAGGAGAGCTCGCGCTTGAAGGGCTCCGATTCGGCCCCCCGGGGGATGTGACGGGGCGAAGCACGCCGCGGTGCCCGCGAGTCGCCAGCTCGCCGCTCATTCCCCTAGCGATAGAGCTCCACGTAGAAGGGAGCATCGTCGGGCCCAACCGGGACGGCGCTCGGGTTCCAGATCGAGACCTGCACCGCCGGGGAGGGACAGTTGGCCGTCCCGCCCACCGCCAGCTGGGCGCCGGTGGGGCCGCCGGCCCCTCGTACCGTCACCTGCCCGCCGCGCGGGGCGAAGGAAGGCACCGTGATGCAGTAGATGCCTTTGGTGGTGTGGGTTACGTTGGGGCTGGTGAGGCCCTTGGAGTTGCCGGCTTCGACGGTGCCGACGGCGTTGACCGCCGCGAACACGGCGGGGTTGGCGGAGTTGGCCGAGGGGACCTCGGAGAGGCTCGACTCGTTGACCTTGTCGCCGTTGACCGCGTCGTTGGCGATCTTGGCGGTAATGACGGCCCCGTCGGCGAGATGGTCGGTGCCGACCGCCCCGGCGCCGAGCTTGGCGCTCGTCACCGCCGAGTTCTTCAGCTTCGCCGCGTCGACCGCTTCGTTCTTGATTTTCGCGGTGGTGACGGCGCTGGCCTTGATCTGGGTGGCGCCGATCTTCTTGGTGTGCTTGTTCTGCTTGGCCGCCGCGGCGACCCCGCCGCCGAGCAGCAGGAAGACGGCCACGGTCGACATCACGTTGGCGTAGGTGAGGTGCACACGGATCTTCTTCATCGATTTCTCCTCACTCGGCCACTTTGCAGTGGCGCATGATCTTGGTGGTGACGGCTTCGCCGGTGGCGAACTCGTAAGTGGCTTTGGCGAACGGGAACAGCGCGCCCGGGAAGTTCGCCGGTGCGGCGCAGGACGCTGAAACGTAGGAGCGCTTCTCGCCGCGATAGGTGTAGGTGCGGCCCAGCGTCATGTCGAACTGGGTCAGGTATGCCCAGTTTTCGGCGTATTCGGGCAGCGTGGTCTCGATCACGTTGCCGTAGGCGCCCCCGCGGCGCGAGACGGTAAAGGTGAGGATGATCGCGCCCGGCGGGTTCTTGGAATAGACCTGGGCCAGGATCAGCTTCTTCCCCCCTTCCCGCGGGCCGTTGAAGGCGAGCATGTTGTTGCGGGAGATGTAGTCCGCCTGGGAGGGAAGCCGCACGACCAGGGTGACGTGGCCGAAACCGACGATCGAGTCGGCGCAGCGCCGCCGGGCCACCTCCTCGGTCGCCGGCTGGATCCTCTCGACCTGACAGGTCGGCAGCCCCTTGTCGAAGAGGCGGCCGGAGCGGTTGATCGCGACGGAGATCTTCCGCAGCTGCGGCAGGCGCAGCCCTTTGGTCGTTTTGACGTTGCCGGCGACCCGCACCGAGACCGGCGCCGGCTTGGTCCGGGGCAGCTCGCTCGGCTTGATCTCGCCCTGGAAGGAGACGATCAGGTCGCCCTTGCGATTCAGCTCCGCCTGGGCGGCGATGCCGAGGCAGAGGACCAGCGCCAGGGTCAGGCTGGCAAGCCCCGCCAGGCGACGCATCAGCTGAACCTCGAGGGGTCGATCCGGCAGTACTCGAAGTCGAGGGCGAGGATCGCGTTGTTGGCGAGGTTGGAGTTGCGGTTCAGCTTCACCGAGAGGCTCTGGGCCCGGTACTTGTTACCCGAACCGAGGGCTTCGCCGATCTTCTGGAAGTAGCTCTGCTCGGTATGCAGAAGGCCGGTCCAGCGATTCAGCATCGCCTCGTCCTGGGTTGGCGTCGGCACCGCTTCGATCTGCTTGATCGTCTTGCCGAGGGCGGTCGCGGCGCGCAGGAAGTGCTTCGAGCCCTTTTTCAGTTCGCCGGCCTTCACCTCCGCTTTGGCGCCCTTGAAGATCCGCGTGTTCGCGTCGACGTTCTTCTTGCAGATCGGCTCCACCCTCGCGATGTATTCGTCGCGGCTGATTTCGGCGGCGACGGCCAGCGAGGCAGGCAGCGCCGCGGCGAAGACGACCGCCGCGGTCGCGGCGAGGCGCCTCGAGTTGTCCCATTTCATTCCAAACCTCCCTGTTGTCCTTGGTGTGAAAGCACGGTCATGCGGGGTGCAGGTCGATCTTCGGCAGCGCCCGGGCCAGGGGCTTCGGCAGCCACCAGACGCGCTCTCCGATCAGCAGCATCAGCGCCGGCAGAAGCAGGATCCGCACCACGGTCGCGTCCAGCGCCACGGCGACGGCGAGGCCGACCCCGAGCTGGGAGACGGTCGAGATCGGGGCCGCGGCGAAGACGACGAAGACGGCCATCATGATCGCCGCCGCGCCGGTGATCACCCGGGCGGTCTTCTCGAGGCCGAAGGAGATCGCCGCCTCGTGGTCGCCGGTGTCGTCGTAGGTCTCGCGCATCCGCGCCAGCAGGAAGACCGCGTAGTCGACCGAGAGCCCGAAGACGATCCCGAAGATCCCCGCCGCCCCGATCGCGTCGACGTAGTCGTGGCCGCCCAGCGGCCAGCCGGCCGGGACGTCGAAGAGGAGGACGAGGACGCCGAAGGCGACGCCGACGGTCATCAGGTTGAGGACGACCGCCAGGGCGGCCAGGATCACCGCCCGCAGCAGGAAGACCAGGGCCAGGAAAGTGACCAGGGTCATCGCCACGATCACGAGCGGAACCCGGGAGCGGGTGACCTTGTTGTAGTCGGCCAGTTCGGCCGCCCCGCCGGCCACGCCGACCCGCAGTCCGGTCTTCTCGCCGAAGCGGCCAGCGAGGTGGCGGATGCGCCGGTAGACGGCTTCGGAGCCCTCCGTGTTGAAGGTGTACCGGGGGACGACGAGGATGCTTGCCGCCTGGCCGCCCCTGCCGAGATCGATCGCCTGCGCGGCCTGGGCGCGGGTTCCCGGCCGGGCACCGTCGAGCGCGGAGAGAACGAAGTAGCCGGACTCGAAGAGGCGCGGCGAGGAGCGCTCCAGCTGGTTGCGCTGGCGCGAGAAGTCCGAGGCCTGGGCGGAGACCCTGCCCCCCGCCCGCCCGAGTCCGGACTCCAGCGGGGCGGAACGCGAGTAGCCGCCGGCGAGGCCCGATGCGATGCTCTCGGACCCCCCCTGCGCCTTGGAGGGGCCGTCGGCTAGGACGCCGGAGCCGCCGGCCGCGACGCACATGCCCGTGCGCAGCT
>CAMPIP010000047.1 GCA_946886425.1 uncultured Actinomycetes bacterium
GGGAAGGCCTGGCGTGCGGCCTCGGCGGTCGCCACTTCCGCCTGGTGCTGGGCCAGCGAGGATTCCAGCGTTTCGATCTGGCCGGCGAGCTGCCCTGCCTCGTCGCGCTTAGGGCTGAGAATCAGCATCCAGAAGGCGGTCGCGAGCACAGCGATGACCAGCATTGCCCCGATCGCCAGATTCGCGGTCTTGCGGGACTTGGCTTTCACCTCAGCCCCCTTCGCCTTCCGGCGCCGCTTCTTCGCCTTCGCTGCTTTCGTCCGATCCTTCTTCCCCGCCTTCACCCGTGACCGGGGGCGCGGCTTCCGACGTGCTGCCGGCCAGCGGCGCGGGGGCGCCGTCGAAGGCGACCGTCAGGTTGAAGCTGGCGATGAAGGAACGCGTGCGGCAGTCCTCGCCACCACCATCGCCGCCCGCTTCGCCGCCGCCCGTCGACGAGGACTCGACGCCGACCCTGGTCACCCCGTCGATGTCCTTCAGCGCGGTGACGAAACCAGCGACCGCGTTCTGGCCGGCGGCGCAGCCGCTCAACGCCAGGGCCGGCCCGGCGATACCGCCGCTCAGACCCGAGCCTCCGGAGGATTCGCCGCCGGCGTCGCCTCCGGCGGAAGCGTCGAGGCTGACCAGCCAGACGTCGTCGGGAAGGATCAGGGACAGTTCGCGCATCACCCGCTCCCAGTCAAAGCGGCTGTTGGCGAGGCTGGTGACGGTGGCGACGCGCTGTTCGCTCATCGCCTGGAACTGGGTGTAAGCGGCGAGGCGCCGCGCCTGGGCCTGCGCGGCCGCGTCTTCGTGCTGCAGCTGGGCCACTTCCGCCTTGCGGTCGGCGATCTGGTTATTGGTGAGGACGAGCGCCATCACGCCGGCCAGCGCCAGCACAAGGGCGCCCAGCAGCATGTAGGCGAGCGGGCCGGTCCGCAGCGGGGCGCTGTCGCCGCGTCGCAGGTCGGGTGGGATCAGGTTGACCGGCCGCACTCAGACCTCCAGCGCCAGTCCGTAGGCGAGGGTCAGGCGCGCCGCCGCGGCATCTTCGAAGCCGGCGAGCGCCGCCGGGCGCACCACCTCGATCGCGGAACCGAGCCGCTCCCCCATCCGCTCCCCGAGGCCGGGGATCGAGCTGCCGGGGCCACTGAGGACGATCCGGCCGACAGGTAGCGCCCCCTCCTGAGCCCCGTAGTAGTCGAGCGAGAGCCGCAGCTCGTCGAGCAGCGCGGCAACGCCGTCTTCCAGCGCCCGCCGCGTCTCCGCCACCGTTTCCGGGTCGCCCTGGAGCGAGTCGACCGGCCACTCGAGGCCGACGTAGGTGAGCCACTGGGCGGCCAGCTCGGCGCTGATGCCGCGCGCGGCGGCGAGGCGCTCGGCCATCGCCTCCAGACCGGTGTAGGAGACCCGGGTGAAGAGACAGGAGCGGCCGCGGGCGATTGCCAGGTTGGTGACGTCGCCGACATTGCAGTAGAGAATCGCCTCGGTGGGACGCTCGCCGGGCTCGACGGCCGGCTGCGCGGTGGCGTCAGCAAGAGCGCGGATCATCGCGAAGGCGGAGAGGTCAATCCCGACCGGCTCGAGGCCGGCGCGGCGGATCGGCTCGAGGAAGGAGGCGACCATGTCGCGGCGGGCGGCGACGACGACCACGTCGACTTGGGGCATCGAGCCCTCCTCGGCGGGGACGCCGCCGACCACCTGGTGCTCGAGAACCGCCTGGTCGAGCGGCATCGGGATCTGCTCCTGTGCCTGGAAGCGGACAGCCGCCTCCATCTCGTTTGGGTCCTCGATCGCCGGCAGGCGCACGGTCCGGACCACGACGCCCTGGTTTCCGACTCCGATCCGGACCCGCTTGGGGAGCTTGTGCTCGGCGAAGAAGGACTTCAGCGCCGCCGCCAGCTCCTCGCTGTCGGCGACCTCCCCCTCGCGGAAGGCGCCGTCGGGCAGCGCCCCGATCGCGGTGGCGCCGACGCTAGCCTCGCCGTTGACCGTGACTTCGGTCGCGGCGACGCTGCCCGCCTCGATATCGAGGCCGGTAATCGCGGCTGGCTTCTTCTTGCTGAGGCTGAATTGCATAGGCGAGGTGGCGGCACAGGGGTGCAGGCCGCATTCCTGAATCGACAGAAAGGCCTTCGACCTTTTGCCCTGCAAGTACCTATTTCTAGGAGAACCTGGACGGTTCTACGAGAAGGTGCCCAGATAGAGGTCGACGAGCTGGTCGCCGAGCAGCAGCCCGACCACGCCTCCGAGGGCGAGGAACGGCCCGAAGGGGATCGCCCGCTTGCGCGCCGAGGCGCCCTCGCGGGCGATCATCGCCAGGCCGACGAGCGAGCCGACGAGCAGGGCGACGAAGATCGCCGGGATCACGTTGCGGCCGAGGAAAAGGCCCATCGTCGCCGCCAGCTTGACGTCGCCGAGGCCCATGCCCTTCGGGTAGGCAAGCGCGGCAAAGAAGAGCAGTCCGCCGGCGCCGGCGGCGGCGATCAGCCGCACCGGCAGGCTGTCGAGGTCGCCGATCGCCGCGATCGCGACGGCGGTGACCGCCGCCACGAGCAGGATCGCGTTGGGGATGATCCGCCCCTCGAGGTCGGTCAGGGAGACGGCGACGAGCATCGGCACGAAGACGAGGCCGAGGACGAGTTCAGTCGGGTCGTCCCAGAGAACCAGCACGGTCGCCGCGTAGAGCAGGCCGACGGTCAGCTCGGTGAGCGGGTAGCGGGGCGAGATCGCGGCGCCGCAGCAGCGGGCGCGGCCGCGCAGCAGGACCCAGGAGGCGACCGGGACGTTGTCGTAGGCGGCGATCTGGGCGCCGCAGCCGGGGCAGCGCGAGCGCGGGCCGACGATCGATTCGCCGCGCGGCACCCGGTGGGCCACCACCGTGATGAAGCTGCCGACCATCAGCCCGCCCAGGAAGGCGAGCACCGCCGCCGCGATCACGCCCTAGCCCCTTTCGAGGGTGGTCGTCGTGTCGACCTCGATCCGGCTCGGGTAGGCCGGGTGGTCGTAGAGGAATTCGAGATCACCATTGGTGGTGCCGGCGGGTTCGACGGAGATCGCGACCCCGAGACGGTCGCCCGCTTCGATTTCTTTGGGCGCGAACGTCATCGGCAGCCTCACCGCTTTCCAGGAGTCGTACCAGGCTCCCGACGCGAAGGTCCAGTAGGCGTTCTGGTCAACCGAATTGGTGAGGAGCGTGTCGGTCCATTCCGTCTCCGAGTCGTCGTGGCGGATGAAGATGAAGACGCAGATCCGTCCCGGATAGCTGACTTCGTTCACCGTCTGCGAGTAGAGCTCCAGCGTCGCCAGGCCTTTCATCTGGAAGTCGATCGGCATCTTGTCCGAGAGCCAGCGGTGCTGCTTGGCCTGCGGGTTGGCGCCTTTGGCCGGAGCGAAGCTGCAGCCGCTGTTGGCTTCGCGGAGGACCTGCAGCCCTTCGTCGGTGTTGCTCTCCGGCTCGAAGTCGCTCGCGTAGTCGTAGACGAGCGGGTTGTTTTCGTCCTCGGGAGCCGGGTCTGGCGGCGCCCCGAGCAGCATCGCGTCGGGAGCGCCCACTTCGCTTTCGCCCGTCTTCAGGCCGGCCCCGCAGTTGCCGAGCGTGTTGTGGAGCGGGTGGTCCCCGACGATGTCTTCCCGCACCGTCAGCTCTTCGGTCGAGCAGGGCGTGTCGGTGAGGAAGAACTGCTGGCCCGTCACCGCGTTGCCGGTGCCGAGGCCGCCGGTCTCGTCGTCGGGATCGGGGTCGGCGCCGCCGGTCCCGGGTTCGGAGAACGTTTCCGGGTTGGCGACCTGGGACTGCACTTCGACGTAGCCGCGTTCGCCGGCCCCGCCGGTCGAGGCGTTGAACTTGGCGGCGACGACGATCTGCTTGTAGTCCTGGTCGCCGGGGCAGAAGTCCTGGCTGCCGTCCTCGCTCTCCGGACAGGACGGGTCGTCGCGCCAGAGGATGTAGCGGTAGAGCTCGCCCTTGACGTTCCCCTCTTCGAAGGAGATCGGGCCGGGGACGACGACGCCGCCGGCGATTTTTTCGTCGTTCTCGCCGTAGACCTCCCCCCCGTTGGCGACCATCGTCGCCCATTCGGTGGCCGGGCCCCGCTTGAGATCGAAGTCGCCGTTGAGGACGCGCGAGTTGGGGCTGAGTGGCGAGCTGACGCGACTGGGCGTGGTGGTCAGCGCTAGCTGTTCGTAGGAGAGCGTGTGCAGCTTCTCGAGCTCGGCCTGCGCCTTGTCGAGGGCGACCTGCGTCGCCTGGGCACGCTGGGCGTTGCGGGTGGCGGCGGCGAGGACGCCGAAGGTGGCCAGCGCCGCCAGCGACAGGACCAAGGCCGCGATCACGACCTCGATCAGGGTGAAGCCCTCCTCGCTCCGGAGCGGTCGCACGATCGCGCGCAATCGCCGTCGCATCGCCCTCATCCCGCCTGCAACGCGGCCGTGCGCAGCGTCGCTCCGTCGGAGATGGTCAGCTTCCCGGGCCCGTTCGGGTTGGGCACCCGCAGGGTGACGCCGACGTAGCTCGGCGAGGGGGTGGCCGGCGCGCCGCAGCGGCTCGGATCGGTCTCGGTGCTGGGCACGAAGCAGAAGACCGCGGGATCTTCGATGCCGGTCAGGGCGTCCGTTTCGGCCCCGACGGGAGTGCCGTCTTCGGTCGCTTCCAAGCGAACGCAGCGCCTTTCGGCGCAGGTGTAGGTGACCTGGCAGGTGATCGCGGCCTCGCTCCCTGAGGCGCTGGGCGCGCCACCGCATTCGGCGAGGCGGACCCGGGCCAGGAAGGAGACCTGGTTCGTCGTCGGTTCGCCGACCACCTCGACCCCGTTGCGGATCTCGCGGACCACCCGTTCCAGCTGCCAGCGCGCCGTGGTGACGTTCTGGGACTTCTTGCTCAGCGCCGGCTGGTTCTTGACGGCGCTGATCAGCATCGCCGTCGCGGCGCCGACGAGGATCGCGCTCATCGTCGCCGCGATCAGCAGCTCGACCAGGGTCAGGCCGGCCTCGCGGGAACGCCCGGAGAGGCGGCGACGGATCGCGCCGATCACCGCGGCACCACCTTGAAGGCGCGGCGCACCGGCGAGGCATCGGCCGCGCCGGCGGCGTTGATGGCTACGACCCTGAGCAAGTGGCGACCGCGGCCGAGTCGTTTCAGCCGCAGCGGCGAGCGGCAGGACCGCCAGCGACGGCGGTCGAGCTTGCACTGGAAGCCGGTCCCGGGCTGTCCGGTCGAGTCGGTGAAGCGGAAGACGGGATTGCGGGAGCGGGTCTTGGCGGCGGGGCCGAAGGTGATGCGGGTGCGGGGGGTGACGTAGGCGATGCCGGCCGCCGGCTTCGAAGTGGTGACGGTGGTGGTCGCCGTGCTGCCGCGGGCCGGCCGGAAGATGCCGCCGCCCGGCGAGCCGCCGCCGCCGGAACCGCCCGAGCCCCCCGAGCCCCCGCCTGGCGGCGGCTCGGAGTCCTCGACGTAGGTGAGCGGCGTCGAGCAGGCGGACACGAAGCCTTCGGTTTCGGCGGTGGCGCGAAACATCGTCAGCGAGCGCGCGGCGACCGTGACGAGCAGGCCCGGGCTGCCCAGCTGCGCGGCGGTCCCGGTGGCGACAGGTTCGCCGTCGCATTCGGGGGTCGTGTAGATCTTGATCAGCGAGCCGCTCTCGGCCACGCCGACGATCCGCGGCGTGGTCGAGCTGCCCGGCGAGGGTGGATCGGTGCCCTCCAGATCGGGTGGCGGCGGTCCCAGATCGAGGGAGGGGGCATTGCCGACCGAGATCAGTCGGGTCTCGTCTCCAGCCGGCGGGTTCGCGAGGAAGCGTTCGTAGACGTCGACCTCCTCGTTGCCGTCGTCGAGGGTGAACCGCTCGACCGAGGAGAAGTAGAAGTGGCGCCCGTCGCTGGACGCACCGGCGAACGTGGCGCCGCAGTTGCCGGGTTTCAGCGGGCAGTAGCTGGGCGAGGTGGTGACCAGGCTCGTCGTGCCCGTGGGACTAGTCGAGAGATCGCGAGCGTAGATGTCTCCTTCCCCGTCTTTGTCGTCAGCCCGGAGAACCTCTTCGGTGGTGAAGGCGACCTGCTCGGTGTCAGCGGAGGCCCGGTTGAACGTCGCGTCCTTGTCGGCGTTGCCGCAGGCCGGGCAACCGTCCGCGGCGGCCGAGACGAGCTCGGGCGTGCCGCCGCCACCAGTGGTCTGGCGGTAGATATCGGTACGGCCGTCGGTGTCCTTGTTGTCCGGGTCCAGCCGTTCGACGGTGCTGAAGACGAGGTGCGAGAAGTCGTCGCTGACGGCCTTGAACGTGGCGCCCCCGCACCCGCCGCTGCAGTCCGCGGGCGTGACAAGGGCCGGGCTGCCGCCGGACCATTCATAGATGTCGCTGGCGTTGTCGTCGGCGTCACTGCCGTCGATCGCCTCGGTGGTCGAGAAGAGGACCCGGGAGCCGTCGTCGGAGGCTGCCTCGAATTCGGCCGAGAAGTCGCCGCCGTCTACAGAGACCAGCTTGGTAGCACCCGCCACCAGGCCGCGCCCGTAGACGTCCGTGGCTCCATCGTCGTCGGTGTCGACCAGCTTCTCTTCGGTGGTGAAGAAGACCCACTCGCCGTCCGTTGAATTGTCGCCGAATACCGGCACCTCGCTACTGCCACAGGAAGACGTGCATTCACCAGCCGAGACGAGAGTGGTAGCGGAGCTCCCGAGGTCGTGGGCATAGATGTCGACTATCGAGTCGCCATCGGCCGCGGAGAGCTGCTCGCCGGTGCTGAAATAGGCGTAGTCGCCATCGGACGAGATCCCAAGCCACGAGACCGCGAATTCCCCGTTTCCGCAGCCCGGACAGGACGCCGCCGGCGTCGAGACGAGCTCGGTTTGTTCAGCGAGGGGTTCGGCCGGATCGGGAATGTGGCGCACGTAGAGGTCCGCGACCTTGTCGGTGTCGGCCGCAGTCAGCGACTCCTCGCTCGTGAAGAAGACTGCTTGCCCTCCGTTGTCGACCGCGGCGAAGCTGGCGCCGAAAGCCCCGTGGCCGCACGGCCCGCAATCGCTGTCGCCGGCACTGACCAGCGTCGTCTTCCCCAGTTCGCGCATGTAGATGTCCCTCTGTCGGTCCGTATCTGCCTCGACCAACCCCTCGCTGGTCGAGAAGAACACCCGCTCCCCGCCCTTGCTCACCCCCTCGAACTGAGCGGCGTAAGCGTCGTTGCCCCCCGTCGGTCCCAGCGAGACTTGACGCGTCACGTAGGCGTTGAAGCCCTCGTCCCTCGACCGCTCGTAGAGATCCCGCTTCGTGTCGGTATCCCCTGGCATCAACTGCTCGTCGGACTCGAAATAGACGATCGCGCCGTCGGCGGAGGCGCCTTTGAAGGCGGGTGGCGTGGCCTGCGCCACCCCAGGGAGCGCAGTGAGCATTATGAGGAGCACAACGATGCCAAATGTCGTCAATGGCGTCCTCATCGAGCATCTACGGCTAGGTCCGCGACGCGCCTGATGGCCGGAAGAGCGAAAGGGGCGGACCGTTTCAGTCCGCCCCTTCGTGCTCGACATCCAGCGTTCGGACTAGTCGCTTATTCGTTCCAGTGCCCGGCGCCGCCAGCGGTAGTGTCATCGTCGGTGCAACCACCCTTGCCACCGTTGGTGCAGGTGTACGTCATGGTGCCACCGCTGTTGACGATCGAGAAGCTCCCGGAAGAACCGACAGCAGTGAGCGTGTAGCCAGTCTCCGAGGGGTCAATAGTAAAGCCCCCGTTTTCAGCCGGAATAGTCGGCTCGATCCTGTGCAATTCGGTCTGGGTGCAGAAGTCCACCGTCGCGCTCGCGTACTTACCGCCGTGCTCAGTGGCGCACGTCTCCATCGCAACCTGAGCAGAGTGCAGGTTCTCCTTCGCCTTCGCGTCACCGGCCTTGTCCTTCTGGTTGAAGAACGCCGGCAGGGCGATCGCGGCGAGGATGCCGAGGATGAGCATGACGACGAGCAGCTCGATCAGGGTGAAGCCCGCCTCGCTATCGCCGTCCAGCCGGGCGCCAACCTTGGCCCGGAGATTCTGGAGAAACATTTAGTGACCTCCTATGGTCCTAATTGCTTGCGCCAGAGCCCCGTCGCCTGAAGCCACGTGGTGTCTGTCGACCCCGGTGGTAGCCCGGCCAGCTCCCGCGAAGGAGCCCCGTCGGCTTTGCGCCCCCGCCTCACAGCGAGTTTGCCTTTTGCACCGAAGCACTGGCAGATTCATCACGGAGCGATCATCGACAGATGCGGATGCACCTTTAGACCTGCTCGCGGAATCCCCGAACTGACCGAGTTTTCCCCATCGGAAAGCGAAGAACTCGCAAGCGATGCTCCCCAAAAATGAGGATCGCGAACGGACTCCTTCTCAACTGACTCGGCCGAACGTCCAGCGCTTGCGAAGCCGACTCGCCCGCTTCAGCCGAAGCGGTCCGAGTTGCGGAGCACGGTCGCCTGGCGGGCACCCCACCAGGCTTGGAGCTCGGGAAGCCCGACCGGGAGCAGCTCGTCCGGCTCGACGTCGCTGAGATCGCCCATGGCTTTGTAAAGGTGCGGCAGCGCCTCGCTGCTGGGCTGAGGCGGTACCGCCTCATGTAGAGCTCGATTCCCTCCTCGACCGAGACCCCACCCTCTTCGTCGATGGCTTTGACGTCGAAGTAGTCGCGCATCTCACCGCGCTCCGCCATCACCTTGAGCTTCATCGCCATCAGGTCCTGGAGGCTGCAGATCCTGAGTCCGGCGGCGAGGGTTGGCTTCGCCGGTCGATTGAGCCCTGATGCATCGAGAGACTCGACGTTGGCCGCCTCTGTCAAGCTGCGCGCGAGCTGCCTGACCTTCGGGTCCAGCCCGCGGGCGCCGGCCGCCTGGCGCCAATCCTCAGGCGCGAGCGCCTGCGCGCCCCAGGCCAGCCCCTGCAGATCCATCGTTCGCAGAAGCCGGCGAGCGATATAGGCGCCGGCGTGGTCGACGTCGAGCTGGCTGTCGGCGGTGTTCCAGAAGAGATGGCGGAGACGGGCCGGGACCCGCCTCGAGTCGGGCTGTCGCCGGGCGGGCGGTGCGACTTCGCCGAGAATGGGATCCAACTTCCGACCTCGGGATCCCTCCACGTGCGCAACGACCCTTTGATGAGAATCCAGTTCGCGGACGCTCGCGCTATGTCAGGCGGGAGCCCAAAGCCCGCTGAGCGGGACTGCGTGGATGCGGTCGCTGAACTTGATCGTCTGGCTTCCGGTATAGAAGAGCACGCCGCACCTGAAGCTCTTGGATCGCGCGTCCCGGAGGCGTTTCAGGGCTCCCCAGTCTTTCTCCCTGATCTTGGAGCTGGACTTGACCTCGATCGCGCAGATCTCGCCGGCTCGACTCTCGAGGACGAGATCCAGCTCGTCACGGTCCCGGCGATAGTGGAAGACGTCAGGGTTCTGCTCCGATGAGTCCGCGTGTCGGACCAGCTCCATCGCCACGAAGTTCTCCACCGCCTTGCCGGTGATCTGGTCATCGTCGCGGAGGCGCTTCTCGTCCGCACCCAACAGGTGGAGGAGCAGGCCGGTGTCGTTCACGTAGATCTTCGGGTGGTGAACCTCTCTGGGCCCGATCCCCGGCGCCCATGCGCGTAGTCGCTGCACTAGGAAGATGGCTTCGAGCAGGCTGACGTAGTTCTCGACGGTCTCGTGGCCGATCCCCAGCTTGTCGCTCAGGCCACGTGCCTTGAACAGGTTCGCCGACTGCGAGGCGATGAGACGCAGAAGTCGAGGCATTTCGTTGAGTTTGTGGGCCTGACTGATGTCTCTCAGGTCTCGCTCGAGCGTGGTTTGCACATAGTTGTCGAACCACCGTTTGCGCCGTTTCGGCGACCTCTGTCGAGCCTCGGGGTAGCCGCCGGGCGCGAGCCGATCTATCAAGGCATCGCGTCCTTTCGGCGCCCCTTCGACCTGGGGTGGTTCGTCGCTGAAGAGAGCGTCCACGAAGTTGGTCGAGCCTTCGATCTCCGCCTGGGTCAGCGGCCCTAGCCTGATGATCTCGACCCTGCCGGTCAGCGCCTCGTAGACACGCCTGCTGCGCAAGATGTTCGCGGATCCCGTCAAGAGGAACTGCCCCGGGGATAGGTCCTCATCCACGATCGACTTGATGGCGAGGAAGAGGTCCGGTCCTCCCCTCTGGACCTCGTCGATAAGGACCGGTCGTTGCAGGCCGGCGACAAACGCCTCCGGGTCGGCGAGAGCAGCCTCGCGCGGAGCTTGCTCATCCAGGTTCACGACCGAGGCCGGATGGTCTGAGCTGACGATCTGTTGGGCCAAGGTGCTCTTGCCCACCTGGCGCGCTCCCATGAGGAGGACGACCCGGGTGTCGGCGAGAGCCTCCGTGACGAGGGCCTGGTTGGCTCGCGGGAACATCTCGGGCATCGTGCTCTCCGGGGGTGTTTGAGATGGCGATTTATATTTGTTGGAAATGGCGATATTTAGATGTTGCAAATGGCGACATTGGATTGTCGCAGATGACAGAATCTCGCCCCGCCAGCAGAGCACGTCGGGAACGAACGGCCCGAGCTCAGCGGATCTTTTCGTAGATGCTGAACATCGGCAGGTACATGGCGATGACGATGAAGCCGACGATGCCGCCGACGAAAACGATCATCACCGGCTCGAGGAGGGCGGTGAGGGCTTTGACCTTGGCGTCGACCTCGGCTTCGTAGAAGTCGGCGACCTTGCTGAGCATGTGTTCCAGCTGGCCGGTCTCCTCGCCGACGGCGACCATGTGGCCAATCATCGGCGGGAAGATCGCGTTGGCTTCGATCGGCGCCGCCAGGGAGCCGCCGCGCTTGACCGAGGCGTACATGTCGTCCATCGACTTTTCGATCACGACGTTGCCGGCGGTGTCGCCGGTGAGTTTGATCGCCTGCAGCATCGGCACGCCGGCCGAGACGGCGCCGGAGAAGGTCCG
The DNA here is from genome assembly GCA_946886425.1 of uncultured Actinomycetes bacterium. The sequence continues at coordinate 10,890 of CAMPIP010000047.1, forward strand.
CGACCAGCGGGCCAGCGCCACCTTCTGGATCACGTCGCCGATCTTGAAGGGGATCCGGAGGGTGAAACGCGACCAGGCGTCGCGGCCGGCGTCGGTGCGCTTCCAGCGCAGGAAGGCGAAGATCGAGATTCCCAGCACCGGCAGGATCACGAACCAGTAGCCGGTCAGCGCTTCGGAGGCGGAGACGCAGATCTGGGTCTGCAGCGGCAGGTCGGCGCTTTCGCCGGGGTTTTCCGCGGCCAGGTCTTTGAAGATGCCGGCGAAGACGGGGATCACGAAGGCGACGATCGCGACCAGGACCACGGCTGCGAACCCGAAGACCAGCGCCGGGTACATCAGCGCCGATTTGACCTGGCGCCGCAGGGCGTCGGTTTTCTCCACCTGGAAGGCGATCTGGTCGAGTGCTTCCTCGAGCCGCCCGGACTGCTCGCCGGAGCGGATCATCGCCCGGTAGAGGCGGTCGAAGACCTGCGGGTGGCGGGCCATCGCCTGCTCGAGCGTGCTGCCGGCCTCGATGTCGGCGCGGATGCCGGCCGCGGCCTCCTTGATCATCTCGTCCTCGGTCTGCTCCTCGAGCGTGTGCAGAGTTCGCAGCATCGGCATCCCGGAAGCGACCAAGGTCGCGAACTGCCGCGAGAAGACGGCAAGCTCGCGCATGTCGACGCTCTTCCAGCGCCGGAAGAAATCCTCGACGTTGATCGGGCTCGACTTCTCGCTGACGTCGAGGACGATCAGGCCGCGCTGGCGTAGCTGCTCGGTGACCTGAGCCTTGGACTCGGCCTCGACTTCGCCGTTGGAGGCGACGCCGGTGACGTCCATCGCCCGGAAGGCGAAGGTGGTGGCGCCCGCCATCTCCTACACCGCCTGGGTATACGGAGGGCCCGCCGGGGGCTGCTGCGTGTACTGGGCCGGGGGCTGCGCGTACTGAGGCGCGGCCGGCGCGTCGCCGAGCAGCCGTTTCAGCTCCTCGGGGACCGAGGCCCGCTGTTCGGCCAGCGAGCGGGTGATCGTCCCGGCGCGGACCAGGCGGGCGAGGTCGGCGTCCATCGTCTGCATCCCGACCGCGCCCGAGGTCTGCACGGCGGCGTAGATCTGGTGCGTCTTGCCCTCGCGAATCAGGTTGCGGATCGCCGGCGTTGGCACCAGCACCTCGCAGGCGACCGCCCGTCCCACCCCGTCGGCGGTCGGCAGCAGCTGCTGGGTGACGACGCCCTGCAGGGCGATCGAGAGCTGGGTCCGCACCTGCCCCTGCTGCTCGGGCGGGAAGACGTCGATGATCCGGTCGACGGTCTGCGCCGTCGACTGGGTGTGCAGGGTTGCGAACACGAGGTGGCCGGTCTCGGCGGCCGTCAGCGCCGTGGAGACCGTCTCCAGGTCGCGCATCTCGCCGACCAGGATCACGTCGGGGTCCTCTCGCAGGGCCGCCTTCAGCCCGAGCCCGAAGTCCTCGGCGTCGGCGCCGACCTCGCGCTGATTGACGATCGAGCGTTTGTGGTTGTGGAGGAACTCGATCGGGTCCTCGATCGTGAGGATGTGATCCTGCCGCTCGGAGTTGATCACGTCGATCATCGCCGCCAACGTCGTGCTCTTGCCGGAGCCGGTCGGGCCGGTGACGAGGACGAAACCGCGCGGTTTGGCGGCCAGCTCGCGCAGCACCTGCGGGACGCCGAGCGAATCGAGCGCCGGGATCTCCTGCGGCACCAGCCGGAAGGCGGCGCTGACCGAGCCGCGCTGGAAGAAGCAGTTGACGCGGAACCGGGCGACGCCGGGGATCGCGTAGGCAAAGTCGAGCTGCTTGTTGTTCTCGAAGCGTTTGCGCTGGTCGTCGTTGAGGATGCTGTAGACAACCTCGCGGGTCTCCTGCCCGGAGAGGACGGGGAAACCGTCCATCGGCTCGATCCTGCCCTTTTCGCGGATCGCCGGCGGGAAGCCGGCCGTCAGATGCACATCCGACGCCCGCACCGAGACCATGTGCGCGAGAACCTCGGAGAAGTCGAAGTCCATTGGACCTAGATCGTCCTTTCCGGCCGGATCCTCGATACCCGGTTTCGGTTATGCGGTGACACGGATGACCTCCTCGAGGCTGGTCAGGCCGGCGCGAACCTTGGCGATCCCATCCTCGCGAAGGGTGAGCATCCCCTCCTGGCGAGCGATGGCGGCGATCTCCGCCTCCGGCGCCTGGGCCACGACCATGTCCTTGATCCGGTCGCTCATCGTCATCACCGAGAAGACGCCGACCCGCCCGCGGTAGCCGCTCTGGTTGCAGCGACCGCAGCCGACCGGCTCGTAGGCCTCGATGTCGGCCCCGACCCGGAGCTCGGCCTCGGTCAGCGCCTGCTGGGAGATCACCGTGCGTCGCTTGCAGTGCGGGCAGAGCTTGCGGGCGAGGCGCTGGGCGACGACGCAATCGACCGCCGAGGCGATCAGGAAGGCCTCGATGCCCATCTTCGTGAGCCGCGTGACCGCGCCGGGCGCGTCGTTGGTGTGCAGCGTAGTCAGCATCATGTGCCCCGTCAACGCCGCCTCGACCGCGATCCGCGCCGTCTCGGAGTCGCGGATCTCGCCGACCATGACGATGTCGGGGTCGGCGCGCAGCATCGAGCGCAGGCCGGTGGCAAAGTCCAGGCCCGCCTTGCGGTTGACGTTGATCTGGTTGATGCCGAGGAGGCGGTACTCGACCGGATCCTCGATCGTGATGATGTTCTTCTCGACGTCGTTGAGGTCGCGGAGCGCCGCGTAGAGCGTCGTCGACTTGCCGGAGCCGGTCGGGCCGGTGACCAGGACGGCGCCGTATGCCCGGCGGAACGACGCCTCGAAGCGCTCGCGCGCCGAACCGTCCATGCCAAGTTCGTCGAGTGAGCGCTGGGCGTTCTCCTTGTCGAGGATGCGCAGCGTCGCCCCCTCGCCGCGCTGGGTCGGCAGCGTCGTCACCCGCAGATCGACCCGCCGGTCGTCGACGGTGACGCTGACGCGCCCGTCCTGCGGCACCCGCTTCTCGGCGATGTTGAGGTCGGACA
>CAMPIP010000048.1 GCA_946886425.1 uncultured Actinomycetes bacterium
GCGTGGGTGGTCCGGATCAGGCCCTTGAGGTTGATCTCGATCATCCGCTCCCACTCCTCGAGTGGGGCGTCCTCGATCGGTCCCAGCAGCATCTGGCCGGCGTTGTTGACGACGATGTCGAGGCGCCCCAGCTCGGCGACCGTCCGCTCGACCGCCGCGACCGCCTGCTCGGGGTCGGTGACGTCGGACTCGAGCGGCAGGGCCGTGCCGCCGCCGGCGGCGGCCTCGGCGCCGCGCCGCTCGAGGCGGTCGCCGCGCCGGGCGCTGATCGCCACGCTCGCCCCGGCCGCCGCCAGGGCCCGGGCGGTGGCCTCGCCGATCCCACTGCTGGCGCCAGTCACCAGCGCCACCGTTCCCGTGAGCGAATTCGCCATCCCGGGGATCATTACCCGCGAATGTGCGAAATATGTCGAGCGGGGATATCGAGCGATGTACGGTTGCGCCAGATGACCCGGTTGGCTCGAGGACGAGAGACGCACCTGACCCGCGCCGAGATCGCCGAAGCGGCGCTGCGGCGCTTCGACGCCGGCAGCGAGGCCAGCATCCGCGAGCTCGCCGCCGACCTCAGGGTGGCGCCCAGCGCGATCTACCACCACTTCTCGTCGCGGGTGGCAATCGTCGACGAGGCGCTTGGCCTGGTCTGGCGGGAGGCCGCCGAAGAGGGCTTGGAGCTCGTCGACGGCAAGGCCGACGACCCGGGCGAGGTGCTGCTGGCGGCGGCGCTGGCGACCCGGCGGGCCTTCGCCCGCCACCACGCGATCGCCCCCTACCTGGCCGCAACCCAGGCGGCCAACGAGCGGCTCGCCGCCAACCTCGGCCTGCTCGCCGGCGCTTTCGAAGGGCTCGGCCTCAGCGGCGAGGAGGCGGCCCACGCCTTCCACTCCTACGGCTCCTTCGCGATCGGCTCGACCCTGGTCCTCGCCGCCCGCCTCAACCTCGGCACCCCGACCGCGGTCTCGGCGGCCCCCGCGCCGACCGTCGGCGAGGGCCCCAGGGAGGCGACGCGGCGCGCTCTGGAAGCGATGATGGACGTCTCCTGCGCCGATCCAGAGCGGGACGAGCAGCTCTTCCTCGACGGCCTCCGCCGCCTGATCGCTAGCTTCACTCCGCGCGGGGACGGGGCCCCGAAGTCGCCAAGCGGCGCATTCGCAGCTTCATCGTCAGCGGCAGGGCGGCGCTGAGGCCGATCCCGGCGGCGCTGGCGAGGACCGCGCCGCGTCTCGAGAGGCGGCCGGAGCGGCGGACGGCGGCGGCGCCGGCGAGCGCGTGCGGGGCCATCAGCAGCGTCGCCGTGGCGAGGCCGGGGTTGTAGCGGCGCTCGCGCAGCGCGATCGCCGCGTGCATCGCCGCGTTGCCGGCCTCGATCCAGAGCACCGCCACGGCCGGCGCCGGCGTGCGCCGCCAGAGCAGCACCGCGGCGACGGCGCTGCTCCAGCCGAGCGTGACGTTGACGTGGAAGCCGTCGCGCTCCGTCAGCGGCCAGGTGTCGGCGTCGCTGCCGAGCAGGCGGCGGTTGCAGAAGGCCAGGAAGCCGCCCGGACGCACCCACTCCTCGCTCTGGTGGCTGACCAGGATCGGCAGCGCCAGCGCCGCCACCCAGGCGTCTCCGGCGGCCAGCTGGCGGCGCCGCGCCAGCGCCGCGCCCCAGCTCGGACCGGCCAGGGCCGCCGCCGCGAGCGGCCAGCGCCCGTGCGTGTCGATGCTCATCGGCGCGGTCCGCCTGCCGCGTCGTGCCCGGCCGCCGGCCCGGGTTCGCCGGCGACGGCGGCCATCGCCCCTGCGACCACGCGGCCAGCTCGCCGAGCGGCGATCAGCGCCTCGGCGAGGCGGCTGGCCGCTCGGGGCGCGGGCGCGGGAGGCGGCATCGGCGTCACTCTAGGAGGGATTGGCGAAACCCGGGTGCGCGGGCCGGCCAGCGCCGGACCAAGCGGGACAAGGACGCAGGAAGGCCGAATAGCAGAGCTATTTGGCCGACCGAGGACGCCGAACCGCGCCGCGTCCGCCGCCGCCGGACGCGTGCGGGGGTTTCGCCAATCCCTCCTAGTTCCGGCCTCTGTCGCCAACGCGGGCTGCATTGGCCCTCATATGCGACGCGAATGCATCCCGCGCTTGACACGTGACCAAAAGGTCACCTATGCTGTCGACATGGACGACGTGTTCAAGGCTCTCGCCGACCCGACCCGGCGCACCCTGCTCGATCGGCTCTTCGAGCGCGACGGGCAGTCGCTGGGCGAGCTGGAAGCGGATTTGCTGATGTCCCGCTTCGGCGTCATGAAGCACCTCAAGGTGCTGGAGGAGGCGGGCCTGGTCACGACCAGGCGCCGCGGCCGCGAGAAGCTGCATTTCCTGAACCCCGTCCCGATTCGGCAGATCCAGGAGCGCTGGGTTGGCAAGTACGCGGAGCCCTGGGCTTCGGCGCTGATCGCGCTCAAAGACGAAATCGAGGAGGAGGACCAGAAATGAACCAGGACCAGGCATACACCGTGGTCGGCGGACGCGGCTCGATGACCGTGTTCGAGATCTACATCAAGACGACCCCGGAGCGCCTCTGGGAGGCGATCACCGACGGCGAGCTGCGCAAGCGCTACAGCTTCGGCGTCGGCACCGAGTCGCAGTGGACCGAGGGCTCCGAGTACCGCTCGGGGGTGCCGGGAGTGATCGACATCGCCAGCGGCGAGAACGTCGAGGTCGACCCCCCGCGGCGCCTCGTGCAGAGCTTCACGGCGTTGTGGAGCGAGGACGTCAAGCGGGAAGGCACCTCGCGGGTGACCTGGGAGATCGAACCGGTCGGCAGCTCCTGCCGGCTCTCGGTCACCCACGACCAGCTCGGCGAGAACGCCAACAACGAACTGTTCGGCGGCTGGCCGATGATCCTCTCCGGCCTGAAGACGCTGCTGGAGACCGGCGAGGACCTCGACACGCCGGGGTCGCTGCGCTACGCGAGAGGAGCGGCCTGAGGCGATCGGTGTCGTTCGGGTGCCTCGGACATCCGCCGAATCCGCGCGTATATTCCACCGCCGCGGGTTATTAGGGGGACCGATGCGGCTCGCCACCGGCCACAGACGGGGCCCTGCAGGGGCCTGTGCTCGCCAGCTGTCGACAGCGCTGGGGATCGCGGCATGCCTGATCGCCGCGGCGGCGCCGGCCGCGGCCGCGAAGCCGAGCTGTGCCGGCAAGAGGGCGACGATCGTCTCCAACGCCGCGAGGATCGTCGGCACCAAGGCACCCGACACGATCGTCGCCGGCCCCGGCGCCAACGTCGTCCACGGCGAAGGCGGCAACGACACGATCTGCGCCGGCGGCGGTAACGACAGCGTCTTCGGCGGGCGCGGCAACGACTCCGTCTTCGGCGAGAAGGGCGACGACACCCTGCACAGCGAGCGCGGCTCCGACCGGCTCGACGGGGGTCCCGGCGCCGACCACGTCTTCGGCGACTCCGGCAACGACGAGGTCGACGGCGGCGGTGGCGACCGCGACGCCGCCCACGGCGGGCCCGGCGACGACTCGGTCTCGGGGGGCGCCGGCGGCTTCGATCTGATCGTCGGCGGGCCCGGCAACGACCGCGTCGACGGCGGTCCCGGCGACCATGACATCGCCTCCTACGCCGGGACCGGCGGCGGGGTCGTGGTCGACCTCGGGTCCGGCAGCGTCGGCGGCGCTGAGGGCGAGCGCCTGGACGGGATCGAGGACGCGATCGGCGGCTCCGGCGCCGACAGCCTGAGCGGCGCTCCCGGCACCCCCAACCGGCTCGACGGCGGCCCCGGCAACGACCGCCTGCGCGCCGCCGGCGGCGGCGACGAGGCCTTCGGCGGCCCGGGCGGCGACGATTGCGCCGGTGGCTTCGCGGCGGCGACCTCCTGCGACGACGAGGGCGGCGCGGGCGCGGCGACGGTCGAGCTCTACGCCAGCATCGACGGCATCACCAGCCTCGTCGTCACCGGCAGCCCCGGCCCTGACTCAGTAACGGTCGACGATGCTCGCGGGGCGACGACGATCCTCGCCGCGATGGGGGCCGGCGACGACACCCTGGTCGTCGGCGCGGGAGTGTCCGCCGGCGTCAGCACGGTCGCCGACGGTGGCCGCGGCGCCGACAGGCTCGTCACCGGCGGCGGCGACGACACCCTCTACGGCGGCGACGACCACGAGCCCGACACCCTCGAAGGCGGCGCCGGCGACGACGTCGTCTACGGCGTCAACATCTTCCACCCGCGCAAGGCCAGCGGCGCCTCGCGGATGGTCGGGGGCGCCGGCGACGACCTCCTGATCGGCGGCCAGCCCTGCGAAGGAGACAGCTTCGACGGCGGGCCCGGCGGCAACGACAGCGCCTCCTTCGCCCGCGTCCGCAACGGCGGCATCGTCGTCGACGCGACGATCGGCGGCGCCGTCCTCGACCCCGACGTCGGCGGCTGCAACGCCGGCCGCATCGACGCCAGCGTCGAGAAGATCGAGGGCTCGACCGGGCCCGACGTCCTCGTCGGCGACGGCGCCGCCAACAAACTGCTCGGCCGCGGCGGCGACGACCGCCTCGACGGCAGGGGCGGCTTCGACCACTGCGTAGGGGGCGGCGGCCGCGGCGATCAGGCGGTCAACTGCGAGTCCAGCTCGGACGTCGACCAGCGCCGGATGCGGCGCTGGCGCGGGCGCTAGTCCCCCGGCGAGCCGGCCGCCTCCGCGGCCGGGCCCCGAAGGAGAGCCGGTGCAGGCCCCAGGCCAGCAGCGCCAGTAGCGCCAAGGCGATCGCCGCCACGGTCGAGTAGGCAAGGATCTCGAGCAGCGTGCTGCCGCCCTTCTGCTCGCGCTGCAGCAGCTGGTGCTCGTCCTCGAAGGCGCGCTCGAAGCGGGCCGGCGCCGGCACTTCGCCGACCGGGATGGCCTCGTCGCGGGGCAGGTAGATCGGCAGCGCCGTCAGCGAGTTGCCGGCGTGGAGGCGGATCATCGACTTCCAGTTGCCGTCGACGGGGATCGGCTCGGTGCTGCGGTAGCGCCCGGGGCCGATCTCGCGCAGCGGCCCGACGACCAGGCCACCGCCCTGCCACGAGGTGACGTCGAACCACTCGGCGTCGGCGGCGGCGTCCGGCGGGTCGACGACCACCGTCGCGACCTTGCGACCGTCGGCTCCCGGGGCGTCGCGCAACGCCACCTGGGCGCTGACGCCGGTGTCGGGGACGGTGTAGAGGCCGAAGACGACCAGGGCGGTCAGCGTCGCCGCGGCGACCAGTGCCGCCTGGCGCAGGCGCGGCCGCCGCACCCCCTGGTCGAGCGAGAGCCGGGCGCCGGCCCAGGCGCCGAGCAGCGCCCCGGCCATCGCCGCCAGGAAGCCGATGACGGCGCCCTCTGGGAACAGCGCCGCCGACCAGGCGATCGGCATCCAGATGTGCGACCAGGCCCACTCGGCGGCGAGCCCGACGGTGCCGATCCCGAACCCGGCCCAGAGCCCGAAGCGGAGCGGTTCGTCGCTGCTGGAGATCCGCAGCGCGATCGCCTCGACCACCAGCGCCTCGACGATGTAGAGCGGGAAGTGGGGGGTGGTCTGGCCCAGCACCGGCCCGATCGCCAGGGCCAGGGCGCCGCGCAGGACGACGAAGAAGGCGACGGCGCCGAGGGCGGCGCCGGGCCCGCCGTAGATCCGGGCCAGGACCAGGCCGAGGCTGGCGGCGAGCATCAGCATCAGCGGCTCGAAGACGAGCTGGAACTGGGGGACGCCGAAGTCGAACTCGGCCTGGAAGGTGGAGAGTCCGAGCATCAGGCCGCCGGTCAGAGCGACCGCGCGCATGCCCCTGGTGAAGCCGGTCTCCTGTCGCGGTCGCCCGGCGGCCGCGTTGGCGCGCAGGCCCTCGACGCTGAGCACGGCGATCCCGATCAGGGTCATCGCGGCGCCGCCGATCAGCATCAGGTGGGTCGGTCCCCAGAGGGTGACGTCCTGGCCGAAGATCCGGTGCCAGACGTCGTCGAGCGGGAACCCGATCAGCGAGAAGGCCCCGCAGACGGCGATCAGGACGCCGCCGAGCGGCGCCCACCAGCTGGGCCCGAGCCGGATCGCGGCCCGGCTGGGCCGCTCGGTCGGCAGCACCATGGCGATGAAGCCGGCGGTGAAGATCCCGAACAGGCCGGTGAGGATGAAGTAGTGGGCGGGGTTGGCGAGCGGTCCGGCGTCGCGGCCGTTGTCGATGTGCAGGGAGATGTCCCAGTACATCCCGAACAGGGCCACCAGCAGCGAGACGGTGGCGATCGAGGCGGGCAGCGCGGCCCAGCCGGGCAGGCCGGAGCTGCGTTCGGCGTGGGCGGCGAGCCGGCCCAGCACCTCGGTGCGGCCGCTGCGATGGCCGAGGCCGAGGTAGAGGAGGGCGCCGGTCAGAAGCGCGGCGGCGGTGGTGGCGATCGCGATCTGGACCGGCTCGGCGCCGCCGGCGGGCGGGGCTGCCTGAGCGGCCTGCGCGGCCGTGGGGAGGAGGGTTTCGAGGCGCAGCATCTTGAAGTCCTTCCGGAGGTCGGGGGATGAGCTGTCCTTACCTCATACGATGTTACCTCAAACGAGGTTACATTCAGCCAGGTAGAATTCTCGCGTGGCCAGCAACGACGAATCAGCGGCGGCGCCGGGCCCGGCCGAGGAGGCGACCCTCACCGTCGAGCAGCTCGCCTACGAGACCGGGATGTCGGTGCGGAACATCCGCAACCACCAGTCGCGCGGTCTGCTGCCGCCCCCCGAGGTGCGCGCCCGCACCGGCTACTACGGCCCCGAACACGTCGCCCGGCTGCGGCTGATCCAGGAGATGCAGGCGGAGGGCTTCAAGCTCAGCGCGATCTCCCGGCTGATCGGCGAGCACGGCGCCGACGCCGACCGCTTCGTCGGCCTCCGCCAGGCGGTGACGGCGCCGATCGACCCCGAGTCGCCGGAAGTCCTCAGCCGCGAGGAGCTGGTCGAGCGGTTCGGCGTCGACGACGACCGGCTGCTCGAGAAAGCCCAGAAGCTCGGCTTCCTGGTCGCCCTCCCCGACGACAACTACGAAGCGCCCAGCCCGGCCCTGCTGCGCGCCGCCGAGGAGGTGCTGGGGATGGGCATCCCGCTGCCGGCGGCGCTGGCGGCGATCGAAAAGCTCGGCCGCAACTCCCAGTCCGGCGCCCGCACCTTCGTCAGCCTCTTCGTCGACGAACTCTGGAAGCCCTTCGACGAGGCTGGCCGCCCCGAAGAGGCGTGGGCCGAGATCACCGCCGCGATCGAGCGCCTGCGCCCGCTCGCGGTCGAGGCGATGAACGCCAGCTTCCGACTCTCCCTCACCGCCGAGATCGAGCGCGCCTTCGGCGAAGTGCTCGAACGCCGCAAGAAGAAGTAGGCGGTGGCGGTCTAGGAGGGATTGGCGAAACCCCCGCATGCGTCCGGCGGCGGCCCGCGCACCCGGGTTTCGCCAATCCCTCCTAGGCGGGGCCGGCGCCGGCGATCGGCTCGACCCGGAAAGCGGAGCGGGTCGGGTTCTCCGGCTTGAAGAAGGTCGCCGTCTGGTTGGTCAGGCGCCAGGGGAAGGGTAGGCGTCCCTGGGGCTGGGCGAGGAAGCGGGTGAAGAGGACCGAGGCGCGGTTGCAGCTGATCCCGGAGCCGGCCGGGATGTAGAGCAGGTAGCTGCCCTTCGGGAAGAGCAGCGGGCCGACCATCGCGTTGGCGTTGACCGTGAAGGAGCCGGGGCAGAGGCCGCCGAGCGGGGTGTAGCCGCCTTCTCCTCCGCCGCCTTTGCCGCCCTTGGCGGGGCCGGTGCGGGCGACCGCGAAGCCGCCGCGGGCGCCCTGTTCGAAGCTGGCCTTGCCGCTGCCTTCGGCGACGACCCGCCACGGTTTCGGCAGGACGCCGTCGTAGTCCTCGAGGAAGCGGGCGAACAGCTTCGAGGCTGCCGCGCAGGTCAGCCCCGAGCTGGCGTCGAGCGCGATCGAGTAGCTGCCGGCGGGCAGCGAGGCGGGGCCGATCCGGTCGTTGTGGAGGACCGTGAAGCTCGGGCAGGAGGCAGGCGTCACCGCCGGTGCGCTCGCCGGCGCGACCAGCGCCACCAGCAGCGTTAGGAGGCCAAGCATGCCGAGCTTTCTCATCGGGCCGAAACTCACGGCCGGCAACCTACCAGCGTCGTCCCCGGTCAAGTCCGCGGGGTCGGCGCCACCCGGTCCAGCTGGGCGAGGTCGTCGGCGCTCGGCTGCCAGCGCAGGGCGGCGACGTTGGCGGCGATCTGCTCGGGCTTGGTGGCGCCGGCGATCACCGAGGCGACCGCCGGCTGGGCGGCGAGGCCGGCGATCGCGACGTCGAGGACGCCGACGCCGCGCTCGGCGGCGAACTCCTCCAATCCCTCGACGACGTCGAACTGCTCGTCGCTGCCGCGGACCCCGCGGGTCGCCAGCCGCGTCCCCTCCGGCGGCGCCTCGCCGCGCCGGTACTTGCCGGTCAGCAGGCCCATCGCCAGCGGAAAGAAGGGCAGGATCGAGATCCCCAGCCGCTCGCAGAGCGGCGACACCTCGGCCTCGATCCCGCGCTCCAGCAGGCTGTACTCGTTCTGCACGGTGACGTAGCGGGCGAGACCCCGTTCCCGGGCGATCCGGTCCGCCTCCTCGAGCTGGGCGGCGCTGAAGTTGGAGCAGCCGATCGCGCTCGCCAGGCCTTCGCGGACCAGCTCGTCGAGCGCCTCCAGGGTCTCCTCGGGAGGGGTCGTCCCGTCGGGCTCGTGGTACTGGTAGAGGTCGATGCGGTCGGTGCGCAGCCGCCGCAGCGAGCCCTCGACCGCCCAGCGGATGTACTCGCGCGAGCCGCGCGGCGCGTCGGGCACGCCCTCGGCGCCCTTCATCTCCATCCCGAACTTGGTGGCCAGCACGTACTCGTCGCGGCGCCCCTCGAGCACCTCGCCCATCAGCGCCTCGCTGGCACCGGCGCCGCCGTAGATGTCGGCGGTGTCGAAGAAGGTGACGCCCGCCGCCAGGGCCGCGTCGAGGACCGCCGCGGTGCCGTCGCGGTCGATCCGGCCGCCGAAGTTGTTGCAGCCGAGACCGAGCACCGTCGCCTCGACCTCGGAACCGCCGAGTCGGCGGCGGGGGAGGGTCGGATCCTGCATCCGAAGAGGGTCGCATACGTACGATTCGGCCGGTCCCATGCCCGAACCCATCAAGCGCGGGCAGCGCTACATGCCCGGCCTCGACGGCCTGCGGGCGGTCGCGGTCCTGGCCGTGATCGCCTTCCACCTCGGCTATGACTGGGCGCCCGGCGGCCTGCTCGGGGTCGGGGTCTTCTTCACCCTCAGCGGCTACCTGATCACCGACATCCTCCTCGCGCAGCTGCGGCGCGGCCACATCCGGCTCGGCCGCTTCTGGCTGGCCCGCGCCCGCCGCCTGCTGCCGGCGCTGTTCCTGATGCTGGTCCTCGTCGCCGCCTGGGTGACCGTCTTCGGCCCCGCCCAGCCGCTGCAGTTCCGCGACGCCGTCGTCGCCAACGCCTTCTACGTCGGCAACTGGCAGCTGATCTTCGGCGACGTCTCCTACTTTGCCCGCTTCGCCCCGCCCGGCCCGCTCAACCACCTCTGGTCGCTGGCGATCGAGGAGCAGTTCTACCTGCTCTGGCCGTTCCTGCTGGTGCTGGGGGTGAAGCTGGTTCGGGAGACGCCGACCCGGGCCGGGCTGCGGCCGCGACTGGCCCTCGCGACCCTCGCCCTGGCGGTCGTCTCGGCGGTCCTGATGGCGATCCTCTACAGGCCCAGCCTCGATCCCTCGCGGGTCTACTACGGGACCGACACCCGCGCCTTCGAGCTGCTCTTCGGCGCCGCCCTGGCGATGGTCTGGCCGAGCCGCGAGCTCGGTCGCGGCGTCTCCGCCGGCGCCCGCAACCTGCTCGACGCGCTCGGGGTCGCCGGGCTGGCCGCGATCGGGCTGATGGTCTGGCGGACCGACCAGTACTCCTCGTTCCTCTACCGCGGCGGCTTCGTCGTCCTCTCGGTTGCCACGGTGCTGACCGTGGCGGCGCTGGCCCACCCGGCCTGCCGGCTCGGCGTCGCGCTCGGCTGGAAGCCGCTGCGCTGGGTCGGGGTGCGCTCCTACGGGATCTACCTCTGGCACTTCCCGATCATCGTCCTCACCACCCCGGGCGGCGTTGCCGACGGCGCCGAACCGCTGCGCGAGCTGCTCCAGGTGGCGGCGACCCTCGCCGTCGCGGACTTCTCCTGGCGCTTCGTCGAGGAGCCGATCCGCCACGGCGCCCTCGGCCGCTTCTGGAAGCGGCTCCGCGCCGGCGAGTGGGAGCCGGCCCAGCTCGGTCGCCAGGGCTGGGCGGTGGCGGCACTCTCGTCCCTGGTCCTCCTCGCCGCGGTCGCCGGGCTGGCCGGCGTCAACTCGGTCGCCGCCGAAGGCCGCGACGCCCGGGTCGAGGAAGCCCGCGCCGCCGGCACCCACCGGGCGGCCCCGCTCACCGCCGCCCAGGCCGCCGCCTCGACCCTCTCCTCCTGCAAGGCCGTCGCCCACATCGGCGATTCCACCTCCGAGGGCCTCACCTCATCGGACTACCTGCCGAACCCTCACCAGCGGATCGAGTCCCAGTACGCCGACGTCGGCGCCGCCGAGCAGGTCTACGGGATCGCCGGCGCCCGCTCGATCGTCGAGACCTTCGAAGGCGAACCGAACGCCGAGGAAATGGTCGATGCCTTCAAGGCCGAAGGCTTTCGTGGCTGCTGGGTGCTGGCGCTCGGCACCAACGAGGCGGCCAACGTCTTCGTCGGCTCCAGCATCGAGGAGGGGGAACGGATCGCGATCATGATGCGGGCTATCGGCGACGAACCGGTGCTCTGGGTCAACGTCCGCTCGCTGGTCAAGGCCGGCGACCCCTACGCCGCGGAGAACATGGAGAAGTGGGACGCGGCCCTGCTGCGCGCCTGCCCCCACTACCCCAGCATGCGCGTCTACGACTGGGCCGCCGACGTCAAGGACGCCTGGTTCATCGACGACGGGATCCATTTCACCTCGCCCGGCTACGCCGCCCGCGCCGACCTGATCGCCCACGCCCTCGCCCACGCCTTCCCGGCCGGCGGCGAATCGCCCGGCGGCGATTGCCTGGTCCGCTGAACGCCGGCCGGCGTGCCTCAGAGGCCGTCGATCTCGACCGGCTCGAGCTCGTCGGCCGGCTCGAAGCCCAGGATCCGGCCGTAGAAGCAGAGCTCGGCTTCGAGGCAGCGGATCTCGGTCTCGGCTTTGCGGAAGCCGTGTTGCTCGCCGGGGAACGGGAGGTAAGCGTGGGGGACGCCGCCGGCGCGCAGGGCCGCCACCATCGTCTCCGCCTGGCTCGGCGGCACCACCTCGTCCTCGAGGCCCTGGAAGAGGATCACCGGCACCCGCAGCCGCTCGACGAAATGGATCGGCGAGCGGGTCCGGTAGAGGTCGGCGCGCTCGGGATAGGGGCCGATCAGGCTGTCGAGGTAGCGCGACTCGAACTTGTGGGTGTCGGTAGCGAGGGTCTCGGCGTCGGCGACGCCGTAATAGCTGGCGCCGGTCGCGAACTCGTCGCCGAAGACCAGCGCGCAGAGGGTCGCGTAGCCGCCCGCCGAGCCGCCGCGGATCGCCAGCCGGGCCGGGTCGGCCTCGCCGCCGGACGCCAGGAACCGCGCCGCCGCCGCGCAATCCTCCCAGTCGAAGACGCCCCACTGGCCACGCAGGCGGTTGCGGTAGGCGCGGCCGTAGCCGCTGGAGCCGCGGTAGTTGACGTCGACGACGCCGAAGCCGCGGCTGGTCCAGAAGAGCAGCTCCGGGTCCAGGGCCGGGACCGCGTGCGAGGTCGGCCCGCCGTGGCTCTTGACGATCAGCGGTGGCAGTTCGCCAGGCGGCGCCTCGAACCCGGCGTTGGCGGGCGGGTAGAAGAAGCCGTGGGCCGTCTCGCCCTCGCCGGTCGGGAACTCGATCGGGCGCGGCACCGAGACCAGGCCCGGGTCGACCTCCTCGTCGCTGGCCCGCCGCACCTCCTCCAGCTCGCCGTCGGCGACGTCGTAGAGGATCACCGCGGTCTCCCGTTGCGGCGAGGCGGCGGCGAAGGCGACGCTGCTGCCGGAAGTGGAGATCACCGGGAATCCGAAGTCGCTGTAGGGGAGGCCGAGGTCGCGGGTCCGCTCGGCGCCGGGCTCGAGCAGGGCGAGCCGTTCGACGCCGCCCTCGGTCCGCACGCAGGCGATCCCGCCGTCGGCGAGGAACCCGTAGGTGGCGCCGCCGAACAGCCACTGCGGGTGGGCTAGGTCGGCCTCCTCGGCGGTCAGCTGAGTAAGCGACGGCTCGTCCGCGCCGGCGTCGCCGTCGAGCCGGTAGAGGTTCCACCAGCCGTCGCGGTCGGAGACGAAGTGCAGCCGACCCTCGCGGTCCCACCCGGGCTGGAAGATCGACTCCTCGGCCCCGCCGGCGATCCTCCGCGCCTCGCCCGGGCCGCCGAGCGGCGCCAGCCACAGCTCGGTCCCGTCCCAGGGCATGTTCGGGTGGTCCCAGCACGTCCAGGCGAGCCAGCGCCCGTCCGGGCTGGGACGGGGGAAGGAGTAGAAGTCGCGGCCCCTGGCGAGCGGCCGCGGGTCGGCGGAGCCGTCGAGGGGAATGCCGACGATCTGGTTCTCGGCTTCGCCCCCGCCGTGGATTTCGCGCACGCAGAAGACGGTGGCGCCGTCGGCGCTGACGCTGGCGTCGGCGTAGCGCCAGGCGCCTGGCGCCGGCGGCTCCGGCGTCAGCGGCGCCGGCGGGCCGCCGAGCTCCCAGCGGTAGAGGCGCTGGTCGGCGAAATCGACGAAGAGGACGAGGTCCGGCGCGGCCAGCGTCCAGGCGCCGCCGCCGTACTCGTGGACGCGGGTGCGGACGTTTGTCCCCTCCGGCGTCACCTCTTCGAGGGGCTCGCCCGGCGGCCGCCGCATCAGCACCGTCCGCCCCTGTTCGGAGGGCCGCCCTTCGGCCCACCAGACGGCGCCGTCGGCGGCGATCGCGGCGGCGCCGAGCCGGCGGCCGGCCCGCGCCACCGTCTCCGCGTCGATCGGCGAGCGCCAGGCGCCGTAGGGGGCGACGATGGTCACGGCGGGCAGCCTAGACTGCCGCGCCGTGACCAACACTTACGAAGTGCCTCAGGAGTCGCGCGACCTGCGCGACATGGTGCGCCAGCTGGCGCAGAACGAGATCGCCCCCCGCGCCGGCGACATCGACCGCAAATCGGAATACCCGTGGGACGTCCGCAAGATGCTCGCCGAGCACGACATCCTCGGCCTTCCCTTCGCCGAGCGCTTCGGCGGCACCGGCACCGGGACGCTCGTCCTGCAGATGGCGGTCGAGGAGATCGCCAAGGTCTGCGCCAGCTCGGCCCTGATCCTGATGATCCAGGAGCTCGGCACCCTGCCGATCCAGCTGTTCGGCTCCGACGAGCTGAAAGAGCGCTTCCTGCCCCGCTGCGCGACCGGCGAGTGGTCACCCGCCTTCGCGCTCTCG
Source organism: uncultured Actinomycetes bacterium (assembly GCA_946886425.1). Next base: position 13,450 of record CAMPIP010000048.1, read on the forward strand.
GAGCCCGAGGCCGGCAGCGACCCGGCGGCGATGCGCACCACCGCCGTCCGCGACGGCGACGAGTGGGTCATCAACGGCCAGAAGAACTGGATCACCAACGCCGGCGTCGCCGACTTCTACGTGGTCTTCGCCGTCACCGACCGCGAGAACAAGCGGATCAGCGCCTTCGTGGTCGAGAAAGAGCGCGAGGGCTTCGACCCGGGCCAGCTCGAGCACAAGCTTGGGATCAAGGGCTCGCCGACCGGCAACCCGTCCTTCACCGACCTCCGCGTCCCGCACGCGAACCTGGTCGGGACCGAGGGCAAGGGCCTCAGCGTCGCCCTCGGCACCCTTGAGCGCACCCGCCTCGGCGCCGCCGCCCAGGCGGTCGGGATCGCCCAGGGCGCGACCGACTACGC
>CAMPIP010000049.1 GCA_946886425.1 uncultured Actinomycetes bacterium
CTGGCCGGCCTCGCCAACGACAACGCCCAAGGCGAGTACTACCTGCCCGACGTCTTCCCGGCCCTCCGCGAGGCCGGCCAGAGCGGTCGCCAGCGGCGCCGCGTCGAAGACGTAGGTGCCGGCGTTGATCTCGCGGATCGCCATCTGGGCAGGGTCGGCGTCGCCCGCCGCTTTCGCCTCGACCACGCGCTCGACCTCGCCGCCGGGCCCGCGGACGACACGGCCGTAGGCGGCGGGATCGTCGAGCTCGATGGTCAGCATCGTCGCCGCCGCCGGCGAGGCCTCGTGGGCGGCCAGCAGGTCGGCGATCGTGTCGGTGCCGATCAGCGGCACGTCACCGGAGAGGATCAGGACCGAGTCGGCCTCCTCGATCAGCGGCAGCGCCGCGCGGATCGCGCCGCCGGTGCCGTCGGCCCGCGGCTGCTCGACCGTCTCCACCCCCTCGGGCAGGGCCGGCGAGAGGTCGCGGCCCGGCGAGACGATCACCCCGACCCGCCCGGCGCCCGCTTCGCGCGCGGCCAGGATCGGCCAGGCGACCATCGGCTGCCCGCAGACGGGATGCAGCATCTTCGGCAGGGAGGAACGCATCCGCGTGCCCTCACCGGCCGCCATGACCAGAACGAGAGGGGAACTCACTCCCCGGATCGTATTAGCGCGCGGGGCTCAGGCGCTTCGCGCGGTGCCGCGCGAAAGTTCTTTGCCGACCAGGGCGACCGAGGTCAGCGTCCAGCCGGCGAAGATCAGGTCGATGCCGACGAGCAGACCGATCGCCCAGTCGGCCGAGCTGGGGAACTTGACGAGGACGAGAATTCCGATCAGCAGGCCGCAGACGCCGCTGAACCCGACCAGGCCGGCGTTTGGCTGGCCGCGGCCGAGGAAAGCGACCGTGATCCGGGTGGTTCCCATCAGCAGGAAATAAATCCCCAGGACCAGGGTCAGCGTCAGCGTCCCGTTGTGCGGTTCGACGATCAGCCAGACGCCGACGATCACGGTCAGCACCGCCCAGAGCAGCCGCCAGACGACGGACCCGACCGAGTGGGCCGAGAAGGCCGCGGCGATCATGAAACCGCCGACGACGAGCAGGATCCAGCCGATGAAGATCGCCGTCCCAACGGCGGCCACGGCCGGCACCAGGATCGCGATGCAGCCGACCACGATCGCCGCGATCCCGACCCCCATCAGCACCTTCCAGCCGCGCCCAAGCCCCTCGCGCACCTCCTGATCCATCGCCGCTCCTCCGTACTCCATGGTTCGAACCGTAAGTGCTGCGGCGGACGACGCGCGCTGCGTTTGCCTCTCTATTGAGGGCAAACGCATCACGCGAGCTGGGGAGCCCGGACTCGAACCGGGATAACTGGCTCCAAAGGCCAGGGGCTTGCCATTAGCCGACTCCCCAGTAACCAGGGGAAAGCTTAGGCGGCGCTACTCCTCCGTGGCGCCGCGCGGGACCTTGCCGGCTTTGGCGCCGGGCTCCATGGCCGGGCCGCGGGGGGAGGCGATGCCGAGGACGCGCATTGCCTTGAGGCCGAGGCCGAGCTTCTCGCGGCCCTCGGTGGCGGAGACGTCGTGGCCGCAGAGCTCCTTGACGCGCTCGAGGCGGTAGCGAATCGTGTGGCGGTGGGTGAAGAGCTGTTTGGCGGTGGCGGCGACGTTGCCGTCGTTGTCGAGGTAGGCCTCGACGGTGGTGACCAGCTCGGTCTCGTACTGCTCGTCGTACTCGGCGAGGGGCTGGACCGTCTCGGCGTAGAAGCTTTCGAGCTCGGCCGGGTCCTCGCTCATCGCCGGCAGCAGCAGGCGGTAGGCGCCGGTGTCCTCGAAGGCGAGCAGGGAGCGGCCCTCGGCCTCGCCGACGTTGACCGCCAGCCGGGCCTCGTTGCCGGCCCGGTAGAGGTCGACCGGGTCGGCGCAGCGGCGGCTGCGGCCGGTGGTGAGGTGGAACCCGGGGAGGCCGTCGTCGAGCTCGCGGACCAGCCCGGCGGCGGCGCGGGCGAGCCGCTCGTCGTCCTCCGCGGGGACGATCACGGCGATCTCCACCGCCGCCTCCCCGTCCTCGGTCGCCGCCAGCGCACCGGGGGCCAGCGAGCGCAGCGCCCGCAGCGCCAGGGTGAGGACGCGGCCCCGCCACTCCCCCGTCTGGGCCGAGCGCGGCGCCGCCCGCAGGACCAGGACGCCGGCGCCGCGATCGAGGTCGGCGCCGACCTCGGCGGCGCGGGCGACGATGTCGCCGCGGTCGGTCACATCGCGGCCGAGCACGGCGGCGACGAAGGCGCCGGCGACCTCCTCGCTCTCCCACTCCGGCGAGCGCGAGCGCTCCAGCTCCAGGGCCAGCAGCGTCGTCACCATCCGGGCGATCGCCAGGTCGGGCGGGCTCTTGGCTCGGTAGCGCAGCTCGCCGACGGCGTTGTCGGCGACGCGCAGCTCGACCGCGGTCACCCCCTCGCCGCCGGAGAGCAGCTTTCGCTCCTGGTCCGGCGAGGCGCCGGCGACGGCGAGGACGGCGCTGGAGCGGTCGATCAGGGCGACGCTGGCGTCGAGCAGGCGCGCCGCCGCCCGCGCCACCGCGGGCAGCCCCGCGCCCGACTCGACCGCATCCGAGAGCGCCGCGAGCAGCTCCGAAACACCTGCTTTTGCAGGGCTTTCCGACCCTTTCGAGCTTGCCGGCATCGGCCCATTATCCCCGCCGCCGGCGCTGACGGCGCTAGACGCCGTTGACGAAATCGGAGATGTCGTTGAAGTAGTAGACGACGATCATCCCGACCCCGACCCCGACCGCGACCAGGACCGCCAGCACGAACAGCGAGAGGAATCCGGCCGCGGCCTTCTCCCAGATCCGCCCGTGCGAGCTCAACGCCGGGACCAGGATCAGGGACACGAAGGCGACCAGGCAGACCGCCCCGGCGATCGCGTAGAGCCAGTACTGGCTGCCGATTTTGGTCAGCGCGAGGAGGGTCACCGACGGGAATTCTGGCGCAATTGGGAGATGACCAGCCCGACCAGGGCGCAGAGGGAGAAGCAGGCGACGCCCAGCGCCCAGCCGCCGTTGACGTCGCTGAGGTAATGGACGTCGAGGTAGACGCGCGAGAGGCCGATCAAAACCGTCAGCGCCAGGCCCGCCGTCACGACCGCGGTTGCCCGGGCCATCCCCGGCCGCAGCCGCAGCACGATCGTCAGCGCCAGCCAGAGGTAGAAGACCGAGTGGGCGGCATGGCCGCTCGGGTAGGAGGAGCCCTGGACGCCGATCAGGCCTTCGCCTGGCCGCGGCCGGTCGATCGCCGCCTTCAGCTCCCAGATGCCGAGGCTGATCAGCGCCGACCCGACCACCAGTACCCCGAACTCGGTCCAGCGGCGGCGGACGGCGAGCGCCGCCGCGCAGGCGATCGTCAGCAGAGCGACGAGGGGACCGGAGCCGAGGAAGGTGACGACCTTGGCGACGCTGGTCAGCCAGGCGACGCGGAGGCTTTCGGCGACGTCGGCGGCGGTGACGTCCCCGGGCGTCGGGCCCGGTTCGCGCCCGACCAGGACCGCGTAGGCGATCAGCACGAAGAGGGCGACCGAGAGAGCCGCCAGCAGCGAGGTGAACTCGAGGCCGAAGGTCCCGCCCGGGGTGACGCGGTTCCAGAGAAATCGCAGCTGCGGCCGGTAGCGGCGGCCGAGCGCGGGCAGCCAGCGCGTCGCCGCGTGCTCGTCGAGCCAGCGCACCGCCTCGCGCCGGTTTTCCTCGGCCCGGAAGAAGCGGACCAGGAAGACGATCCCGACCACGACGACGATCGTCGTCCCGAGCAGGAAAGCGCCTTTGCCGGCGTACTCGGCGGCGCTCTCGACGCTGCGCGAGAAGAGGTAGCCGATGAGGATGTGGGCACTGGCCCAGAGCCCGGTGCCGAGGATGCTGTAGGGGACGAAGCCGCGGTACCGCATGCCCGAGCTGCCGGCGATGAACGGGGCGAGAGCGCGGACGAGGCTGATCCAGCGGCCGATGAAGATCGTCTTGCCACCGTGGCGGCCGAAGTAGTCCTCTACCTTCTCGAAGCGCTCGTGGCTGATCCCGACCCGGGGGCCGTGTTTGAGGACGAAACCGCGGCCGAGGCGGCGGCCGAGGAAGAAGCTGGTCGTGTCGCCGAGCCAGGCGGCGAACCAGGCAATCGCGATCAGCAGGTAGACGTCGATCGCGCCCTGGCCGGCGACGGCGCCGCCGAGCAGCATCACCGTCTCGCCCGGCACCACCAGGCCGATGAAGGCACCGGTCTCCGCGAAGGCGAAGAAGCCGACCAGCAGGTAGGTCCAGGCGCCGAGGATTTCGGAGATGTCTTCGAGCAGGCCCTGCAGGTCGATGTGCCCCAGTTCCTGGCTGACGAAGTAGTAGCCGGCGGCGATCGCGGCCGCGAGCGGGAGCAGGAGCAGTTTCTTGCGGCTGCCGCCGCCCTCGCCCGGCAGCTTCACGGCGCCACTCCCGCCGCACAGACGATCGCGTCGTCGCGGTCGAGCCGCGCCGCCGCCGCGCGGGCCGACCCGAGGTCGGCGAAGAGCCCGACCGCGGTCGGGCCGGAGCCGCTCAACAGGGCCACGGGGGCGCCGGCGTCGCGCAGGGCATCTAGGGCGTTCCCGATCGCCGGGCGCAGCGAGCGGGCGGCCGGCTCGAGGTCGTTGACCAGCAGCTCCGGGTAGGCGAGCAGCGAGCCCCCGGCTCCGGCGACCCGACGCAGCTCCACCGCCAGCTCCTCCAGCTCCTCGGCCGGGCGGCCGAGCCCGAGCCGATCGGCGGCGCGGAAGGCCTCGGCGGTGCCGAGCCCACCGCCGTCGGGGAGCAGGACCGCGGCGTGCGGCGCCGGCTCCGGCAGCGGCTCGACCAGCTCGCCGGCGCCGCGCACCAACGCCAGCGCCGGCCGCAGCTGCGATGGCACGTCAGCCCCCAGTTCGGCGGCCAGCCCGGTCAGATCCCCGACCTCGCCGGCGGCAAGCCGCAGCACCGCCGCCGCGTCGGCGCTGCCACCGCCGAGCCCGGCGGCGATCGGCGTCCGCTTCTCGATCTCGACCCGCAGCGGTTCCCGTTGCCAGCCCCGCTCGCGCAGCGCCGCCAGCGCCCGCGCCGCCAGGTTCTCGCCGTCGACGCCGGCGCAGACGACCTCGTCGCGCTCGGCCGGGGTGACGGTGAGGAGGTCGGCGAGGGCGAGCGGCTCGAACAGCGAGCAGAGCTCGTGCAGCCCGTCCTCGCGGCAGGGCCCGAGGTAGAGGCAGAGGTTGAGCTTGGCGGGGGCGTGGAGGAGCATCGAGGGGGGCGCTGGGTCAGCGATCTTGCCGCAACTGGGCGGCGAGGGCGGCGAAATCGCTTGGCGCCAGCGCCTCGGCGCGGGCGTCTTCGGGCAGGCCGAGGGCGGCGAGGGCGGCGCGGACCGCGCCGCGCGAGCCGGGACGGACGTGCTCCAGCGACCGTGCCAGCGCCTTGCGGCGGTGGGCGAAGGCGGCCCTGACCAGCTCGCGCGTCTCGGCGTCGGCCGCCGTCCCGGTCCGGCGCAGCCGCAGAATCGCCGACTCGACCCGCGGCCGCGGCCGGAACACGGCGGGGTCGACGGTGCGCAGGATCTCGACCTCGCAGGCGAGCTGGAGCATCACGCTGGGAGCGCCGTAGACGCGGTTGCCCGGCGCGGACCGCAGGCGCTCGGCGATCTCGCGCTGGACCATCACCGTCCAGCTCCGCAGAGAGGGCAGCTCCTCGACGGTGCGGAGGATCACCGGGGTCGCCACCGAGTAGGGGAGGTTGGCGACCATCGCGGTGGGGGTCGGCGCCAGCGCCGCCAGGTCGACCTTGACCGCGTCGCCCCAGTGCAGCTCGACGTTGCCGAGTGCCAGCACGCCCGCCAGCCCCGGCTCCAGGCCGCGGTCGATCTCGATCACGTGGACGTGCGCCGCGGTGGCGGCGAGCCGCTCGGTCAGCACCCCCTCCCCCGCGCCGACCTCGAGCACGACGTCGGCCGGGTCCAGCTCGGCGTCGCGGTCGATCGCCGCCAGCAGGTTGGGATCGGCGAGGAAGTTCTGGCCGAGCCGGACCACCGCGGCTACCAGCGGAACAGGTCGCGGGCGTTGGCCTCGACGACGCGCTCGAGATGCTCGTAGGAGACGCCGCGGGTCTCGGCGACGAGCCTGGCGGTGGCGACGACGTTGGCGGGCCGGTTGCGCTTGCCGCGCATCGCCTGGGGGCTCAGGTACGGCGCATCGGTCTCGACCAGGAGCAGCCCCTCGGGGACCTGGGCGGCGGCCTCGCGCAGCTCCTCGGAGCGCGGGTAGGTGACGTTGCCGGCGAACGAGCAGTACCAGCCGCGGGCGGCCGCGTCGGCTACCCGGTGCGGGGCCGAGAAGCAGTGCAGGATCACCCGGCAGTCCTGGGCACGCTCGTCGAGCGTCGCGAAGATCTCGTCGGTCGCCTCGGTGCCGCCCTCGGGGTCGCGACCGTGGATCACGATCGGCAGATCGAGATCGCGGGCGATCTCGATCTGGGCCGCGAAGGCGCGTCGCTGGTCGGCGGCCGGGGCGCCATCGCGGTAGTAGTCGATCCCGGTCTCGCCGATCGCCCGCACCTTCTCGTGCCCGGCGAGGCGGGCGAGCTCCGCCGCCGCGGCGTCGTCGAACCCGGTCGCCTCGTTGGGATGGCGCCCGACCGCGGCGAAGACCGCCTCGTGGCGCTCGGCTCCGGCGATCGCGACAGGGTTGGTCTCCTCGTCCATGCCGACGTTGAGCATCCGCTCCACCCCGGCCTCCCCCGCGGCGGCGACGACCTCGGCCTCGTCCCCGTCGCAGAGGAAGAGGTGCGTGTGCGAGTCGATCACCCGCGGGAGTCTAGGAGGGCTCAGAACGGCGGCGGCCCCGCCACCCCGTGGGTGACGGGCCGCGCCGGCTGACCGCCCCGGTCAGGGCGTGCAGGCAAAGGGATCCAGGTCGTCGACGGTCGGCAGGCCGAGCGTGACGAGCCCGCTGAGGACTTCAATCTCGCCGAAGGCCGCGCCGAGCAGGCCGGTCTGTTCGTTCAGCTCTTTCGCCTGGTCGCAGAGCCCGGTGACCGTGGTGCTGAGACCCGAGACGGTCGACTGCAGCGTCGGCAGGCCGGTGACCACGTCTTCGAGGTCTTCGCCGCTGACGCCGTCGAGTTTGCCGAGGGCGCCGGAGAGGTCGCCGCTGTCGACGCCGTTGAGCAGGCCTTCCAGGTCGCTCACTTTCGGAACCAGGGAATCGACCGTCGGAACCGCTCCGACAGCTTCGTTCAGCTGCGTCGCGCTGATGCCGTTGAGTTTTGCCAGCAGCCCGGAGAGGTCGCCGCCGCTCACCCCTTCGAGCAGGTCTTCCAGGGTCTTGACTTCCAGGGACAGCGAGGCGACTTTGGTTTCCAGGTTGGTCAGGGAGGTGCCGGCGCCGGAGCCGCCGGCCGTTCCGGCCGTGCCGGGATTGCCCTTGACGCCTGGCGCGCCCTGCGGCCCCTGGGAGCCGGTGGACCCCTGCGACCCGGCCGCGCCCGCGGCGCCGGCGGGCCCGACGACGCTCCAGGTGAGGCGGCGCTCGCCGCGCCTGCAGCGCTTGCCCTTGACGGCCCGCATCGCTCCCTTGGGCTTGCCCTTGACCTTGTAACAGGCGCGAACCTGGCCATTCTTGACCGGTGAGGCGGCGGTCGCCGGTCCGACGAGGACCAGCCCCGTGAGCAGACCGACCACCGCCGTGAGGAGGCTCAACGAGACGCCGAACCGAAAACCTGACTTCGCTTGGGGTGCTGCGTTGGCATTCATGACCCTGAGCCTCAGCCGAGAACTTCCAGATAAGTCAAAAGATCATCACTTGTTCGATGTGTTCTATGGAGAGGGCCAATTTGTTCCAAAGGCAATTTCTTCCAATAGCCTTCGCTTCGCCGTGGCCCAGTTCGCCGACCACTACCGCGAGATCTACATGCTCGGCCTCGGCGGCCAGACGCCGGTCGTGCCGGTCTCCGTGGCCGAGCTCGAGCAGACCGCGATCGCGGCGATGGAGCCGAAAGCGGCCAACTACGTCGGCGCCGGGGCCGGCAGCGAGGACACGATCCGGGCCAACGCCGCGGCCTTCCGGCGCTGGCGGACGGTGCCGCGGATGCTCCGCGACGTCGCCGAGCGCGACCTCTCCACCACCGTGCTGGGGACGGCGATGCCGGCGCCGTTGCTGCTGGCGCCGATCGGCGTCCAGGCGATCCTCGACCCCGACGGCGAGCTGGCGACCGCCCGCGCCGCCGCGGCGGTCGGCGTGCCGATGATCGCCAGCACCAACTCCCACTTCACGATGGAGGAGATCGCCGCGGCCGGCGGCCCGGAGGCGCCGCGCTGGTTCCAGCTCTACTGGCCCAACGACCGCGAGCTGGCCGCCAGCTTCGTCGGCCGCGCCGAGGCGGCCGGCTACGGCGCGATCGTCCTCACCGTCGACACCTTCATCCCCGGCTGGAAGCCGCGCGACCTGCAGCAGGCGTGGCTGCCGTTCCTCAACGGCATGGGCGTCGCCAACTACTTCCAGGACCCGGTCTTCCGGGCGGCGCTGGAGCAGACCCCCGAGGAGGACCAGGGCGCCGCCACCGGCCACTTCCTCGGCGTCCAGGCCCACCCCTCGTTGAGCTGGGACGACCTCGCCTGGCTGCGCGAGCAGACCTCGCTGCCGATCCTCGTCAAGGGCATCCAGCACGTCGACGACGCCCGCGAGGCGGTGGCCCGCGGGGTCGACGGGATCGTCGTCTCCAACCACGGCGGCCGCCAGGTCGACGGCGCGATCGCCTCGCTCGACGCCCTGCCGCCGATCGCCGAGGCCGTCGGCGACGAGCTGGCGATCCTCTTCGACAGCGGCGTCCGCGGCGGCACCGACGTGCTTAAGGCGCTCGCCCTCGGGGCGGATGCGGTCTGCCTCGGCCGCCCCTACGTCTGGGGCCTCGCCCTCGGCGGCCAGGCCGGCGTCGAAGCGGTCCTGAAGATGGTCCTCGGCGAGTTCGACCTGACGATGGCCCTCTGCGGCTACACGCGCCCCGACCAGCTCGGGCCGGCCGCGCTCGCTCCCGAGCTCTAGAGGTCGCGCCGCGAGAAGGCGAAAGCGGCCAGCGCCAGCACGCCGAGCATGTAGACGAACGCCCAGGCGATCAGGCCCGGGGCCGCGGCCTCGGAGCCGCCGAACGGGCCGAGCTGGAGGACGACGCCGGTGAGGCCGGAGGTCTCCGAGATCAGCCCGTGCAGACCGGCCGCGTAGAGGCCCTCGAAGGGCAGCGCCCAGCTGGCGACGCGGCCGATCGTGTGCAGCGAGTCGGAGTCGATCGCGTTGCCGATCTGGGCCAGCAGCCCGGCGGTGAGGCCGGCCCCGAAGACCATGAAGACGACGATCCCCTGCGCCGTCACCGGCAGTAGGACGGAGAGCAGCAACGAGATCGCGGCGATGATCGCGACGCCGAGGGCGAGGCCGAGAGCCGGGCCGAGGAGGTGGTCCGGCGACCAGTCGCCGATCGCCGCGGTGAGCGCCGCCGCGGTTAAGTAAACGATCACCACGTAAGCGCCGGACAGCCCGGCGGCGCCGGCGAAGCGAGCCACCAGCATCGTCGTCCGTCCGATCGGCCGCACCACCAACGGCTGCAGCAGGCCGCTCTCGGCGTCGCCGCGGACGGCGCCCAGGGTCAGGAAGACGGCGAGGACGGCGCCGAGGAAGAGCGTCGCGAACATCGCCAGGCCGAAGATCGTCGCCCCCGCGAAGGCGTGCGGGTCGAGGATGCCCTGTTCGCCGCCGGCGAATTCGCGGGCGTCGCGGAAGACGAAGTGGGCGCCGAGCCCATAGAGAGCCAGGAAGGCGACGGTAAGCGCGACCACGGCGAGGAAGACACGCCGCCGCACGCCTTCCCGGACCGAGTGGGCGACGACGGTCAGCGCCGAGTTGAGCGGCGAGGGGCTCACCCGGTCTCCCCTCCGACCGCCTCCAGGTAGACCTCTTCGAGCGAGCTGTGCCGGACCTCGACCCGGTAGACGCGCTCCCCGGCGGCGACCAGCTCGGCGACGATCCGCGGCGCGTCCTCGCGCCCGGCGCCCTCGACGAGGCGGACGCCGGCGTCGGTCTCGACCTCGACGCCGCCGGGTCCGGCCAGCTCCGCCGGCGTGCCGGCCTTGATCAGGCTGCCGCGGGCGATGATCGCGACCCGGTCGCAGACCAGCTCGACCTCGCTGAGCAGGTGCGAGTTGAGCAGGACCGCGACCCCGCGCTCGCGCAGCCCCTCGAGCAGGCCGCGGACGATGCGGCGGCCGACCGGGTCGAGGGCGCTGGTCGGCTCGTCGAGCAGCAGCAGCCGCGGCGAGCCGACCAGCGCCTGGGCGATCCCGAGCCGCTGCTGCATCCCCTTCGACATCGCCTCGACCCGCTTGCCGGCGGCGTCGCCGAGCTCGACCAGGCCGAGCAGCTCGGCCCGCTCCGCGGCGCCTCCGGCCGAGCCGGCGAGGCGCTGGTGCAGGTCCAGCAGCTCCTCGGCGCTGCACCAACCCGGGAAGCGGAACAGCTCGGCCAGGTAGCCGAGCGCGGCGCGGGCCGGCGGCGAGCCGGCCGGGCGGCCGAGCACCTCGGCCCGGCCGGCGGTCGGGCGCACCAGCCCGCAGGCGATCTTCGTCAGCGTCGACTTGCCGGCGCCGTTGGGGCCGAGCAGGCCGACCAGCTCGCCCGCCCCGACCTCGAGGTCGACCCCGGCCAGCGCCGGCTGCCCCCGGTACTCCTTGCGCAGGCCCTCGACCGCGAGCACCGCGGCCGGCATCAGCCCGGCGGGTCGATCTTCGGGAAGAGCGGCGGCACCCGCTCGACCTTCTGCCCGCCCGGCCGCGAGCCCAGCTCGGCGAGGGCGCGCTCGCCTTCGCCGAGCGCCGCGAGCAGCGTCTCGCTGGTCCGCGGCAGGTACGGGGCGAGCATCAGCGTCGCCACCCGCAGGCCCTCGACCAGGTTGTAGAGGACTTCGTCGAGGCGCTCGGGATCGGCCTCGTCCTTGGCCAGCTCCCACGGCTTCGTCTCCTCGACGAAGCGGTTGAGGCGGCGGACCAGCGTCCAGACCACCTCCAGCGCCTGGGTCAGCTCGGCGCGGTCGAGCAGCTCGCTGAAGCGCGCGACCACGCCTTCGAAGTCCTCGGCCAGGGTCGCGTCCACCGCCCCGACGGGCACCGTGCCGTCGCGGTAGCGGTCGACCATCGCCAGCACCCGGCTGGCCAGGTTGCCGTAGTCGTTGGCCAGCTCGGTCTCGTAGCGGCCCTCGAAGCCGGCGGTCGAGATCGAGCCGTCCTGGCCGAAGCTGACCTCGCGGAAGCAGTAGAAGCGCAGCGCGTCGGCGCCGAAGCGCTCGATCACCTCGAAGGGGTCGAGCACGTTGCCGAGCGACTTGGACATCTTCTTCTCGCCCATCAGGAGGTACCCGTGGATCGTCATCCGCCGCGGCGGATCGAGGTCGGCGGCGAGGCAGAGCGCCGGCCAGATCACCGCGTGGAACTTGAGGATGTCCTTGGCCATCACGTGCAGGTCGGCCGGCCAGTAGCGGTCGGTCAGGTCCTCGCCCTCGCGGGCGAAGCCGAGCGCGGTCACGTAGTTGAGGAGGGCGTCGAACCAGACGTACATGCGCTGCTCGGGGTCCCAGGGCAGCGACAGCCCCCACTTCAGGTTCGGCCGCGAGAGCGAGACGTCCTCCAGGCCCTGCTTGATGAACGAGATCGCCTCGTTGCGGCGGAACTCGGGGACGACGAAGTCCGGCCGCTCCTCGTAGAGCCCTTCCAGCTGGGCCTGGAAGGCCGAGAGCCGGAAGAACCAGTTCTCCTCGCGTTCGCGCTCGAGCGGGATCTCGTGAATCGGACAGGTGTTGCCGGGACCCAGCTCCCGCTCGGTTTTGAAGTCGGCGCAGCGCGGGCAGTACCAGCCCTCGTAGACGCCCTTGGTCACCCAGCCGTTGTCGTAGACCCGCTGGATGATCTCCGCCACCTTGGCTTTGTGCCGCGGGTCGGAGGTGCGGATGAAGAAGTCGTTGCTGGCGTCGATGATCGGCATCAGCGCTTCGAACTTGGCGGCGTTGCGATCGGCCAGCTCCTGCGGCGCGATCCCCTCCCGCTCCGCCGCCGTCTCGATCGGCTCGCCATGCTCGTCGGTCCCGGTCAGGAAGAAGACGTCCCGGCCCCGCTGCCGCATGTGCCGCGCCAGCACGTCGGCGGCCATCGTCGAGTACGCGTGCCCGAGGTGGGGCTCGGCGTTGACGTAGTAGATCGGCGTGGTGACGTAGTACTTGTCGGCGCTCATCGGCTGCCCACGCTATCGACGCGCGCCCACGGCGCGGCCTAGCGCCGTGCGTCGCGGCCGGTCAGGGCCTTGTAGAGGTCGTTGGCGCGGGTTCCCGTCAATGCGGCGACGACGCTGGCGGCGGCACGCGGCCGGGCGCCCGACTGGACCAGGTGGCGGAGCGCGTCGACGGCGAAGCCGACGTCTTTGTCGTGCTCGGCCGCGGCGGCCGGACCGATCACGATCACGATCTCGCCCTTGACGTCGCCGCGGAAGCGGCGGGCGAGGTCGCCGAGGGTGCCGCGGGCGACCTCCTCGTGGATCTTCGAGAGCTCGCGGCAGACGGCCGCCGGCCGGTCCGGCGCCAGCGAGGCCAGCGCCGCCAGCGACTCGCCGATCCGCCGCGGCGACTCGAAGGCGACGACGGTCTCGGTCGAGCGCAGGACCCGCTCCATCTCGCCGGCGCGACGCGGCAGGAAGCCCTCGAAGCGCCAGCGGTCGGTCGGGAGCCCGGACGCGACCAGGGCCACCGGCACCACCGAGGGCCCCGGCAGCACGGTGATTTCGAGGCTGCGTTCGATGCAGCGGCGGATCAGCTTGTAGCCGGGGTCGGAGATGCCGGGCATGCCGGCGTCGGAGACCAGGGTCACCGCGTCGCCGCGCTCGATCCGCTGCGCCAGCTCGGTCGCTCGGGCGGTTTCGTTGCCCTCGTGGTTGGAGACCAGCCGCGGCGCCGGCCGGATCCGCAGCTTGTCCAGCAGCCCCCCGGTCCGGCGCGTGTCCTCGCAGGCGATGTAGTCGGCGCTGACGAGCGCCTCCCGCATCCGCGGGGTGACGTCGTCGAGGTTTCCGATCGGGGTCGGGCAGACGACCAGCCGGCCCGGCATCAGCCCCGCCCTTTCTCGAGTTCGACCCGGGCCAGGGCGGCCGCGCCGATCACGCCGGCGTCGCTGCCGAGGGTGGCCTCGAGGATCGGAGTCTGGTTCATCGGGTTGAGCGCCCGCTCGCGGACTTCGCGGCGGGCCGGCTCGAGCAGCAGCTCGCCAGCGGCGATGACGCCGCCGCCGACCACGATCGCGGCCGGCTGGAAGATGTTGGCGAAGCTCGAGCAGGCGACGCCGAGGCGGCCGCCGATCAGGTCGAAGACCGCGATCGCGGTTTCGTCGCCAGCCAGAGCCGCTTCGGTGACCAGCTTGCCGTCGACCTCCTTGCCCTCCGCCAGCGCCCTGCC
>CAMPIP010000050.1 GCA_946886425.1 uncultured Actinomycetes bacterium
GGGAGACCGGGCCACTCTTCCCGACGACCATCGAGACGCCGGCTGGGACGCCGCGCCCGAGCAGCACTATGAGTATCCCCAGGTACTACGGCCGGGCTCGGCGTCCTCGCCGTCGTCTCGATGGTCTTCGGGATGATGGCCGCGGTCTCCCAGGACCTGCCGGCGATCTACAACTTCGCCCAGTTCAAGGCCTCGCGCAACAGCGAGCTCTACGACGCCAACGGGGTGCCGATGGGAACTCTGACCAGCGACCAGAACAAAATCCTGCTCGCCTCCGGTCAGATCTCCCCCAACATCAAGAACGCGGTGGTCTCGATCGAGGACGCCCGCTTCTACGGCCACAGCGGCGTCGATTTCCAGGGCATCGGCCGCGCCCTCGTCAAAGACATCCTCAGCCAGAGCGCCGCCCAGGGCGCCTCGACGATCACCCAGCAGTTCGTCAAGGAAGCGCTGGTCGCCCAAGGCGACCGCTCGCTCTTCCAGAAGTTCAAGGAGGCGGCGCTCGCCTACCGGCTCGAGCATCACTGGAGCAAGGACAAGATCCTCAGCCAGTACCTGAACACGGTCTACTTCGGCGAGGGGGCCTACGGGGTCGAGGCGGCGGCGCGGACCTACTTCGGCGCCTCCCATCCCGGTTGCGGGACCTCCGGCGAGCCCTGCGCCTCGGTGCTGGAGCCTTGGGAGGCGGCGATGCTGGCGGCGATCATCCAGTCGCCCTCCGCCTACGACCCGAAGTTCTACCCCGAAAACGCGCTCAATCGCCGCAACCTCGTCCTCGAACGGATGTACGAACAGGGCTACATCTCCCAGGAGCAGTTCGCGGAAAGCACCAAGCAGGCGCTCCCCTCCCCGGCCGACATCGAGCCGCCGTCGCTGGACTCCAAGGCCCCCTACTTCACGGCCTACCTGCGCCAGCAGCTGGTCGAACGCTATGGGGCCAGCAAGGCCTTCTTCGGCGGCCTCGAGGTCAAGTCGACGCTCGACCTCGGCCTCCAGGAAGCCGCCGAAGAAGCGGTCAACTCCTACCTCGGTTACTCGCCGGCGACCGCCTCGCTGGTCGTAATCGACAACCGCAACGCGGGCATCAAGGCGATGGTCGGCGGGCCCGACTTCGACACCAAGCCCTTCAACCTCGCCACCCAGGGCCACCGCCAGCCCGGCTCCTCGATCAAGCCCTTCACGTTGGTCACGGCGCTCGAAGAGGGGATCTCGCCGTACACGGTCTACCCCTCCGAACAGCGGACCTTCTACTTCGGCAAGAAGGGGCGGGAAGCGTTCGAAGTCAGCAACGACGAGGACGCCTACCTGGGCTCCTGCGACATCGTCTGCGCGACCACCTACTCCGACAACTCGATCTACGCCGCTCTGGCGCTGGAAGGCCTGAAGGGCAAGACGGCCACCGACAAGACCAACTCGATCGCGGCGACGATCCACAAGATGGGCTACGACGACCCGATCTCGACCAACCCGGCGATGGTCCTCGGCGGGCTCGAAATCGGCGTCACCCCGGTCGGCTGGACCTACGCCTACAGCACCCTCGGCAACGACGGCGACCGGGTCAGCGGCACCCTGGCGCCGCGGCCGGGCGACAGCCCCGTCTCCTACACGCAGGTGACCGACAGCGACGGCAAGACGATCAAAAGCGGCGACAACGACTCGATCCACACCCAGGTGGTCGACCAGGGCGTCGCCGAAGAAGCGAAGAGCATCCTCGAAACGGTCGTCTCCTCCGGGACCGGCACCAACGCCGACATCGGCGCCGAAGGTCAGTGGGGCAAGACCGGGACCACCGAGAACAACGGCGATGCCTGGTTCTGCGGCGGCGTCTCCGACGAAGTCACGGCCTGCGTCTGGGTCGGCTACCCGGACACGACTACGCCGATGACCACCCTCTACAACGGCGGCCCGGTGATGGGCGGAACCTTCCCGGCCCTGATCTGGGCCAGCGTCATCTCTGCCTGGCAGGAAATTCAGAGCGAACGGGCGGCCGAGCGCAAGTCCAACGAGGAAGCGCGCGGCTCCGCGGACGGCGACGAGGAGGGCGAAACCGAAACCTACGTCGCGCCCGAATCGGCGGTCGAAGAAACCGCGCCGGAAGTCGAAGAAGAAGCGGCGCCGGAAACCGAAGTCGAACCCGAGCCGGAAGTCGAAGCGGCGCCTGAAGAAGCAACGCCGGAAGCGACCCCCGAAGCCGCGCCGGAATCGGGCGGCGGGGGCGGCGTCACCGCAGGTTAGGCCTCGGCGGCCGCGGCCGCGAGACGAAGGGGCTGCCGGCGGCACAGAACCGCCAGGGCCGCTCCACCGCTTTGGTGATGCCGATCCGCGGGCCGGTGACGATCGCCGGCGGCTCGCCGACCGGGGGCAGCAGCAGGAACGGATCGGCGGCGAGGTCGGTGTCGTTCTGCTCGAGGCCGATGCCGAGTGCCTCGGTCAGCTTGCCGGGCCCGGAGCAGAGCTCGCCGTCGGGCCGGTCGCCGCGCCGCTCCCGCATCGCCTCGAGCCCGTCGGTCGGCTCCAGCGCCCGGATCAGCACCGCCGCCGCCTCGCCCTCCGGTTCGGCGACCGCGTTGAGGAGGCTGTGGATCCCGTAGGAGAGGTAGACGTAGGCGCGGCCGGGCGGGCCGAAGAGGGGCTCGGTGCGGTCGGTGAGGCCGACGTAGGCGTGGCAGGCGGGGTCGTCGCGCTCGTAGCTCTCGGTCTCGACGATCGTGCCGCCGACGCCGGTGAAGAAGAGCCGGCAGCCGACCAAGTCCCGCGCCACTTCGTGCACCGAGCGGGCGAAAAAGCCATGGTCCAGCCGCTCGTCCACGGCTGGACGAGCCTCGCTCAAGAGCGCTCTTCTTCGACCCGTTCGCGGACCGCCGCCAGGGTCTCCCCCGCCTCGGCGATCTGGGCCGCCAGCGGTGCCGAGCCGGTGCCGCCGGCGATCCGCTTCGACTCCAGCCAGCTGCCCCGCCGCAGCACCTCGTAGTAGGAGTCGTCGAGGTGCTCGGAGCGGGCCCGCAACTCCTCGGGGGTCAGCTCGGAGAGGCTCTTGCCGGCCTCGACCGCGTCGCGGACCAGGCCGCCGACGATCCCGTGCGCCTCGCGGAAGGGGACGCCGCGGCGGACCAGCAGGTCGGCGACCTCGGTGGCGGCGAGCATCTCGTCGCCGGAGGCGTCCTCCATCCGCTCGCGGTCGAAGGCGATCCCCTCGAGCATCCCGGCGGTGACCTCGAGGCAGCCCTCGACGGTGTCGATCGCGTCGAAGAGCGGCTCCTTGTCCTCCTGCATGTCCTTGCCGTAGGTGAGCGGCAGCGCGTGCATCACCCCGAGCAGGGTCGCGTAGCTGGCCGCCACCCGGGGGCTCTTCGCCCGCAGCAGCTCGGCCGAGTCCGGGTTCTTCTTCTGGGGCATGATCGAGGAGCCGGAGGAGAAGGTCTCGTCGAGCTCGCAGAAGCCGAACTCGGTGCTGGACCAGATGACGATTTCCGAGCCAAGCCGCGAGAGGTGCATCGAGCAGGCGGAGGCGGCAGAGAGGTAGTCGAGGACGAAGTCGCGGTTGGAGGCCCCGTCGATCGAGTTATGGCTGACGTGCTCGAAGCCGAGGTCCTCGGCGACCGCCTCGCGGTCGATCTCCCAGTTGACGCCGGCCAGGGCGCCGGAGCCGAGCGGCATCACGCTGGCGCTGTCGAGCGCGAACTGGAAGCGCAGCACGTCGCGGGCCAGCATCCAGAAGTAGGCGAGCAGGTGATGGCCGAGGTAGACCGGCTGGGCCCGCTGCAGGTGGGTGTAGCCGGGCAGCGGCCAGTCGCGGTGGTCCTCGGCGAGCCGCAGCAGCCGTTCCATGGCCTCTCCGCAGAGCTCGATCGCCCGCAGCGAGTGCGCCTGCACGACCAGGGCGACGTCGGTCGCCACCTGGTCGTTGCGGGAGCGGCCGGTGTGGAGCTTGCCCGCGACGGCCCCGATCTCCTCGCCGAGCAGCCGCTCGATCGCCATGTGGATGTCCTCGTCGGACTCGGCGAAGGCGAAGCCGTGTTCGTGCATGCGGGCCTCGACGCGTTCTAGCCCTTCTTCCATGCGCGCCAGCTCGGCGGCGTCGAGGACGCCGATCCGCTCCAGGCCGCGGGCGTGGGCGCGCGACTGGTCGAGATCGTAGGCGGCCAGCTGCCAGTCGAAGGGCAGCGAGCGGTTGAGGCGCCAGAAGCGCGGGTCGGGCTCCTTGCGGAAGCGCGAGTCCTCGGCCGCCTCGCGGGCGGGTCGCAGCGGCGTGACGTCCTCGGGCGGCTGATTTGCGTGCATCAGCCGGATCGTATTGCCGCGACCAGCGCCTCACAGACCCGCTCGACCTGGCCCTCCTCCATGGACGGGAAGAAAGGCAGCGCCAAGGAGCGCGCCGAGGCCGCTTCGGCGACCGGGAACTGGCCCTCGCGGTAGCCGAGCTCGCGCAGGTGCGGGAAGAGGTGGATGCAGGGCAGGTAGGCCTTGCTGGCGACTCCCTGCTCGGCGAGGCGGCCGACGACGGCGTCGCGATCGACCCCCTCGGACAGGGTCACCGTGTAGACGAACCAGCCGCGCCGCTCGCGGTCGCGACCGGCGATCGGGGTCTCGACGCCCTCGACCGCGGCCAGTTGCTCGGCGTAGAGGGCGGCGACGCGGTCGCGGCCGGCTAGCAACCGGTCGAGCTTCTCGACCTGGGCGAGGCCGATCGCCGCGGCGACGTCGGAGAGCCGGTAGTTGAAGCCGAGCCGGTCGTGGTCTAGCCAGCCCATGTCGACGGCGCGGCCCTGGTTGCGCTCGCTGCGCAGCCGCGCCGCCTCCTCGGCGTCGCGGGGGACGATCATGCCCCCCTCCCCCGTCGTCATCTGCTTGTTGGCGTAGAAGGCGAAGGTGGCGAGGTTGCCGCGGGCGCCGACCCTCCGCCCCTCGGAGTCGACCGCGCCGAGCGCCTCGCAGGCGTCCTCGAGGACGCCGAGGCCGCGCTCGGCGGCGAGCCGCTCGAGCTCCGGCATCGCCGCCGGGTAGCCGAAGATGTGGACCGGCAGCAGGCCGACCGTGCGCTCGCCGACCGCCGCCGCGGCCGCCGCGGGGTCGAGGTCGAGCGTGACCGGGTCGACGTCGCAGAAGACCGGCCGGGCGCCCTCGTAGAGCAGGCAGTTGGCGGAGGCGACGAAGCTGAAGGGGCTGGTCACGACCTCGTCGCCGGGCCCCCAGCCGAGGGCGCGGACGCCGAGGTGCAGGGCGGTCGTGCCGCTGGAGACGGCGACCGCGTCCTCGACCCCGAGCCACTCCGCCAGCGCCCGCTCGAAGCGCTCGCCCATCGGCCCCAGCGAGAGCCGCCCGGAGCGCAGCACCTCGAGGACCAGCTCCTCCTCGCGCGGGCCCAGCTCCGGCCGGGCGAGCGGGATCCCCTCGGCGCTCACTGGAAGGCGTACTCCAGCGAGTCGACCAGGGCCTCCCAGGAGGCCTCGATGATGTTCTCGGAGACGCCGATCGTCCCCCATTCGCGCTCGCCGTCGGAGGAGTCGAGCAGGACCCGGGTGACCGCCTGGGTGCCGTGGGTCTCGTCGAGGATCCGCACCTTGTAGTTGGTCAGCTCGACGTCGGCGAGGTGCGGGTGGCGGTCGGCGATCGCCCCGCGCAGGGCGCGGTCGAGGGCGTTGACCGGGCCGTTGCCCTCGGCGACCCGCAGGTAACGCTCGCCGTCGACCTCGACCTTGATCGTCGCCTCGGTCTCGACCTCTCCCCCGGCCCGCTTCTCGGTCACGACCCGGAAGCTCTCCAGCTTGAAGAGCGGCTGGTAGTCGCCCGCCTCCTGGCGCAGCAGCAGTTCGAAGGAGGCCGGCGCCGCCTCGTAGTGGTAACCGCGGTGCTCGCGCTGCTTGAGCCGCTCGACCGCCCGCGCGGCGGCCGCGTCGTCGAGCTCGATCCCGGCCCGCTCGGCCTGGCTGCGGATCGTCGCCTTGCCGGAAAGCTCCGAGGCGAGGATGTCGCGCTCGTTGCCGACCACGGCCGGGTCGACGTGCTCGAAGGTGCTGGCGTCGGCGGCGACCCCGGCCGCGTGCATCCCCGCCTTGTGGGCGAAGGCGTTGCGGCCGACGTAGGCACGGTTCGGGTCCGAGGCCATGTTGCAGACTTCGTCGAGGTAGTGGGCGGTCGGGGTCAGGTTCGCCAGCTGCTCCTCGCTGACCACCTCGAAGCCCATCTTCAGCTGCAGCGAGGGCAGGATCGAGGCCAGGTTGGCGTTGCCGCAGCGCTCGCCGTAGCCGTTCACGCAGCCCTGCACGAGCCGCGCCCCGGCGCCGACCGCGGCCAGGGAGTTGGCGACCGCGCACTCGGCGTCGTTGTGGGTGTGGATGCCGATCTCGACCCGGTCGCCGACGTCGGCGAGGACCGCGGCGGTGGCGGCGGTGACGTGGTCGGGCAGGCTGCCGCCGTTGGTGTCGCAGAGGGTGACGTTCTCGGCGCCGGCGTCGGCCGCGGCGCGGACGCACTCGAGCGCGTAGCCGGGGTCGTCGCGGTAGCCGTCGAAGAAGTGCTCGGCGTCGAAGACCGGCCGCTTGCCCTGCTCGCGGCAGAAGGAGATCGAGTCGGCGATCATCGCCAGGTTCTCCTCGCGGGAGACGCGGATCACCTTCTCCAGGTGCAGGACCCAGCTCTTGCCGACCAGGCAGACGACCGGCGCGAAGGACTCGACCAGCGTCCGCAGGGCCTCGTCGTCCTCGGCGCGGAGGTCCCGGCGGCGGGTCATCCCGAAGGCCGAGACCGTCGCGTTCTCCAACTCCAGCTCGGCGAGCCGCGCGAACAGCTCCGCCTCCTTCGGGTTGGAGCTGGGGAAACCCGCCTCGATGAACTGGACGCCGAGCCGGTCGAGGGCCCGGACGACGTTGAGCTTCTCGCCCACGGAGAGCGACATGCCCTTGCCGCCCATGCCGTCACGCAAGGTGGTGTCGTAGAGCTTCACCTGTTCCATCTGTTTACTGCCTTTCGAAGTCGAAGATCGGGGGGACCCATGACGGGTCCGCGCGCGCGGGCGGAGCAGCCCGCGCCAGCCGCTAGGCGGCTGCGGTAATTCGCCCGATCGCGTCGAAAGCCAGGTACATCAGGAACCAACCTTACTCGCCGGGTCGACCTCGGCCGGCATCTCGACGAAGTCCAGCCACTCCAGGTACTCCTCGGCGCGGCCGTGGAGGGCATCGTCGAACCTTTTCTGGATCACGCGGGTGATCTCGCCAGGGGGCCCGAGCGGGTGGTTGTCGATCTCCCGGACCGGCACCAGCTCGGCGGCGGTCCCGGTCAGGAAGACCTCGTCGGCGAGGTAGAGCTCGGCCCGGGCGATGTCGCGCTCTTCGACGCGGTAGCCCATGTCGCGGGCGATCTGGACCACCGAGGCGCGGGTGATCCCGTCGAGGATCGCGTTGGTGTGCCCCGGCGTGATCAGGACGCCGTCGCGGACTACGAAGACGTTCTCGCCGGAGCCCTCGGAGACGTGGCCGTGCTGGTCGAGCAGGATCGCCTCCTCGTAGCCGCCTTTCTGGGCCTCGGTCTTGGCAAGGATCGAGTTGAGGTACTGGCCGGCCGCCTTGGAGTGCGGGATCAGGCTGTCGCCGGAGATTGCCCGCCAGGAGGAGACGGCGGCGCGAATGCCGCTGCGAGCTGCCTCCTCGCCGAGGTACACCCCCCAGGGGAAGGCGGCGACGATCGCTTCCACCGGCGCGTCGGTCGCGTAGAGCCCGAGGCTGCCGTAGCCGCGGAAGACGAGCGGGCGGATATAGCAGGAGCCGAGCCCGTTGCCGCGGATCAAGTCGTGGGTGCCCTGGCGGATCTCCTCCGCCGAGTAGGGCATCTCCAGGTAATAGAGCTCGGCTGACTTGGCGAGCCGGTCGAGGTGGTCGCGATGGCGGAAGACGGCGGGACCGCGATCCGTGTCGTAGCAGCGGATCCCCTCGAAAACCCCGGTTCCGTAGTGCATCGCGTGCGTGAGCACGTGCACCTGGGCGTCCTCCCAGGCGACCAGCTCGCCGTTCTTCCAAATCAAATCGACCCGCTCCATGTTGGGGAAGTATGCCCGATCAAACGCAGGTGATCGGGCCCGAGCCCGCGAAAGACGGCGGAAACGCAAAAAGGAGGCCCAGAAGCCAATGACCTCGAGGTTCATCCCCAAGCTCAACTACGCGAACGTGATCGGGACGATCGCGCTCTTCGTCGCCCTCGGCGGCGTCGCCGTCGCGGCCGGGCTGCCGCGCAACAGCGTCGGTCCCAAGCAGCTGAAGCGCGGTGCCGTCACCCCGGCGAAACTCCGCAAGGCGGCGGTGACCAGCGGCAAGCTGGCCCCCGGCGCGGTGACGCCCGGCAAGATCGGCCCCAACGCGGTCGGGCCGGGCAATATCGGCAACGGCGCCATCAACAGCGCCAAGATCGGCTCCGGCGCGGTGATCGCCCGCTCGATCAAGAACAACGTCGTCACCACCAACAAACTGAACGGCAACGCGGTCACGACGGCGAAGCTGGGCAACGACGCGGTCACCACCGCGAAACTGAACAGCGGCGCGGTGACCAATCCGATCCTCGCCAACGGTTCGGTCACGGCCAACAAGTTGAGCGCCAAGTTCGGCGAAGAAGTCGGCCCGATCGTCGGCAACCTGAAGGCCGGCCAGACCCTGCGCGGCGTCTTCGACGTCGGTGGCAGCGTCGTCGGCAAAGAAGCCGGCACGGTGAAAACCGCGAGCTACCGGGATTCGGTCGCGTTCCAGAACGCGCTGGCCGCGGCGGTGACCCCGAACGTAATGCCCCCCGGCATCGGCAGCGCCGCCTGCCCCGGCCTCGGCGCCGGAAACGCGACGCCGCAGGCGGCCGCCGGCCAGCTCTGCGTCTACGTCACGGCGGCGACGCCGGAAGCGACGCTGACCGTCGACGCCAACACCAACAGCCGGCTCGGCTTCGGCCTGCTCGCCCAGTTCAAAGACGGCGAAGCCGACAACCTCGTCCAGGGCGTCTGGGCGGTGACCGCTCCCTAGGAGCTGCCGAGGACGGCGAGGACCGCGTCGGTCATCTCGTCGGTCCCGACCTCGACCTCGGCGGGGACGTCTGGCATCGGAGGCGGTGCCAGCGTTCCCGCCGCCAGGTCCGGGGTGCGCAGTCCCTTCTCGAGGACCGCGTCGACCGCGTCCTCGATGCGGGCGGCGTCGTCGGCCCGGCCGAAACCGTGCCGCAGCATCATCGCCGCAGAGAGGAAGGTCGCGAGCGGGTTGGCGATCCCCTTGCCGGCGATGTCCGGCGCCGAGCCGTGGACCGGCTCGAAGAGCCCCGGGACGCCGTCCTCGCCGAGGCTGGCGGAGGGCAGCATTCCCAGCGAGCCGGTCAGCATCGCCGACTCGTCGCTGAGGATGTCGCCGAAGAGGTTCTCGGTGACGATCACGTCGAAGTCGGCTGGGCGCGAGACCAGCTGCATCGCCGCGTTGTCGACCAGCAGGTGGTCGAGCTCGACGTCGTCGTACTCGGGAGCGATGCGGGTGACGACCTCGCGCCAGAGCCGCGAGGTCTCCAGGACGTTGGCCTTGTCGACCGAGGTGACGCGCGGCCGGCGGCCGGAGCCGGCGGCGCGCCGGCGGGCCGCTTCGAAGGCGGTGCGGGCGATCCGTTCGATTTCGGCGGCGTCGTACTCGCAGGTGTCGTGGGCGGCGTCGCCGTCGCGGCCGGAGGCGCCGAAGTAGATGCCGCCGGTTAGCTCGCGGACGACCAGCAGGTCGGTCCCGGCGATCCGCTCCTCGCGCAGCGGGCTGGCGCCGACCAGCGCCGGGCTGGGCCGGACCGGGCGCAGGTTGGCGTAGAGGCCCATCCCCTTGCGGAGGCCGAGCAGGCCCTGCTCGGGGCGCGGCGCGTCCGGGTCGGTGGTGTCCCACTTGGGACCGCCGACGGCGCCGAGCAGGACCGCGTCGGACTCGCGGCAGGCGGCCAGCACCTCGTCGGTGAGGGCGGTGCCGTGGGCGTCGATCGAACAGCCGCCGAGCGGGTGCTCGGTGAACTCGAACTCGCCGAAGGTCTCCAGCAGTCGCCGGGTCGCGGCGACGATCTCCGGCCCGATCCCGTCGCCGGGCAGCAGGACTATGCGGGGCGCATCGCTCACGGGGCGGCCACTTTACGCGCTTCGCTCAGGCGGCGACGGCATCGATGTTGAGCCGCACGTAGTCGAGTTTCAGCGGCTTCCCCTCGAGGGCGAGGATCTCGTCGTAGAAGGGCTCGCGCAGCTCTTCCGGGAGCCGCTCCAGGTGGGCGCCGAGGCAGACCGTGGCGACGA
The DNA here is from genome assembly GCA_946886425.1 of uncultured Actinomycetes bacterium. Next base: position 10,277 of record CAMPIP010000050.1, read on the forward strand.
AGTCGCGCGGCTCCGGCGGCGTCACCGACCAGGGTTCCAGCCAGCAGCGGACCCGCTCGAAGCCCGCCCGCCGGAGCCGCTCCTCGGTCTCCTCCGCCGTTGCATAATTCCAGGGCCGGTCGAAGTCATCGAAGTAGGGCGCGTAGGGCTCACGGGTGGCGACCTCCTCGCCGGCGCGGCGGAACGTCTCGATGTTGCCGGCGCCGCCGCACTGGGCTGCCAGGCGGCCACCGGGGCGCAGCGCCGCGTGCAGGCGGGCGAAGAGCAGGTCGTGGTCGGCGATCCAGTGGAAGACGGCGCTGGAGAAGGCCGCGTCGACCTCGTCTTCCAGCTCGAGCGCGGTCAGGTCGCTGTGGATCGCCCGGTCCCCGGGCCGCAGCACGCCGCCCACGGCCTCGATCATCGAAGCCGAGCCGTCGACCGCGACGACGCGGCCCCGTGGCACCCGCTCGATCACCAGGCCGGTGACACGGCCGCTGCCGCAGCCGGCGTCGAGGACCGTCTCGTCGCCGCGGAGGTCGAGCCGGTCGAGGGTCGCGTTGGCCCAGTCCTCGTGCGGGATCGAGACCCGCTCGTAGGTCTCGGCGTCCCAGTCGCGGCTGACCTTCATCTCAGAGCGCGGTCGTGACCGGCGCCGGCCGTGCCGCCGCCCGCTCCTCGTAGGTGTCGATCGCGCCCGCGTTCTCGAGGGTGATGCCGATGTCGTCGAGGCCGTTCAGCAGCCGGTGCTTGACGTCGTGCTCGATCGAGAACTGGAAGACGCCGGCGGCGCAGGTGACAGTCTCGTCGTCGACGTCGATCCGCGCCTCACCGGCCTCGGCGACCGCCCTGCACTGCTCCTCCCCGAGCACCGCCGGCAACAGCCCGATCTTCGTGCAGTTGGAGTAGAAGATGTCGGCGAACGAGGGAGCGACGATCGCCTCGAAGCCGAAGTCCTCCAGCGCCCAGGGGGCGTGCTCGCGCGAGGAGCCGCAGCCGAAGTTGCGGCCGGCGACCAGGATCGGGTTCGGCTCCAGCTCGATCTCGCCGTCGCGGATCCAGTCGTAGAAGAGGAACTCGCCGAAGCCGGTCCGCTCGACCCGTTTGAGGAACTGCTTGGGGATGATCTGGTCGGTGTCGACGTCGCTGCGGTCCAGCACCGACACCTTGCCCTCGATGACGTCAATCGGTCGCATGTTCAGCTCCAATCCCTGATGTCGACGAAATGGCCCTCGATGGCGGCCGCGGCGGCCATCTTCGGGCTGACCAGGTGGGTGCGCCCGCCCTTGCCCTGGCGGCCCTCGAAGTTGCGGTTCGAGGTCGAGGCGCAGCGCTCACCCTCCATGAGGATGTCCGGGTTCATGCCCAGGCACATCGAGCAGCCCGCCTCGCGCCATTCGAAGCCGGCGCCGCGGAAGACCTCGTCGAGGCCCTCGGCTTCGGCGGCGGCTTTGACCTGCTGGGAGCCGGGCACGACCATGCCGTGCACCGAGCTGGCGACCTTGCGGCCCTCGACGATCGCCGCCGCCTCGCGCAGGTCCTCGATCCGAGAATTGGTGCAGGAGCCGATGAAGACCCGTTCCGGGGCGATCTCGGTCATCGGCGTGCCGGCCTTCAGTCCCATGTAGGTGAGGGCGCGTTCGGCGGACTCGCGGTCGGCCGGAGTCTCCATCGCCGCCGGATCGGGGACCCGGTCGGTGACCTCGATGACCATCCCGGGGGTCGTTCCCCAGGTGACCATCGGCGAGATGCCGGAGGCGTCGATCTCGACCTCGGTGTCGAAGCTTGCACCCGCCTCGGTCGGCAGCTGCCGCCAGGCCTCGACGGCGGCCTCGAAGTCGGCTGGCGCCGCGGCCTTGCCGCGCACCCACTCGAAGGTCCGCTCGTCGGGGGCGATCATCCCGGCGCGGCCGCCGCCCTCGATCGTCATGTTGCAGATCGTCATCCGGCCCGGCATCGCCAGCGCCTCGATCGCCGGTCCCGCGTACTCGACGGCGTAGCCGGCCATGCCGCCGGTGCCGAGGCGCCCGATCGTCGCCAGGATCAGGTCCTTGGGCGTGACCCCGGCGCCGAGCGCGCCGCTGTAGTTGATCCGCATCGTCTGCGGCCGCTTCTGGACCAGGCACTGGGTCGCCAGCACGTGCTCGACCTCGGAGGTGCCGATCCCGAAGGCCAGCGCCCCGAAGGCGCCGTGGGTGGAGGTGTGGCTGTCACCGCAGACGATCGTCATGCCCGGCTGGGTGACCCCCAGCTCCGGGCCGATCACGTGGACGATGCCCTGCTTGTCGGAGCCCAGCGAGTAGATCGGGATCCCGAACTCCTCGCAGTTGCGCTCCAGGGTCTCGACCTGGACGCGGGAGAGCTCGTCGGCGATCAGCCGGGCGACCATGGTGCCGTCGGTGGGCACGTTGTGGTCGGCCGTGGCCAGCGTCTTGTCGGGGCGGCGCACCGGCCGGCCCGCCATCCGCAGCCCGTCGAAGGCCTGCGGCGAGGTGACCTCGTGGACCAGGTGCAGGTCGATGTAGATCAACCCGTCGGAAACCTCGTGGGCCTCCCAGATCTTGTCGAACATGGTTTTGGGCATAGCGTCAGCTCCTCCTCAGGCCGGCGGCGATCACGGCGAGGAAGCGGGTCGGCTCCTCGCCTTCGTTCTCGAAGTGATGGGGAAGGTCGGCGTCGAAGGTGACGCTGTCGCCGGCGCCGAGCTCGTGGCGGCTGCCGTCGACGACCAGGGCCAGGGTCCCGGACAGGACGACGGCCGTCTCGCGGCTGCCGGGCTCGTGCATCGGCGGGTCCTCGCGGCCGCCGGTGCTGGCGCCGGGCTCCAGCGTGTGCAGGGAGACGTCCGCGCGCTGCCCGGGCAGCGGCGGCGTCAGCTCCTCGAAGCGGTGGCCGCCGCGCTCGGAGTGGCGGCGGGAGTCGGCGCGGCTGACGGCGACGTGCGAGCCCTCGTCCAGACGCAGCAGCTGCGAAAGCGTCAGCTCCAGGCCGGCGGCGATCTTGGCGGCTACCGCCAGGGTCGGGCTGGTCTCGCCGCGCTCGACCTGCGAGAGCATCGGCGCGCTGACGCCGCTGCGCTCGGCCAGGTCCCGCAGCGAGAGCCCCATCGCCTCGCGCAGGGCGCGCATGCGGGACCTGGC
>CAMPIP010000051.1 GCA_946886425.1 uncultured Actinomycetes bacterium
CTCGTCCTCCGGACTCGGGTCGAAGCGCGAGGGGTCGGGCAGCTGGTCGAGGCCGGTGAGGCCGAAGAGGCGCTCGAACAGCTCTGAGGTCTTGAAGATCGCGGCGCCGAACTGGGTGCGGCCGGACTCCTCGATCAGGCCGCGCTCGGCGAGGGTCTGGACGCCCGACTCCGAGGAGACGCCGCGGATGCGGGCGATCTCCGGGCGTGAGATCGGCTGCAGGTAGGCGACGATCGCCAGGGTCTCGGCCTGGGCCTGGGTGAGCGGCGGCGTCCGCGGCTTCGCCAGCAGGCGCCGGGCGGCCTCCTCGCTGCGCGGGTCACTGGCCAGCGTGAAGCCGCCGGAGACCTCGCGGAGGACGATGCCGCGCTTGCCCTCGGCGAGGTCCTCGCGGAGCAGCTCGATCGCCTCCTCGACCTGGCCCTCGGTCGCCTCGGTGGCGCTGGCCAGGTCCTTGACGGAGACCGACTGGGCGGAGAGGAAGAGCAGCGCTTCGACGGTGCGGGAGAGGTCGCTCATGAGGCCGTCGCCTTGACGGTAATCGGGCCAAGCTGCCGGGGCTGGTCCCAAGTGATCTCGCCCTTGCGGTAGAGCTCGAGCAGGCCGAAGATCGTCACCGCCTGGGTGAGCCGATCCTCGTTGCCGAACTCCTCGTCGAAGTCGAAGCTCTTGCGGCGCCGCAGGACGTCGCGCAGGGCCCGCAGCCGCCGCTCCAGGGAGACGGTCGGGCGGATGTGGCTGACGTCGACGTCGGCCGGCTCGGTCAGCAGGTCGCCGAGGGCGGCGCCGAGCTGGTCGGGATCGTAGACCGCCTCGGCCGCCTCCAGCGCCACCCGGCGCAGCTCCGCCGGCAGCGGCGCCGAGCGGTACAGGTAGCCGCGCTGGGACTCGAAGCGGTCGGCGAGGACCTTCGAGGCGTCGCGGTAGCGGCGGTACTCGAGCATCCGGGCGATCAGCTCCTCGATCGCTTCTTCCGGGGTCATGTCGTCGAGCTCTTCCTCCGGCCCCGGCAGCATCAGCCGCGACTTCAGCTCCAGCAGGGCGGCGATCAGGACCAGGAACTCGGTCGCGACCTCGAGCTCCAGCTCGCCCTCGCGCTCGAGATGCTCGACGTAGGCGACGACGACCTCGCCGAGCTGCAGGTCGAGGAGGCTGACCTCCTCGCGCAGCACCACCGCCATCAGCAGGTCGAACGGCCCGGCGAAGATGTCCAGGTCGAGATCGAGGTCGAGCTCGGCGACGCTCACGCGACCAAGTTAACGGGGCGCGCCGATGCCCATGCGCTCGCGGACGTCGGCGAGGACGGGCGCGGCCAGGTCGCGCGCCTTGGCGGCGCCGGCGGCGAGCACCGCCTCCAGGGCCGCCTCGTCGGCGCGCAGCGCGGCGTAGCGCTCCTGGAGCGGCGCCAGCAGCTCGACCACGCCCTCGGCGACGGCCTTCTTGAAGTCGCCGTAGCCGGCCTCGGCGAACTCGGCCTCGATCGCCTCCGGGCCGACGCCGCGGGCGACGGCGAGGACTTCGATCAGGTTGGTGACGCCAGGCTTGTCGGGACTCCGTTCGATCTCGCGGCCGGAGTCGGTGACGGCGCTGCCGAGCTTCTTGCGGATCGCCGCCGGCTCGTCGAGCACGTAGACGGTGCCGGCCTCGGTCGAGGAGGTCGTCGACATCTTCCGCTCCGGCTCCTGCAGGTCCATGATCCGCGCCCCGACCTCGGGGACGACAAGCTCGGGGACGACCAGGGTCTCGCCGAAGCGGCCGTTGAAGCGGCGGGCGATCTCCCGCATCAGCTCGACGTGCTGGCGCTGGTCGTCGCCGACCGGGACCTCGGTGGCCCGGTAGGCGAGCACGTCGGCGGCCATCAGCACCGGGTAGTAGAAGAGCGCCGCCGAGACCAGCTCGCGCTGCTTGCCGGACTTTTCCTTGAACTGGTGCATGCGGTCGAGATCGCCGTGGGCGGTGACCGCGGAGAGGCACCAGGTCAGCTCGGAGTGCTCGGGGACGTCGGACTGGCGGAACAGCACGCAGCGCTCCGGGTCGAGGCCGGCGGCGAGCAGGATCGCGGCGGTGTCGTGGACGCGCTCGCGCAGCTCGGCCGGGTCGTAGGCGACGGAGAGGGCGTGCAGGTCGACGATGCAGAAGATCGCCGGCTCGCCGCGCTCCTGGCCCTCGACGTACTGGCGGATCGCGCCGATGTAGTTGCCGAGGTGCTTGCGGCCGGTCGGCTGGATGCCGGAGAAGACGATCGGGGCGGACATCGCCGGGCAGCCTACGCGGGCTCGGCCTCGGCTGCCTCGGCGCGGGCCGGTCTCGGGTTCTCGATCCCGATCCCGGCCGCGGCGCCGCCGGCGATCATCAGCAGCGCCGCGATCAGCAGGCCGAGGTGGAAGGCATCGGTGGAGGCCTCGACCGAGGCGGCGCGCACGGCGCTCGCCTGGCCCGGCGGCAGGTCGGCGGTCTCCGGCACCGCCAGCGGCTGCGCCTTGGCGTCTTCGACGGAGCGCTCGGCGGCGGGGCCGAGCGTCCGCTCGCCGAGGTTGGAGTCGAGGGCGCCGCCGAACTGGGCCGAGATGACGGCGCCGAGGACGGCGATCGCCAGCAGGCCGGCGACCCGGGAGACGCCGTTGTTGACGCCGGAGGCGATCCCGACCCGGCGCTCGGAGACCGAGTCGAGCACGGTCGTGGTCAGCGGCGCCACCGTCGCCGAGAGGCCGAGCCCGAAGACGACCACCCCCGGGAACACGTCCACCAGGTAGTCGGCGTCAGCGCCGATCCGCAGCATCGCCACCAGGCCGAGGCCGGCGACGATCGGCCCGGCGGTCATCGGCAGCCGCGGCCCGGTCCCGGAGGCGAGCTTGCCGAAGCGCGGCGAGAGCACGAACAGCAGCACCGAGATCGGGGTCGTCGCCAGGCCCGCCTCCAGAGCCGAGTAGCCGACCACCTGCTGCAGGTAGAGGCCGACGAAGAAGAGGCCGCCGATCAGCCCCGCGTAGGCGGCCAGGGTGGTCGCGTTGGCGACCGCGAAGTTGCGGATCCGGAACAGGCCGAGGTCGAGCATCGGGTTGCGGGCGCGGGCCTCGTAGGCGACGAAGAGGGCGAAGCAGGCGACGCCGACGAGGAGCGGCACCCAGACCAGCGGGTCGCCCCAGCCGTGGGTCGGCTGCTCGATCAGGGCGAAGACCGGGCCGCCGAGCCCAACCGCGGAGAGCAGCACGCCGCCCCAGTCGAGGCCGCGGTCAGCCTCCGGGTCGCGGCTCTCCTCGACCGCGCGCAGGGTCAGCCAGGCGGTGACGGCAACCAGCGGCAGGTTGATCCAGAAGATCGCCCGCCAGGAGAGCAGTCCGATCAGGGCGCCGCCGCCGGCCGGCCCGAAGACGGTGGCGATCCCGGTCCAGGCGGTCCAGGTGCCGACCGCCTTGCCGCGCGCCTCGCCGGCGAAGGTGGCGGCGACGATCGCCAGCGAGCCCGGTACCAGCAGCGCCCCGGCGACCCCCTGCAGGGCGCGGGCCGCGACCAGGAACTCGTCGGAGGGGGCGACCGCGCAGAGTGCCGAGGTGAGGCCGAAGCCGATCAGCCCGAGCACGTAGATCCGCCGCCGCCCGAACTGGTCGCCGAGCCGGCCGCCGACCAGCAGCAGCGTCACCATCGTCAGCATGTAGGCCTCGACGACCCACTGCTGGCCGGCGAGGTTGGCGTCGAGGTCGTCGGCGATCGCCGGCAGGGCGACGTTGATCACCGTCGCGTCGAGGAAGACGACGGTCGACCCGAGGATCGTCGCGATCAGCGTTAGGCGCTGCTGCCGGGACACCCGGTCGAGTCTAGGCCGGGGTCGTTTCCGGCTCGCGGAGCTGCTGCGCCGGCGTGAAGAAGTTCCGGTACGCCAGGCCCGTCGCCACCAGCGCGGCGATCGAGACGCTGCCGAGCAGGGTGTAGAGGAGGATCAGCTGCAGGCGGACTGCGTCGGTCGGCTCGGCGCCGGCGAGGAGCATGCCGACCATCGTGCCGGGGAAGAAGATCAGGCCGGTCGTCTTGGTCGAGTCGACGAGGGCGATCATCCCCGAGCGCAGGGCCCGCCGCACCGAGGGTAGGGCCGCTTCGCGGGCGGTGGCGCCGAGCGCCAGGGTCGCCTCGATCCGGGCCCGCGAGTCGGCCATCTCGTCGCCGAGCCGGTTCAGCGCCACCGCGGCGGCGGTCATCGCGTTGCCGATCACCATGCCGCCGACCGGGACCAGGTAGCGCGGGGTCGGTTCGAAGACGCCGAGGGCGACGACGACCCCGAGCGTGCCGGCGCCGGCCAGGGCCAGGGCGATCAGCAGCGGCCGGAAGGAGCCGGGGACGCGAGCGGCGCGGTGCCGGGCGGTCACCGCCCCGAAGACGACCATCACCGCCAGCAGGGCGAGGACGAGCCAGATCGTGTCGGCTTCGAAGATCAGCTTGATCGCGTACCCGATCAGGGTCAGCTGGACGAGCGAGCGGACGGTGGCGATGCCGATGTCCCGCTCGAGGTCGGCCTTCCACCAGCGCGAGATCGCGGCGGCGAGGGCGACCAGCGCCAGCGAGGCAGCGACCTGGCCCAGCGAGACATGGATCGAGGTGGCGGCGAGGGCGATCACGCCAGCACCTGCTCGAGCGGCCCGCAGCCGGCGACCCGGCCGGCCTCGATCCGCACCACCCAGTCGGCGAGGCGGCGCGCCTGCTCGGGGTCGTGGCTGACCAGGACCAGGGAGATGTCCAGCTCCCGGCGCAGCCGCGCCAGGGTCGCCTCGATCGCGTCGCGGGCGGCGAGGTCGAGGGCCGCGGTCGGCTCGTCGAGCAGCAGCACCCGGGGCTGCTGGGCGAGCGCCCGGGCCAGCATCGCCCGCTGCTGCTCGCCGACCGAGAGGCGGTGGACGTCGCGGCCGGCGAACTCGGCGGCGAGGCCGGCGAGGGCGAGGCAGCGGGCGACCTCGGGGTCGCGCCCGGCCAGGCCGGCCGCGTAGCGCAGGTTCGACTCGACGGTCCCTTCAAGCAGCGCCGGCAACTGCGGCACCAGGGCCACCTCGCGCCGCAGGGCAAGCGGGTCGTACCCGGGCAGCGGCCGGTCGCGATAGGCGATCTCGCCCGAGTCGGGGTCGGCGAGGCGGTTCAGCAGCCGCAGCAGGGTCGACTTGCCGCTGCCGGAGGGCCCGACGATCGCCGTCGCCCCGGCCGGCAGCTCGGCGCTGACCGAGTCGAGGACGCGCCGACCCCCGCGGCTGAACACGACCTCTCGCAGCTCGAACAGCACCGGCGCATGATCCCACCCGTCCGGCGCCCCGTTTTTGCCATGGCGCGACTCGGTTGGGACAATCCGGGTAGGTGACCCGCCATGGCTAGAGCGATCTGGACCGGCTCGATCAGCTTCGGGCTGCTCAACGTGCCCGTGCGGCTCTACAGCGCCGTCGCCCGGCGCAACATCGCCCTGCGCGAGATCCGTGACTCCGACAGCGCCCGGATCAAACACCGCCGGGTCGCCGAGGGGACCGATGAGGAGGTCCCCTACGAGAACATCGTCAAGGCCTACGAGATCACGCCCGGCCAGTACGTGCCGCTCGACAAAGACGAGATGTCGGCGCTGGCGCCGGAGAAGACGCGGGCGATCGAAGTCCAGGACTTCGTCGACCTCGAGGAGATCGACCCGATCTACTTCGACAGCCCCTACTACCTCGGGCCCGCCGCCGGCGCCGAGAAAGCGTACGCGCTGCTGGCCAAGGCGATGGAGGCCTCCGGCAAGGTCGCGGTCTCCCGCTTCGTCTTCCGCAACAAGGAGCACCTGGCGGCGCTGCGCTCCACCGACGGCGTCCTCACCCTGACCACGATGCGGTTCGCCGACGAGGTCGTCCCGGCCGGCGAGCTCGGCGACGCGCTCCCCGAGAAGGCGCCGAAAGTCAACAAGCGCGAGCAGGAGATGGCCGAGCAGCTGATCGAGTCGCTCAGCACCGAGTTCGACCCCAGCGCCTACCGCGACGAGTACCGCGAGCAGCTGCTGGCCCTGATCGAACGCAAGGCCGAAGGCAAGGAGATCGTCGCCCCCGAGACCGAGGAGCCGGAGGCGACCAAGGCCCCGGACCTGATGGCGGCCCTCGAGGAGAGCATCGCCGCGGTCAAAGGCAAGGCCGAGGGCGACGGGGGCGGCAAGAAGAAACCGGCCGCGAAGAAGACGAAATCAGCGGCGAAAACGGCGAAAGCCAAGAAAAGCTCCTCGTCGCGGGCGAAGAAAAGCTCGCGCTCGAAAGCCAAAGCCTCGAAGTAGGCCGTGGCCTCGAGCCAAGTCGTCGAGGTCGACGGGCGTGAGCTGAAGCTCACCAACCTCGACAAGGTCCTCTACCCCGCGGTCGGCTTCACCAAGGGCGAGATGGTCGACTACTACGCCAAGGTGGCGGAGGCGATGGTCCCGCACCTGAGCGGCCGGGCGGTGACGCTGCGGCGCTTCCCGGAAGGCGTCGACGACCTCGACTCGGCCTTCTTCGAGAAGCGCTGCCCCAAGCACCGGCCGAAATGGGTGAAGACGACGACGGTGCGGGCCGGCCCCCACGCCGGCAACATCGACTTCTGCGTCTGCGACGGGCGGCCGACGCTGATCTGGATGGCGCAGCTGGCGGCGATCGAGCTGCACCCCTCGCTGTCGTTGGGACGGGCGCCGACGCGGCCGACCGTACTCGCCTTCGACCTCGACCCCGGCCCCCCCGCCGACATCGTCGACTGCTGCCGGTTGGCCCTGCGCCTGCGCGAGATGTTCGGCCACTTCGGCGTGCAGAGCTTCCCGAAGACCTCGGGCTCGAAGGGCATGCAGATCTACGTGCCGCTGAACCGCAAGGACGCCAGCTACGACACCACCAAACCGTTCGCCAAAGCGATCGCCCAGCTGCTCGAAAAGCAGACGCCCGACCAGGTCGTCTCGAAGATGAAAAAGGTCGAACGCGAGGGCAAGGTCTTCGTCGACTGGTCCCAGAACCACCGCAGCAAAACGACGATCGCCGTCTACTCGCTGCGCGCCCGCGAACGCCCGACCGCCTCCACCCCGCTCCGCTGGGACGAGGTCGAGGAGTGCGCCGACTCGGGCGACGGCTCCTCGCTCGTCTTCGCCGCCGGCGACGTGCTGGAGCGGATCGAAGACCGCGGCGACCTGTTCGCGCCGGTCCTGGAGCTCGAACAGGAGCTGCCGGAGCTATAGATAGGTTTGTTGAACGGGAGCGTGGGGTGTGAGAGCTTCGCGGCTCGATGCTCATCGCCGCACTGTCCCTTCAGCAGTGGTCCTACGTCGCCGAGATCGTCGCCGGGCTCGGCGTGGTCCTGGTCGCGTCGCAGGTCTGGTTGGCGGTGCGGAACAGCCGGGTGGAACTGATTACCGGCATGACCACGCTGATCTCTGGGGTCGACCAGGCGTTTATCGACCACCCCAATTTCCGCACCTATTTCAGGGACAACGTGGACCCGCCGCCGGAGGCCGAGACAAATGGCGAGCAGGTGCGCGCGATCGCGATGACAATGGCCAACGTCCTCGACCACGTGGTCGAGCACCTGCGAAAAATGAAGTGGGAGACCAGGCACGCGTGGCGGCTGTACATCTACGACGTGCACGAGAAGAGCCCGGTTCTTCGGGACCTGCTGATAGACCACGAGGGCTGGTGGCCGGGGCTCCAGGAGCACGTGAAAGGCAGCGACCCGCGCACCCGGGGCCGCTTCAAGCGTCGCTTTCTCTAGAGCGGCTGGCGGACGACCGGCTGGCGGGTCGCCTTGACCTCGTCGAGGCGGCGGACGGGGGTCGTGTAGGGGGCCTGCTTGGCGATCTCGGGGGAGGACTCGGCCTCCGCGAGGATTTCCTCGACTGCGTCGGCGAAGGCGTCGAGGCTCTCCTTGGTCTCGGTCTCGGTCGGCTCGACCATCAGCGCCTCGTCGACCAGGAGCGGGAAGTAGACGGTCGGCGGGTGGAAGCCGAAGTCGAGCAGCCGCTTGGCGAGGTCGAGGGTGGCGATGCCGAGCTCGCGCTTCATCGGCTTGCCGGAGAGGACGAACTCGTGCATGCAGTGGCGGTCGAATGCGACCGGGGCGTACTTGCCGGCGCGGCCCTCGGCGAGGCGCGCTTTCAGGTAGTTGGCGTTCAACACGGCGGTCTCCGAGGCCTCGGCCAGGCCATCGGCGCCAAGGCTGAGGATGTAGGCGTAGGAGCGAACGAAGACGCCGAAGTTGCCCTGGAAGCCGCGCAGCCGCCCGATCGACTTGGGCCGGTCGTGGTCGAGGTCGTAAACCGGGCCGTGGCCTTCGACGCCGTCGCGGAGGATCACCTGCGGGCGCGGCAGGAAGGGCTCGATCCGGTCGGAGACTGCGATCGGGCCGGCGCCCGGGCCGCCGCCGCCGTGCGGCTGGCTGAACGACTTGTGGAGGTTGACGTGGACGATGTCGAAGCCCATGTCGCCGGGGCGCGATTTGCCCATCACCGCGTTGAGGTTGGCTCCGTCGTAGTAGAGCGTCCCCCCCGCCTCGTGGATCAGCGCCGCGATCTCCTCGATGTTCTCGTCGAAGAGCCCGAGCGTGTTGGGGTTGGTCAGCATCAGGCAGGCGACCTCGTCCGGCGCCTCTTCGATCTTCGCCCGCAGGTCGTCCATCTCGACCCCGCCACGCTCGTTGGTGGCGACCTTGACCACCTCGTACCCGGCCATCGTCACCGAGGCCGGGTTGGTCCCGTGCGAAGTGTCCGGGGCCAGCACCTTGGTGCGGGTTTCGCCGCGGTCGGCGTGGTAGGCGCGGGTCAGCAGCAGGCCGGCGAGCTCGCCGTGGGAGCCTGCCGAGGGCTGCAGGCTGACGTGCGGAAGGCCGCAGATCTCCGCCAATGAGCTCTGCAGCAGCCACATCAGCTCCAGCGCCCCCTGCGCCCGCAGGGGGTCCTGGGCCGGGTGCAGGCGGGCGTGGCCGGGCAGCGCCGCGACCCGCTCGTTGAGGCGCGGGTTGTGCTTCATCGTGCAGGAGCCGAGCGGGTAGAAGCCGCTGTCGAGGTCGAAGTTGCGGCGCGAGAGGCGGTTGTAGTGGCGGACGATCTCCGGCTCGGCGATCTCCGGCAGGCGCGGCGGGGCGGCGCGCAGCAGCTCGGCCGGGATCAGCTCCTCCAGCGGCGCCTCCGGCACTTCGGCGTCCGGCAGCACGGCGGCGCGCCGCCCCGGCTTCGACTTCTCGTAGATCGTCTTCGCCCGTTCGCGCTGCATCGGCGTCTCGGTCAGTTGCGGGTTCACGCGACCGCCTCCGGGTGTGATGCCTTTTGCCCGCTATCCGAGTGGAACGCATCACGCTCCGCGGCGATCGCACCCTCGAGGGCGTCCGCCAGGGCGTCGATCTGGGCGCGGGTGCGGCGCTCGGTGATGGCGACGAGGATGCCGTCCTCGTGCTCGGGGTAGTCGCGGCCGAGCGGGTAGCCGGCGGCGATTCCGCGCTCGGCGCAGCGCTCGAGGACGGCGGCGACCGGGGCCTCGACCCGGATCGCGAACTCGCGGACGACCGGGGCCTCGTGGAGCAGCTCGACGCCCTCGACGGCGGCCAGCCGCTCGCGCGCGTAGGCGGTCCGTCGCACCAGCAGTTCGCCGAGCTCGCGGAAGCCCTGGCGGCCGAGCCAGGCGAGGTGGATCATCGCCCCCAGCGCGTTCAGCGCCTGGGCGGTGCAGATGTTGTTGGTCGCCTTCTCGCGGCGGATGTGCTGCTCGCGGGTCTGCAGGGCGAGGACGAAGCCGCGGCGGCCGTCGACGTCCTCGGTCTCGCCGGCGATCCGGCCCGGCATGCGGCGGATCTGCTCCTCGGTCGCGCAGAAGAAACCGAACGAGGGGCCGCCGAAGTCGAGGCGGTTGCCGAGCGGCTGGCCCTCGCCCAGCGCCACGTCGGCGCCCAGCTCGCCGGGTGGTTTGAGGATCCCGAGCGTCATCGGGTCGCAGGCGACGACCAGCAGCGCCCCGTGCTGCTTCGCGGCCGCCCCGAGCGCCGCCACGTCCTCGACGGCGCCGAGGAAGTTGGGGCTCTGCAGGATCACCGCCGCGGTCTCGCCGTCGACCGCCGCCGCCAGCGCCGCCGCGTCGGTGAGCCCGCCGTCGAGGCCGACCTCGACCACCTCGGCGTCGAACCCTGTCGCGTAGGTGGCCAGCGTCTCGCGGCTGTGCGGGTGCACCCCGCGGGAGACGACGAAGCGGCGCCGCTTGGTGGCGCCTATCGCCAGGTAGGCGGCGGAGGCGACCGAGGAAGGGCCCTCGTAGAGACCGGCCCCGGAGACCGGCAGCCCGGTGAGCTCCGAAATCGCGGTCTGGAACTCGAACATCACCTGGAGGCCGCCCTGGGAGATCTCCGGCTGGTAGGGCGTGTACGGGGTGAGGAACTCCGAGCGCGAGACGATCGCGTCGACGATCGCCGGCACGTAGTGGTCGTACATCCCCGCGCCGAGGAAGCAGACCTGCTCCTCGGCGTCGCCGTTGCGCGCCGCCAGGCCGGCGAGGCGCTCGTAGACCTCGGCCTCGCTCATCCCCTCCGGCAGGTCGAGCGGGCGGCCCAGCCGCAGCGGGGCCGGGATCTGCTCGAACAGGTCATCGACCGAGTCGACGCCGATCGCGGCGAGCATCTCGGCCCGGTCGGCGGGGGTCGCTGAGGTGTAGCGGCTCACGCCACCAAGGCTACGGAAGCGCGGGGCGCGTTCCGGCTACGCGTTTTCCAGCAGCTTGCGGTATTCCGCGGCGCCCAGCAGGGCGTCGGCCTCGTTCGGCGCGGTCAGCCGGACCTTGATCAGCCAGCCCTCGCCGTAGGGGTCCTCGTTGATCCGTTCCGGGTTCGCCTCGAGCTCGGTGTTGACCTCGATCACCTCGCCGGAGAGGGGCGCGACCACGTCGGAGACCGCCTTGACCGACTCGACCTCGGCGTAGCTGGAGTCTTTGTCGACGCTGGCGCCGACCTCGGGCGGGTCGTAGAAGACGACCTCACCGAGCGAGTCCTGCGCGTACCAGGTGATCCCGAAGGCGGCGACGTCCCCCTCGATCCGCGCCCAGTCGTGCTGGTCGTGGTACAGCAGATCGTCGGGGTAGGTGGCGTCGGCCAAGGGTCAGCTCCTTCGGTAGAGGGGCTTGGAAGCTATCCGGGCGGGGCGACGCTTGCCGCGCACGTCGATCTCCAGCTCGGTGCCGGGGTCGGCGAGGTCGGCGCGGACGTAGGCCATCCCGGCGCCGCGCTCCAGGGAAGGAGAGAAAGTGCCGGAGCTGACCACCCCGACCCGCTCCTCGCCGAGCATCACCTCGTTGCCCTCACGGGCGATCCCGGCGCCCTCGACCAGGAACGGGGCCAGCCGCTCGGCGGTGCCGTCGCGGCGGGCGATCGCGACCGCCTCAGAGCCGAGGAACCCGGTCGCCTCGGCGCAGCACCAGCCGAGCCCGGCCTCGATCGGGTTGCGCTCGGGGGTCAGATCTTTGCCGTGGAGCGGGAAGCAGACCTCGAGCCGCAGGGTGTCGCGGGCGCCGAGCCCGCAGGGGACGACGCCGGCGTCGAGCAGCTCGGCCCAGATCGCCGGCGCCACCTCGGGGTCGATCAGCATCTCGACGCCGTCCTCGCCGGTGTAGCCAGTGCCGCAGACCAGTGCCGGGCGGCCGCCGACCCGCGGATGGGACACGTGCATCCGCGGCGGCAGCTCGATCTTGAGGGCGCCGGAGAGCACCGTGCGGGCGTGCGGGCCCTGCACGGCCAGCATCGCGTAACGGTCGGCGACGTCGCGGACGGCGACGTCGAAGCCGCGGCTCCAGCGGCCCAGCCAGGCGAGGTCGGCGTCGTGGTTGGCGGCGTTGGTGACGAGCAGGTAGCGGTCGCCGCCGAGCCGGTAGGCGAAGAGGTCGTCGATGACGCCGCCGTCCTCGGCGCAGAGGCAGGAGTACTGGGCGCCGCCGAGCTCGAGCTTGGCGACGTCGTTGGAGAGGACGAGCTGCAGGAAGTCGAGCGCGCCCGGCCCCTCGACCTCGACCTCGCCCATGTGCGAGACGTCGAACATCCCCGCGTGCGTGCGCACCGCCGAGTGCTCCTCGCGGATCCCCTCATAGGTCACCGGCATCTCCCAACCTGCGAAGGGCACCAACTTGGCGCCCTGCTCGGCGTGGAGGTCGTGTAGCGGAGTGCGGCGAAGGGTCAGGTCACTCACGGTGCCGCAGAGTATTGAGCGACACGAGGTGGGGACGAGTGCCCCTCTCACGGAGGCTCAAGCGGCGACATCCGCGCCCAACACTCCGCCCCAGCTGCGCGACGGTCTCCGGGAGAGGGGCACTCGTCCCCACCCCCACGCCGGTACCTACTCTTTGAGGAACCCCGGCACGTCGATGTCATCCTCCGAGACCCGCAGTTTGCGGATCTCGGTGTCCTCCGCGGAGACCCGGGGCCGGCTCTCGTAGCGGCGGCGGACCCGCTGCGGGGAGCGAGCCAGCAGCTCGAAGCCCTCGAAGCCGGTGGCGATCACCGTCACCCGCACCTCGTCCTTCATCGACTGGTCGACGACGGAGCCGAAGATGATGTTGGCGTTGTCGTCGGCCTCGGCCTGGACGAGCTGGGCCGCCTCGTTGACCTCGAACAGGCCGAGGTCCTCGGGGCCGGTGATGTTCAGCAGCATCCCGGTCGCGCCCTTGATCGACTCCTCGATCAGCGGCGAGGTGATCGCCGCCTTGGCGGCGTCGAGAGCGCGGGCCTCACCGGAGGCGGAGCCGACGCCCATCAGGGCCGAACCGGCGTCGCGCATGATCGTGCGCACGTCGGCGAAGTCGAGGTTGATCAGGCCGGGGATCGTGATCAGGTCGGTGATGCCCTGCACGCCCTGGCGGAGGATGTCGTCCGCCTGGCGGAAGGCCTCCAGCACCGAGGTGCGGCGCTCGACCGCCTGCAGCAGCTTCTCGTTGGGGACGATGATCAGGGTGTCGACGTTGTTGCGCAGTTTCTCGATGCCCTCGAGCGCCTGCTGCATCCGTCGTTTGCCCTCGAACTCGAACGGCTTGGTTACCGCGCCGACGGTGAGGGCGCCGATCTCTTCCTTGGCGATCTCGGCGATCACAGGGGCCGAGCCGGTACCGGTGCCACCGCCCTCGCCGGCGGTGACGAAGACCATGTCGGCCCCCTTCAGCGCCTCCTTGATCTCGTCGCGACTCTCCGCCGCGGCGCCAGCCCCGACCTCGGGGTTGCCGCCGGCGCCGAGGCCGCGGGTGAGCTCCTGCCCGATCGAGAGCTTGATGTCGGCGTCGCAGGCCTGCAGGGCCTGGGCGTCGGTGTTGACGGCCACGAACTCGACGCCGCGAATTCCGGCGTCGA
>CAMPIP010000052.1 GCA_946886425.1 uncultured Actinomycetes bacterium
GTCGAGACCAGCGACCGCGACGTCGCCGAGGCGGTCGCCGAGCTGGGCGAGCGTGGGGTGGGGCGCTTCCTCTGCACCGCGATCGAGGTCGACGGGACGATGGAGGGACCGGCGCTCGACGAGCTGCAGCGGATCGCGGCGGCCACGGGGGCGCGGGTGATCGCCTCCGGCGGCGTCGGCGACGTCTCTCACCTGCGCAGCCTCGCCGCGGCCGCCGCCTCGCATCCCAACCTCGAGGGCGCGATCGTCGGCCGCGCGCTCTACGAGCGCAGGTTCACGGTCGCCGAGGGCATCGCCGCCCTGGGTGGCGCACCTTAGTCCTCCCCGTGAGGGAACAAAGTGCGCCACTACGCTTCTGACATGGCATTGAAACGAGTGATCCCCTGTCTGGACGTCGACGCCGGCCGCGTCGTCAAGGGAACGAACTTCGTCGGGCTGCGCGACGCGGGCGATCCCGTCGAGCTGGCCGAGCGCTACGACGCCGAGGGGGCCGACGAGCTGGTCTTCCTCGACATCACCGCCTCGCACGAGAAGCGCGAGACGATCGTCGAGCTGGCCCGGCGCACCGCCGACAACGTCTTCATCCCCTTCACGATCGGCGGCGGCATCCGCTCGGTCGAGGACGCCCAGGCGGTGCTCGACGCCGGGGCCGACAAGGTCTCGGTCAACTCGGCGGCGCTGGCGCGGCCGGAGCTGCTGACCGAGCTGGCCGACCAGTTCGGCGCCCAGTGCGTGGTGATCGCGATCGACGCCAAGCGCGAGGAGCCCGGCGCGACCACGGCTTCGCCGCCCTGCGAGGCCCCACCCGGCTGGTTCGGCGGCGGCTGGGAGGTCTACGTCAACGGCGGTCGCAAACGGGTCGAGGGGCGTGACGCGGTCTCCTGGGCCCGCGAGGCGGTCGAGCGCGGCGCCGGCGAGGTGCTGCTGACCAGCATGGACCGCGACGGCACCAACGACGGCTACGACATCGAGCTGACCCGGGCGGTGGCCGACGCCGTGTCGGTGCCGGTGATCGCCTCCGGCGGCGCCGGCGAGCTGGAGCACCTCAGCGAGGCGGTCCGCGAGGGCGGCGCCGACGCCGTCCTCTGCGCCTCGATCTTCCACTACGGCCGCTTCCGAGTTGCCGACGCGAAGCGGCGCCTTGCCGCCGACGGCGTCCCGGTGCGGCCCTGCTCGGGCCTCGATTAGGAGCTGCCGGCCAGGTCGGCGGCGAAACCGGCGACGCCGCTGGAGCCGAGGATCTCGTAGCGGGCCAGTTCGTAGGGCGCTTGGCGATCCGCGTCGCCGGGGATCTGGGTGGTGGCGCCCGTGTAGCCGGCGGCCTCGACGGCGGCGACCACGGCCGGGTCGAACTGTCCGGCTGGATAGCAGAAGTTCGCGACCGGGACGCCGTATCGGCGCCGAAGCATCTCCCGCGAGCCGGTCACTTCGCGGCGCAGCGCCGCGGCGTCGAGGGTGGTCAGGTCGGCGTGGTCGATCGTGTGCGAGGCGAGCTCCCAGCCCGCCGCGAGCATCGCCCTGACGTTGCTGTCGTAGAGGTCGGACCCTTCCGCCTTGAGGTTCAGGACCCCGGCCCAGCCGTGCCGGCGCAGCTCCGGCAGCGCGTAGGTGAACTGCGGCCGGTAGCCGTCGTCGAAGGAGACCACCACCGGCTTGGGCGGCAGCGGGCCGCCGTCGTACCAGGCTGCCTGCACCTGTTCGAGGGTCACCGCCTCGTAGCCGTGAGCGTCCAGCCAGTTCATCTGCCGGTGGAAGTCGGGCCGGCTCACGTACAGCTCCGGGTAGGGAGCGTCGGTCGGCGGCGAGCCGAGCACGTGGTACTCGAGGATCGGCACCGGGCCGGTGTGTGGTCGCCAGTCCGGCTGCGGGGTGGAGTTGCGGACGCGACCCGAGGGCACCTGTCCGGAGCGCGCGCGGGAGTCTGCCGCCGCTGCGCGACGGGAGCCGTCACCCTGATCGGCGGCCGAGCGCTTGGAGCTCTCGTCGGAGACGGCGAGGGCGGCGATCCCGCCGAGGACGACCAGGGCGAGTACCGCAGCGGCGAGGAGGCGCCATCGCCGCGCCGTCCGCCGCCGTCGCTGTGCCTCGCGGCGGGCGCGTAGCTCCGCCAGGCGGGCGTCCGGCCGCTCGGGCCCGTCTGTCTCCCCGTTCGCCATCCGCGCGGCCGGTCATGGTAGGGAAGGGGACCGATGCAAAGCGCCGGCAAGCCGACCGAGGGACTCAGCGAGGCGCTGCGCGGCGCCTACCCGGAGCTGGAAGCGGTGCGGGAAGCCAGCGAGGCGCCCGTCTACCTGGTCGGAGGCGCCGTTCGCGACCTCCTGCTGGGACGCAGCCGAGCCGACCTCGACCTCGTCGTCGAAGGGGACGCGGCGGCGCTGGCGGCGCGACTCGGGGCGACGACGGCCGAGCACGAGCGCTTCGGCACCGCCAAGGTCGTCCTCGACGGTCACGAGGTCGACATCGCCACCGCTCGCCGCGAGACCTACCCGGAGCCGGGCGCCCTGCCCGTGGTCGAGCCGGCGGATTCGATCGAGCAGGACCTCGCCCGCCGCGACTTCACGATCAACGCGATGGCGCTCTCGCTGGAGGACCCGGCCGAGCCGATCGACGCCCACGGCGGCCGCGCCGACCTCGGCGCCGGCCAGCTGCGGGTCCTGCACGCGGGATCCTTCGTCGACGACCCGACCCGGGCCCTGCGGGCGGCCCGCTACGCGGCGCGTTTCGGGTTCGCCTTGGAGCCGGAGACCGAGCGGTTGCTGCGAGCGACCGACCTCACCACGGTCTCCGCCGATCGCCGCCGCGCCGAGCTCCTGCGCCTGGCGGCGGAAGACACCGCGCCGCGCGGGTTCGAGCTGCTCGCGGAGTGGGGGCTGGTTGAGCTGCGCGAGGGTCGGGCAGAGCTGGCGGAGCGGGTGGGGGCGCTGCTGGCAGCACCGCCCTGGCGCGGCTTCGCTCCCCGCGACGCGGCCGTCCTGGCGGCCGCCCTTGGCGAGAAATCGGAGCGACGCCGCGCGGGTACGGATTGGCTTGGTAAGGCGGAGAGCGCCAGGCCGGCAGGCCAACCGTGGGGCCGGCAGGAAACGCTCGCCGGCGCCGAGCCCCAGCGCCCCTCCGAAGCCGTCGACCTGGCCGCCGGCCGCGACCCCGTCGAGCTCGTCCTCGCTCGCGCCCTCGGCGCCGAGTGGCTCGATCGCTACCTCGCCGAGTGGCGCCACGTCGGCCTCGAGATCGGCGGCGCCGATCTGCTCGCGGCCGGCGTCCCCGAGGGGCCGGCGCTCGGCCGGGGCCTCGACGCCGCCCTGCGCGCCAAGCTCGACGGCGAGATCGCCGGCCGCGAGGAGGAGCTGGCCACCGCCCTCGCCGCCGCCCGCGACTAACCTCGCTGCGCATGGAGTGGCGCGAGCGAGACGGAGTCCGGTGGCTGGAGGCCGACCTCGGCGGCGCCGGGGTCGCCTTCGCGACCCGAGTCGGCGGCGTCAGCGAGCCGCCCTTCGACAGCCTCAACCTCGGCCTGCTCAGCGACGACGAGCCGGCCGCGGTCGCCACCAACC
Organism: uncultured Actinomycetes bacterium; assembly: GCA_946886425.1. The sequence goes on from CAMPIP010000052.1 coordinate 3,552, forward strand.
GCTCCCGCCTCGCCGCCGCCCTCGGCCTCGGCCCTGGGCGTATCGCCTTCTCGCGCCAGGTCCACGGCGCCGAGCTCGAAACCCACGCCGCTCTCCCGCTCCGCTGTTCCTTTTCCGTGGAGGGCGCCGCAGAGGAACAGACGGACACCGAGATTCCCGAGGCGGACGGGCACGTGCTGACCGCGCCCGGCACCGCGGCGCTGGTCTTCGTCGCCGACTGCCTGCCGGTGGCGCTGCGCGGGCCCGGCGGGGTGGCGATGCTGCACTGCGGCTGGCGCGGGCTGGCGGCCGGGATCGTCGCCCGTGGCGCCGAGGCGGTGGGCGCGACCGAGGCGGCGATCGGTCCCGGGATCGGGGCTTGCTGCTACGAGGTCGGCGACGAGGTCCTGGAGGCCTTCGCGCCGCTCGGCGACGGCGTCGCCGCCGGCCGGATGCTCGACCTGCCCGAGGTGGCGCGCCGGCTGCTCGCCGCGGCCGGGGTCGAGCGGGTCCGGTCCGCGGGTCTCTGCACCAGCTGCGAGGCGGAGCTGTTCTTCTCCCACCGCCGCGACGCCGGCCGCACCGGTCGCCAGGCCGGAGTCGCCTGGCTCGGCGCCAGGGAGCAGGTCTAGTGCCCGACTTGATCCACGGGATCGAACCCGAGAAGGTCGCCGCCAACCTCGCTCGCGCCCGCGAGCGCGCCGGGGAGGCGGTCGAGATCCTCGTCGCCGCCAAGTACGTGCCGCTGGAGGAGATGGGGGCGCTGGCCGAGGCGGGGGTGACGCTGGTCGGCGAGAACCGCCAGCAGGACCTCGCCGCCAAGCACGAGCGCTGGGGCGATGCCTTCACCTGGGACTTCATCGGCAACCTGCAGAGCCGCAAGGTCAAGCAGGTGCTGCCGCTCTGCCGGCTCGTCCACTCGGTCGCCACCGACTCGGTCCTGCGCGAGCTCGGCAAGCACGGCACCCCGGAGACCGAGGTGCTGGTCGAGGTCAACGTCGCCGGCGAGGAGGGGAAGGGGGGAGTGGCGCCGGCCGAGCTGGGCGAGTTCATCGCCCGCTGCCCGGTCCGGGTCGCGGGGCTGATGACGATGCCGCCCTTCAGCCAGGACCCCGAGGACTCGCGCCCTCATTTCGCCCGCCTCTCCGAGCTCGCCGCCGAGCACGGGTTGAGCCGGCTCTCGATGGGAACCTCCCAGGACTGGGAGGTCGCGGTCGAGGAGGGAGCGACGATCGTCCGACTGGGCACGACGCTATTTGTGTGATTCGGCGCTAACCTGAGCGAAATCGGGTAAAGGAGTCGGCCGGCCCAGGCCGAAACAACGCGATACCGATGGCCTTCCGCGATACCTGGCACAGAGCACTCGTCTACTTCGGCCTCGCCGAGGACCACGACTACGGTCCCGAGTACGAGGAAGACTTCGACGCCGAAACCGGCGGCGAAGAAGGCTACGACCGCCGCGATCGCGAGCGGGACCGGGACCGCGAGTCCAGCTCGGTCCGCCGGCTGCCGACCTCGCGCCGCTCCCGTCACGACGAGATCGACGACATCTTCGCCGACGACGAGCCGATCGCCGCCAGCCGCACCCGGACGCTGCGCCCGGTCGACAACGGCGGCGCCGACGTCCAGGTCCACCTGGTCATCCCCCGCAACTTCAACGACGCCCAGCAGGTCGCCGACCAGTTCAAACGCTCGGTTCCGGTGATTCTCAACCTGCAGACCGCCGACCACGAGCTCTCGAAGCGGATGATCGACTTCTGCTCCGGCCTCACCTACGCCCTGGACGGCGGCATGCAGCGGATCGCCGAGAAGATGTTCCTGCTGACGCCCCGCAACGTCGAGGTCTCCGCCGAGGAAAAGGCGAGGCTGATCGACAAGGGCTTCTTCAACCAGTCCTAGCGCCCTCTCCTGAGTAGGCTCCCCGGCGTGATCGTTGGATTCGTCGGTTCCGGGAACATGGCCGCCGCGATGGCCCGTGGCTGGGCCAGCGAGTTCGAGGACATGCTGTTCTCCGACTCCGGATCGGGCCGCGCCCAGGCGCTGGCCGACGAGCTCGGCGGCGAGGTCGCCGCAAATGCGGAGATCGCCGCCCGAGCCGACCTGCTGGTCCTCGCCGTCAAGCCGGCGAAGCTGGGGGAGGTGGCGCCGCAGCTGGGCGCGGCCCGCGGCGTCGTCTCGGTCCTGGCCGCGACCCCGCTGGCGCGGCTGAACGAGGCGCTCCCGGGGGCCGAAGTGCTGCGAACGATGCCGAACGTCGGCGTCGAGGTCGGCAAAGGCGTGCTCTGCGTCGCCGGCGAGGCCTCGCCGGCGGTCCGCGAGAAGCTCGCCGCGCTCGGCAAGGCGGTGGAGATCGAGGAGGTGGACTTCGACGCCGCCACCGCGATCATGGGCTGCTCGCCCGCCTACTTCGCGCTGGCGGTCGAGGCGCTGGCCGAGGCCGGAGCCGCCGACGGCTTCGACCCGGAGCTGGCCCGCGAGCTGGTCGTCGAGACCGCCGCCGGCACCGCCGAGCTGCTCCGCCGCCACGACCCGGCCGCGCTGCGCCGCGCCGTCGCCTCGCCGGGCGGGTCCACCGAAGCCGGCCTCGAGGCACTCGATCGCGAGGGCGCCCGGCACGCCTTCGAGGCCGCCGTCGAGGCCTCGCTGAAGAGGATGCGCGGATGATCGCTCTGGCGATCACCCGGGGCGACGTCGCCGACTACGTCGGCGCTCTCTTCATCGTCTACATCATCCTCATCTTCTGCAACATCCTCATTTCCTGGGTGCCGCGGATGCCGTACAACCCGACGCTGCGGGCGGTGCTCGACTTCATCACCGAGACCACCGATCCCTACCTCAACCTCTTCCGCCGCTTCCTGCCGCCGGTCGGCGGCGGCGGCTTCGCGATCGACCTCAGCCCGATGATCGGGATCATCGTCCTCTTCGTCCTCCAGGCAGTCGTCGTCGGCTTGATCTCCGGGTGACGCTGACGGCGACTCGCGCCTGGTGTTTGGCCGGCGGCCTCTGCGCGCTCGTCCTCGCCGCCGACCAAGCCGCCAAGGCCGTCGTCGAGGCCAATCTGGTGCTGGGAGAGCAGGTCGGGGTGCTGGGCCCGCTGGAGCTGACCCTCTCCCACAACCGCGGCGTCGCCTTCGGGCTCGCCGGCGGCGGTGGGGCCCTGCTGATCGTGGTCGGGCTCGCCGCCCTCGGCGTAGTCGGCTACCTGTTCGCCCGCGAACCGACCCGGCCCTGGATGTGGCTGGCCACCGGCCTCGTCGCCGGCGGTGCCCTCGGCAACCTCACCGACCGCGTCCGCGCCGACGCCGTCACCGACTACATCGACGTTCTCGCCTGGCCGCCCTTCAACCTCGCCGACATCGCGATCAGCGCCGGGGTGCTGGTCCTCGTCGTCCTCTACCTGCGCGATGCCGCCACGGCGAAGCGGGCGGATGGCTGAGTCGGCGCCGCGAGTCGTCCACCTCGACGAGGCGCTGGCGGTCGTCGACAAGCCCGCCGGGCTGGTCGTCCACCCGGCGCCCTCTCACCAGGGGCCGACCCTGGTCAGCGAGCTGGCCGAGATCCTCGGCGGAGGCGATCCCGAGCGGCCGGGGATCGTCCATCGGCTCGACAAGGGGACCAGCGGCCTGCTCGTGGTCGCCCGCGACGACGCGGCCCACGCCGCTCTGCAGGCCCAGGTCCAGGCGCGCGAGGTCGAACGCGTCTACCTGGCGCTGGCCGGCGGCCGGCTCGCCACGCGGACCGGCACCATCGACGCCCCGATCGGCCGCGCCTCCCGCCAGCGGCACCGGATGGCGGTCTCCGGCGCCGCCTCGCGCCAGGCCCGCACCCATTTCGAGGTGATCGAGCTGCTGCCGCGCGAGACCTACCTGCAGGCGAAGCTGGAGACGGGCCGAACCCACCAGATCCGCGCCCACTTCGCGGCGATCGGTCACCCGCTGACCGGCGACCCCACCTACGGGGGCGCCGCGCGCTACGGGCTCGAGCGGCAGTTCCTGCACGCCCACCGGCTCGCCTTCCGGCACCCGCGCAGCGGCGAGCGGCTCAGCTTCGAGTCGCCCCTGCCGGGCGACCTCGCCGCCGCTCTGGACGCGGCCCGCGCCGAGTAGCGCTCGCCCCCTACAATTCCCCTTCGCAAACTACCCCCCGCCGGCAGCGAACCGGATCCTGCCTGGCGCCCAAAGCGCGCCGGGTCCCGGCAAGTGGAGCGGGGAGCTTCGCCCAAACTGAACAAGGAGAACTTTCAATGCCAGAGGCAGGCCTTACCGAGCTGCTCCAGGCCGGAGTCCACTTCGGCCACCAGACGCGCCGCTGGAACCCGAACATGCGCCGCTTCATCTTCGGCGAGCTGGACGGGATCCACATCATCGATCTGCTGCAGACCGAGGCATTGCTGGAGAACGCCCGGCGCTTCGCCGGCGAGCTCGCCAGCGGCGGCGGCACGGTGCTCTTCGTCGGCACCAAGAAGCAGGCCCGCGACTCGGTCCAGGAATGGGCCGACCGCTGCAAGATGCCCTACGTCAACAAGCGCTGGCTGGGCGGGCTGCTGACCAACTTCAACACGATGTCGGGCCGGATCGGCCGCCTCCACGAGCTCACCACCTGGAAAGAGGAGGGCAAACTCGACCTCCTGCCGACCAAGGAGCGGATGGGGATGGAGGCCGAACTCGCCAAGCTCGAGTTCAACCTCGGCGGCGTCCTCGACATGGAGCGCCTGCCCGACGCGGTCTTCGTCACCGACCTGAAAACCGAGGAGATCGCGGTTCACGAGGCGGCCCGCCTGCGGATCCCGATCATCGGCCTGGTCGACACCAACTGCGACCCGACCCCGGTCGACTTCGTGATCCCCGGCAACGACGACGCGATCCGCTCCTGCGAGCTGATCATCGGCACGATCGGCGCCGCCGTCGAGGAGGGCTCGAGCGCCTGGCGGGTCCAGGAGGAGAAGCGCATCGCCGAGGAAATGGCGCGGCGCAAAAAGGAGGAAGAAGAGCGGCGCAAACGCGAGGAAGAAGAGAAGGCCCGCGTCGAAGCCGAGGAAGCGAAAAAGGCGGCGGAAGCCGCCGAGAAAGCGGCTCAGGAAAAAGCGGCAAGAGAGAAAGCCGCTCAGGAGCAGGCCGCCCCGCCCGCGTCACCCCCGGCAGAGGCGTCTGCGCCCAAGGCCGAGGCTCCAGCCGCTCCCGCAACCCCGCCGACTTCCGAGCCCGCACCTTCGCCGGAGCCCCAGGCTCCGGCCCCTGAGAGTTCTGAGAAAGAGGGAGACCAGTCGTGAGCATTTCCGCTGCGGATGTGAAGGCGCTCCGGGATCGCACCGGGGCGGCGATGATGGACTGCAAAGCGGCCCTGTCCGAGGCCGACGGCGACACCGAGCGCGCCGTCGAGATCCTCCGCGTCAAGGGCCAGGCCTCGGCCGCGAAGCGGGAAGGGCGCGGCACCGACGAGGGCGTCGTCTCCTCCTACATCCACGCCAACGACAAGGTCGGGGCGATGGTCGAGGTCCAGTGCGAGACCGACTTCGTCGCCCGCAACGAGGACTTCAAGGTCTTCGCGTACCAGGTCGCCCTGCACGTCGCCGCGACGGCGCCGCGCTACGTCTCCTCCGAGGAGATCCCGGCCGAGGAGCGCGATGCCGAAAAGCGGGTCTTCGAAGAGAAGGCGCGCGAAGAAGGCAAGCCCGACAACGTCGTCGAGAAGATCGTCGAGGGCCAGCTCTCGAAGTGGGCCAGCGAGGTGGCGCTGCTCGACCAGCAGCACGTCAACGCCGAGAAGCACGACTCAAAGACGATCGAGCAGCTGCGCCAGGAGCTGGCGGCGAAGACCGGCGAGAACATCCGGATCGCCCGCTTCTCCTACTTCCGCGTCGGCGAATAGAGTCACGGCAACGTGACGTCTTCACCCGAGCCGCGCTTCGGGCGCATCCTCCTGAAGCTTTCCGGCGAGGCGCTGATGGGGCGCCTCGACTTCGGCACCGACGCCGGCGAGGTCGAGCGCATCGCCAAGCAGGTGGCGGCGCAGCGCGATCGCGGCGTCGAGGTGGCGATCGTGGTCGGTGCGGGCAACATCTACCGCGGCCTCGATGGGGCCGCCAAGGGCATGGACCGGGCGACCGGCGATTACATGGGCATGCTGGCCACGGTCCTCAACGCGCTGACCCTGCAGGACGCGCTGGAGAGCCTCGGCGCCTACACGCGGGTGATGTCGGCGATCGACGTCAAGGAGGTCGCCGAGCCCTACATCCGCCGCCGCGCCATGCGCCACCTCGAGAAGGGCCGAATCGTGATCTTCGCCGCCGGCACCGGCAACCCGTTCTTCACCACCGACACGGCGGCGGCCCTGCGGGCGCTGGAGATCCACGCCGAGGCGATCCTGATGGCCAAGAACGGGGTGGAGGGGGTCTACGACGCCGACCCGGCGACCAATCCCGACGCCAAGTTCATCGCCGCGATCACCCACCGCGAAGCGATCGAGCGCGGCCTCAAGGTGATGGATTCCACGGCGCTCTCCCTCTGCATGGACAACGACCTGCCGATCTACGTCTTCAACATGGGCGACGAGCTGAACATAGATAGGATCGTCTCCGGCGAGAGGGTGGGCACGCTGGTCTCCAACACGCCCGCCGATTAGGAGGACGGGAACCAGTGGAGCTGATCGACGAACTGCTCGAAGACGCCAAGGGGCGGATGGCCAAGTCGGTGGAGTCGAGCCGCGGCGAGCTGGCCACGGTCCGCACCGGGCGCGCCTCCCCGCACCTGCTCGACCGCATCGTCGTCGACTACTACGGCAACCCGACGCCGCTCAAGCAGCTCGCCAACATCGCCGCCAGCGACGCTCGGCTGCTGACCGTGACGCCCTTCGACAAGGGCTCGCTGGGGGCGATCGAGAAGTCGATCCAGGAGTCCGACGTCGGCCTGACGCCAAGCAACGACGGCAACGTGATCCGGCTCTCGATCCCGGAGATGACCGAGGAGCGGCGCCGCGAGATGGTCAAAGTCGTCCACGGCGTCGCCGAGGAAGGCCGGGTCGCGATCCGCAACGTCCGCCGCGACATCATGAGCGACCTGCGCGAGCTGAAGAAAGAGGGCGAAGCGGGCGAGGACGACGAGCGACGCGCCGAGGCCGCCCTGCAGAAGCAAACCGACGACGCGGTCGCCGAGATCGACGCCCTGCTGAAGGGCAAGGAAGAGGAAATCCTCGAAGTTTGAGCCCGCCGCGCTACGTAGCCATCATCACCGACGGCAACGGGCGTTGGGCGGAGCGCAGGGGCCTGCCGGTCGTCGAGGGGCACCGGGCCGGCGCCGACGTCGTCAAGGGCCGGCTGCGCGACGCGGTCGAGCTCGGGATCGAGGAGCTGACCGTCTTCTCCTTCTCGACCGAGAACTGGACGCGGCCGCCGGAGGAGGTCGAGGGGCTGATGCGGATGCTCGACGAGAGGATCGCCGGCGAGACCCCGGAGCTGAACGAGGAGGGAGTGCGGATGCGCTTCGTGGGCCGTCGCGAGGGGGTGCCGGCGCCGCTGGTCGAAAGGATGGAGTGGGCCGAAGAGCTGACCGGCGGCAACGACCGAATCTCCCTGTTCATCGCCTTCAACTACGGGGGCAGGGCGGAGATCGTCGACGCGGCGCGAAGCTTCACGGGCGGGACCGAGGAGGAGTTCCGCCAGCACCTCTACGCGCCCGAGATGCACGACCCCGACCTGCTGATCCGCACCAGCGGCGAGGAACGCCTCTCCAACTACCTGCTCTGGCAGTGCGCCTACTCGGAGCTGGTCTTCGCCGAGGAGCTCTGGCCCGACTACGGGCGCGAGGCCTTCGAGCGCTCGCTGGGCGAGTACGAGACGCGGCAGCGCCGCTTCGGGGCGCGGGCATGACCGTCGACCTCTTCGACGACGAGATGTTCGAGGAGGACCCCCCGGAGCCCAGGCGCGAGCGGCCGCCGCGCAAGCCGCGCCGCCGCGGCGGCGGCACCGGCGAGACCGCCAAGCGGGTGATCGTCGTCATCCCCTGGATCGCGGTGGTGATCGCGATCGTCGTCGCCGGGGGCCTCGTTTTCGCCGCCGCGATGATCGCGATCGGGGCCCTCTGCGTGCGCGAGTACCTGACCATGACCGGCGTCCAGCGACCGCTGGCGATCCCCGCCTACCTGGGGGTGGCGGCGCTGATCGTCGCCGCCCAGTTCGGCACCGCCTTCAACGTCCTGCTCGTCCTCGCCGCGACCTTCCCGCTGTTCTTCTTCTTCGGCGCCCGCAGCAAGGGGCGCGGCGTCACCTCATCGATCGGCGTCACCCTGTTGGGCATCGTCTGGATCGGCATCCCGCTGGTTCACGCGGTGCTGCTGCGCGACCTGCCCCACCACGGCGCCGGCCTGCTCGTCGACGTCCTCGTCGGCACCTTCGTCGCCGACACTGCCGCCTACGCGACCGGGCGGATGTTCGGCAGCCACAAGATCACCCCGACCCTCTCGCCCAACAAGACGATCGAGGGCCTCATCGGCGGCTTCGTGATCGGCACGATGGGGTTCTGGTTCGCCGGGCTCTACCAGGACTGGCTGTCCGGGGTGGACGCGCTGATCATCGGCGCCGCCGTCGCCGCGATCGCCCCCGTCGGCGATCTCTTCGAGTCGATGCTGAAGCGCGACCTCGGCACCAAGGACACTGGCACCCTGTTCGGCCCCCACGGCGGCATCCTCGACCGCTTGGACGCCGTCTTCTTCACCGTGGTCGTCGGCTACTACCTGTCGGTGGCGCTCGTCTACTGACGCGTCTGCCCTAACCCGTCCTATACACGGGTAGCGGCAGACGCGTGGCCGGCCCAGCGGCTCCGTATCCTCTGTCGGGCATGAAGAAGGTCCTCGTGCTCGGCTCGACCGGGTCCATCGGAACGCAGGCGCTCGACGTGATCGGGCGCTCAGACGAGCTGCAGGCCGTCGGCCTGGCGGCCGGCTCGGGCTGGGAGCTGGCCTTGGAGCAGGCGCGCGAGCACGGGGTGCCGGCGGTGGCGCTGGCCGACGAGGACGCCGCGGCGCGGGCGCGCGACGCATGGAGCGGCCGGGTCCTGGTCGGCGAGGAGGGGGTCCGGGAGCTGATCGCCAGCTCCGGTGCGGACCTGGTCCTCAACTCCATAGTCGGCGCGGCCGGGCTCGGCTCGACGATCGTCGCCCTCAGCGAGGGGATCGACGTCGCCCTCGCCAACAAGGAGAGCCTGGTGGTCGGCGGCGAGCTGGTCACGGCGCTGGCAGAGGCCACGGCGACCCGCCTCTTGCCGGTGGACTCCGAGCACTCGGCGCTGTACCAGCTGATCGGGGGCGAGGCGCCGGGGACGGTCGAGAAGCTCGTCCTCACCGCCTCGGGCGGGCCCTTTCGCGGCCGCGACGACCTCGACGGGGTCAGCGTCGAGGAGGCGCTCGCGCACCCGACCTGGCGGATGGGCGGCCGGATCACGATCGACTCGGCGACGCTGATGAACAAGGGCTTCGAGGCGATCGAGGCGCACCACCTGTTCGGGGTGCCCTATGGGCGGATCGACGTGGTCGTCCACCCGCAGTCGCTGGTCCACTCGCTGATCCACCTCAACGACGGCTCCTCGCTGGCTCACCTCGGCTACCCAGACATGCGGGTGCCGATCTCCTATGCGCTGCACCACCCCGAGCGCGCCGACGTCGACGTGCCGCGGCTCGACCTCGCCGCCGCTGGGTCGCTGACCTTCGAGGCGCCGGACGAGGCGACCTTCACCTGCCTGCGGCTGGCGCTCGAGGCCGGCGAGGCGGGGGGGACC
>CAMPIP010000053.1 GCA_946886425.1 uncultured Actinomycetes bacterium
GCGGCGGGTCGAGGTGAGGCCGGGGCTCGCCGCCGACGGCTTCGTCGAGGTCGAGGGCAAGGGCCTGCGGGAGGGAATGCGGGTCGAGGTCGCCGAATGAGCGCGGCGGGGCGCGGCGCGGAGCCGGTGCTCGAGCTGCGCGACGTCCGCAAGGCCTACCCGGGTGGGGTCGAGGCGCTGCGCGGGGTCTCGCTGCGGATCGATCGCGGCGAGCTGACCGCGATCGTCGGCCCCTCCGGGTCGGGCAAGTCGACCCTGCTGCACCTGATGGGGACGCTCGACCGGCCGAGCAGCGGCCGGATCGCGGTCGAGGGCCGCGACGTCTCCAGCGCCGGCGACGACGAGCTGGCGGCGGTGCGGGCGACGCGGATCGGCTTCGTCTTCCAGCGGTTCTTCCTGCTCGACGCGGCGCCGGTGATCGACAACGTCGCCGACGGGCTGCTCTACGCCGGCGTGCCCGCGGCCGAGCGGCGCGAGCGCGCCGCCGCGGCGCTTGCCCAGGTCGGCCTCTCCCACCGCGAGCGCCACGACGCCGCCAAGCTCTCCGGCGGCGAGCGCCAGCGGGTCGCGGTGGCGCGGGCGCTGGTCGGCGAGCCGGCGATCGTGCTGGCCGACGAGCCGACCGGCAACCTCGACACGAAGACCGGCGGCGAGCTGATGGAGCTGCTGCGCGAGCTGAACGCGGGCGGGGCTACCCTGGTGATCATCACCCACGACGGGGAGATCGCCCGCTCGCTGCCGCGGCGGATCATGGTTCGCGACGGGCTGATCGAGGGGGACGACCGGTGAGCCGCCTGCGACCCCGCGACCTGCTGCGGCTGGCGACGATCGGGCTGCGCACCCGCAGGCTGCGCGCCGCCCTCTCGGCGCTCGGGATCTCGATCGGGATCGCCTCCCTGGTCGCGGTTCTGGCGATCTCGGAGACGAGCAAGGCCGACCTGCTGGCGCAGATCGAAGACCTGGGCACCAACCTGCTGACGGTCGAACCCGGCGAATCGGTGTTCGGCGAGGAGACCGAGCTGGCGGCGGCCGCGCCGGCTCGGATCCGGATGCTCGGCGAGGTCGAGTCGGCGAGCGCGGCCACCCTGGTGGAAGGGGTCACGGTGCGGCGCAGCTCCTACGTGCCGGAAGAGATCACCGGGGGGATCGCGGTCCGCGCCGCCGAGGACTCGCTGCTGGCCACGCTGGAGGGCGAGCTGCGCGCCGGCCGCTTCCTCGACGGGGCCACCGAGCGCTACCCGGCGGTCGTGCTGGGGGCGAAAACCGCGCGGCGGCTCGGGATCGAGCGGCTCGAAGGGATCACCCAGGTCTATCTCTCCGGTCGCCTCTTCACGGTGGTCGGGATCCTCGAGCCGCTGCCGCTCGCTCCCGAACTCGACAGCGCCGCGCTGGTCGGCTACCCGGTCGCGAAGCGCCTGTTCGGGACCGAGCGCAATCCCTCCAGGGTCTACGTCCGCGCCGGCGAGGGCGAAGCACAGGTGCGCGACGCGGCGGCGCTGCTGCCGAGCGCCGCCGACCCCTGGGCTCCCGAGGAGGTCGCGGTCAGCCGCCCCTCCGACGCGCTCGAGGCCCAGGCCGCCGCCGAGGGCGCCTTCACCTCGCTCTTCCTCGGGCTCGGCGCGGTGGCGCTGCTGGTCGGCGGGATCGGGATTGCCAACGTGATGATCATCTCGGTGCTGGAGCGCCGCTCCGAGGTCGGCCTGCGCCGCGCGCTCGGCGCTCGCCGCCGCCACATCGCCGCCCAGTTCCTCTCCGAGTCGTTCGTGCTGGGCGTGCTCGGCGGCGCCGCCGGGGTGCTGCTCGGCGTCGGCGCCACCGGGGCCTACGCTGCCTACGAAGGGCTCGAACTGCTGGTGCCGCCGCTCGCGATCGGCGGTGGCCTGCTCGCGGCCTGCCTGCTCGGCGGCGTCGCCGGCCTCTACCCGGCGCTGCGCGCGGCCCGCCTCACCCCGACCGAGGCATTGCGGACGACGTGACGACGAGCCCCTAGCGCTTGCGCTCGCTAGTCAATCCACCAGTCGCGCCGGCCCTCGACGTCGTCGCGCGGATTCTCGCCGAGGTTGGGGGCGCCGATGACGAAGATCTCGAGGCCATCGGGGCCGGCCTCGTAGCCTCGCCAGGTGCCGGGTGGGACGCGCACCGTGTCCCATTGCTCGAGCTCGACGATCTCGTCGTCGAGCTTCATGCGGCCGCTGCCGCGCAGGACGACGTAGACCTCCTCCTGCCGCTCGTGGGTGTGGCCGTAGGGGAAGCGGTAGTTGGGCTGGACGCTCTGGTAGCCGAGGCCGGACTGCTCGAGCCCGAGGGCCTGGGTCGCGAGGCGGAACTCGAGGTCGGGCGGGCCGTCGAAGTTGGAGCCGACGTCGGGCAGATCCTCCTTGAGGTTCAGGCGAGTGAACGGCATCGCACGATCCTACGGCCAAGCTGCCGCTGTCCCCGCCGGATCTTTTCGTTCAGGTTGAAGAAACCGCGGCGTTAGCCGATAGGCGGAAGAACCCCAATGCGCCCCGGCGCTCGTCCAAGGAGTGTCTTGATTCCGATGAACCGGTCCCGAATGCTGCGTTCGCTCGTCCCCGCGGCGGCGGTCGCTCTGCTTGCCGTAGCCCTGCTGGCACCCGCCGCCCGCGCCGCCAGCGCTCCGCCCCTGGCCTCGACCGCGCAGTACAAGGCGCTGGTCGGCTTCGTGGAAAAGCTCGGCAAGCTCTCGAGCAGCCCGGCCACCGCCGCCCAGAAGGCCAGTTACGACGGCCAGCTGGAGAACAAGCACGAGGCCGCCGTGAACAAATCGACCGCGCTCTTCAACCGCGGCAAGAAGCTGGCGCAGGCCGAATCGCAGCGGGCCCTGAAGGCCGGCGTGAGCACGATCCGGCGCACCGAGGCCGGGGAACTCGCCGCCCTGCGCAGCGACTACGACGCGCGGATGAACCGGGCCGCCGCCAACTACGAGAGCACGGTCGGCCGCCTCGAAGACACCTACGACAACAGGAGCGCGGCCCTGCGCAAGGAGATCCGCGGCCTGCGCAAGCAGAAGGCCAGCGCCGAAGGCGTCCCGCGCAAGGCCCTAATCCAGGAAGCGATCGAACTGCGGGTCAAGCGGATCGCCGACGACCGCAAGGTCGAACAGGAAGAACTCACCGATCTCAGGGCCGGCTACCGCCGTGAAAAAGCCGCGATCCGCAGCGCCAAGGCCTCTGCTTCCCGGGTCGTCCAGCAGAACGACGACGAAGCGATCGAAACCCTGCGCGGCCGCAACCGGCTGATCTACGGCGCCAGGGTCCGCACCCTGCAGAGCCGACGCGTCAACCAGGCCCAGGACCTCGAAAACAAGCTCAACGCCGGCCGCGCCTCGATCGCGCGGATGCCGGCCGCGGGCTAGGTCGACGCCGACTCGCCGGGGCCCCCGCCGGGGGCCTCGGCGACCGATTCGCGGTCGCCATCGCTGGCGCGGATCTCGGTCGCGATCCGAACCCCGGCGGAGAGCAGAGGGGCGGCGAGGACCAGGCCGACGGTTCCGAAGAGGCAGCCGCCGGCGACGGTGACGATGAGGACGGCGAGGGGATGGAGGTTGAGGGTGGCGCCGTAGGCGATCGGCTGAACCAGCTGCTGGAAGAGGCCGTTGGCCAGTAGGACGACGACCCCCAGGGCCAGCGCCGCTTCCGGGCCCTGGCCGCCGAGGGCGATCAGGACCGCGAAGATCCCGGCGGTCCAGGCGCCGATGTAGGGGACGTAGCCGCCGACGAAGGTGACGACGACGATCGTGCCGGGCAGGGGGACGCCGAGCAGCAGGGCGCCGGCGCCGACGATCGCCGCGCTCCAGACGGCGACGATCGTCACCCCGAGGAAGTAGCCGCGCAGGCTGCTGGCCACCCGGGCCAGGACCGAGTGGGCGAGGGGGACTGGGACCCCGAGGTGGCGCTCGACGAAGCCGCCGATCGTCGGCGCGTCCTTGAGCAGGAAGAAGAGGCTGAGGGCGGTGAAGGAGAGGAAGACGGCAAGCGACGTCAGCTGCTCGATGCCGCCGAAGAGCCCGTGGGTGAGCGCCGCGAAGGCAGTGCTGACCGAGGCGCTGGTGTCGCTGTTGGCGCCGGCCGCCGTCCCTGCCTTGACGCCGAGGTCGCGCAGCAGCGACTCGATTTCGCGGGCGCCTTCGCGGAGGTGGGCGGAGAGGCTGCTCGCCTCGCTGGCGATGCCGCTCATCACCATCAGGCCGATGCCGAATCCGATCAGGGCGATGAGGACGAAGACGAGCGTGGCGCCGATCGCCCTCGGCACCCCGCGCCGGTGCAGCCAGTCGACCGCCGGGGAGACGACGGAGGCGACGATCCCGGCCGTGATCACCGGCATCACGATCGTCTGGGTCAGGCCGAGCAGCCAGATCAGGCCGATCACCGCCGCCCCGACCCCGACCAGCAGCCAGGCCGAGAAGCCGAGGTCGCGCATCCACTTCGGGGCGGCGAAGATGCCGCTCAATGCGCCGGGGTCGATCTCGATGACTTCCTTTTTCCGCTCGCTCATCGGCGCCGAAGATACGCAGCGGCCCCGACAGGGTCGTCGCCCCCGATGAGCGCGACCGGGCCGAGCCGGGTCACCTACGTCGGGCACGCGACCGTGCTCGCCGAGCTGGGCGGTGTGCGGTTGCTGACCGACCCGGTGCTGCGCTCGCGGGTCGGGCCGTTGCGGCGGCGGGGGGCGGCCCCGCCGGCGGCGGTCGGCGAGCGGCTCGACGCGGTGCTGATCTCCCACCTGCACCGCGACCACGTCGACCTGCCCTCGCTGCGGCGTATCGGGCGGGAAGTGCCGCTGCTGGTGCCGCCGGGGGCCGGCGAGTTCTTCGCGCGGCGGGGCTTCCCTGCCGTGACCGAGCTGGCGCCGGGGGAGTCGACACGGGTCGGGGAGGTAGCCGTCACCGCCGTCGAGGCCGACCACGAGGGGGCGCGGCGCGGGGCTGCCGATGCGGAGGCGATCGGGTTCCTGCTGGAGGCCGAGCGGCGGGTCTACTTCGCCGGCGACACCGACCTCTTCGACGGCATGGCCGGGCTCGCCGGCGACCTCGACTTGGCGCTGCTGCCGATCTGGGGCTGGGGGCCGAGCCTCGGTCCCGGCCACCTCGACCCCGAGCGCGCCGCCCGGGCGGCGGCGCTGCTCTCACCGCGCGTGGCGGTCCCGATCCACTGGGGGACGCTCTACCCGGCCGGGCTGGCGCGGCTGCGGCCGGACCCGCTGCGCCAGCCGCCGCGCCGGTTCGCCGCCGCGGTCCGAGAGCTGGCGCCTCAGGTGGAGATCCGGGTGCTCGCGCCCGGCGAGGCGACCTCGCTGGCGTAGTCCGCGTGCCCCAGCTGGGTGAGCCAGGCGCGGAAGACGCGGTGGACCCGTTCCGCCCCGACCACCTCCTCGTCCGGCCACTCCAGCTCGGCGGGGTGGAGGACGAACGGGAAGGACTGGGTCCCGCCCATGCCGCCATGGGAGCCGACCAGCTCCTCGAAGGCGGCGACTTCGTCGAAGTCCGGCCAGAGGGCGCTGTTGAGCATCAGGTCGGCGCAGTGGGGGAAGCCGTCGGTCCGCTTCACGTGCGCGGCGGCGTTGGGGCCGAAAGGCGCCAGCGGGTCCCTGCCCTCGACCCGTCCCTCGTCGAGGTAGTTGATGCCGGCGGGGCCGATCACGGTGGCGCCGGTGCGCTCCGAGCGGACCAGCAGGAAGCCGACGCCGGGGTGCTCGCGGAGTGTCGGGACAAGGCGCGGGTAGAGCGCTTCGATCCGCTCCAGGCTGACCCGGTCGGGCTCGCGGGGGAAGCTGACCAGCCCCAGGCACCCCGAGGCCATCACCGAGAGCTCGGGCACGCCGTCGCCGTGGGCCTGTTCGATCTCGCGACGGGACTCCCCCTCGAGCGCGACGGCGCCGTTGGCGCGGCGTCCCCGGGTCGCGATCCGCACCGCACCCGCCGCGGCGGTGTCGTCGCGGGCGACCTCGGTCAGCCCGGCGCTGAGGTAGGCGAGCGCGTCGTCCTCGCCGCCTTCGACGGCGACCGTGCTGTCGGGCTCGCAGGCGGAGCGGACCAGCTCTTCGAGGCTTTCGCCGAACCGGTCCCGGAAGGTTTCGCCCTGCGACTGGCCGTGGTCGGAGAGCACGACCAGTCGGTAGGGGCGCGGCGCCTCCGGGCAGGCGGCGGCGATCCGGGCGATCTGGCGGTCGAGGTCGCGCAGCACCGCCAGCGCGTCGTGGCGCTCGATCCCCGAGTGGTGGGCGACCTCGTCGTAGGCGAGAAAGGTGGTGTAGATCGTCGGCCGGCCGGCGAGGATGTCGCCGAGGACCGCGGCGACCTGGAGGTCGCGCTGCACCACCGTCGCCCAGGCCCGCACCAGCGCGTAGGAGCGGCCGCGGGGGATCCGCGGGCGCACGTCGTCGCGGACCTGGGCGCGGGCGGCGCGGCGCTCGCGGGCCATCTCGGCGATCACCAGCACGAAGGTGCGGGCGACGGCGTAGGGGCGCGAGAAGTAGGCGGCGTAGTCGCGGCCGATCGGGCGCCGCCGCCGCAGGGCCGTGCTCATCGTCAACATCGAGTGGGGAGCGTCGCCGGAGAGGATGTTGGCGCGGCTGGCGCCGTCGGCGTGCAGTAGCCCGCGGCCGTCGGAGTGGCGCCGCTCCAGCTCTTCGGCGTCGCGGGGGTGGTTGGTGACGATCGCCCGGTCGTGCTCCTTCTCCCACCAGCGGAATGCCGGCATGTCGTCGTTGTCTCCGTGCAGGAGGCCGGCCTGGCAGGCGCCGGTCTGCGAGGACCAGTCGGTCTCCCACTTGCTCAGTCGGTGCGAGCCGTCGCGCAGCCAGGCGGCGAGGTTGGGGGCGCTGCCCTCGCTGAGCGCCCGGCGCAGGACGTCGTGGGCGAGCCCGTCGATCTCCAGGAAGACGACTCCGGGGACGTCGCTCTTCACCGCCTCCTCGCGATGTCGCAGCTGCCGGCGCACCATGTGGCGGTACCAGGCGTCGTCCTCGTCGACGGCGAGCAGCCCGTAGACGGCGGTGGTGACCGCGGTCATCGCCAGTGCCACCACCGCTCCCTCGAGGACCCCGCCGATTTCGCCGCCGGGAAGCACGTCGACGGCGAAGGCGACCAGCAACCCGTTGAGCAGCAACGCCCCGGTCCCGAGCGTCAGCACCGTCAGCGGCAGGGCCAGCCGCGTCAGCAGCGGCCAGAGCAGCGCGTTGAGGACGCCGATCAGCGCTGCCGCCGCCAGCGCCGAGCCGGCGCCGGCGAGGACGAACCCCGAGAGCAGCTCCGAGAGGAGGAGAAGGGCGAGGGCGTCGAGGAGCAGTACCAGCGCCCCCCGCCAGACGCTGCGCAGGTTCATGGGCGACGAGTCTAAGTCGGAGCGAAGGAGATGGCCAACGGTTAGGCCGAGCTCACCGATATCGTCCGCCGCCGGCGGGCTGGGCAAGGATCCGGTGCGCCGGTTGAGAATGCGCCGGATCAGAATCGAGAGAATCATCATGCTGGCTCTGCTCGTCGGGGCGGCGCTCGCCTGCCTGCTCGGGCTGGCCAAGCCGGCGACCGAAGCCACGCACACGACGCTGAAGCAGGAGTCGCTCGACTTCGCCCGCGTCGGGCTCACGGTCTGCCTGGCGCTGACGCTGCTGATGGGGCCGGGGATCGCCGTGCGGGCGCTGCTCGATCGGCCGATCCGGCTCGCCTTCCTGCCGCTCTTCGGGCTCGGCTTGGTCACCTTCGCCGGCTGCCTGGCCTGGTCGCTGCACGGCGTGCTCGGTCCCGACGTGACCTGCC
Organism: uncultured Actinomycetes bacterium; assembly: GCA_946886425.1. The sequence continues at coordinate 7,775 of CAMPIP010000053.1, forward strand.
TCGCGGTCGCCGGCACGGCCCTCGGCCTGATGTTCGGGGTCCTGCTCGCCTCCGGCCCCGAGGACTTCCTGACGCCGGAGGAGCAGCGGACGCTGCTGCTGCTGGGGATCCCGGTCGGGCTGGCGATCGCCCGTTCGCTCTGGTCGTTGAGCCCGGTCGGAGAGCTCGAGGGGGGCCAGATCGGGCGCAACCTGGTCGCCGAGCCGCGGCCCGACAGCCACATCCCCTACGTGGTCACCGAGATGGTCGCCCACGGCACCAAGCCCTACGGGCCGGACGGCTGGGAACTGTTCCTGCCGTACATGTTCTCCTCGCGCGGCCCCGTCGCGGGAATCGCCAGCGCCCCAGTCGTCCTGCTCACCGGCGGCCGGCCGGTCCTCGGCGTTCCCAATCAGCCCTGGGAGCCGTTCGACGCCCAGGGCTTCATGGCGTTCCGGATCGCGATGATCACGATGAGCGCGACGGCGCTGCTGACGATGTGGCAGCTGGTCCGGAACCTGGCCGGCTCCCGGGCGGCGCGCCTCGCCCTGCTCCTCGGGATCAGCACCCCGTTCGTCTACCAGGAGCTGATCTTCACGTGGCCGAAGCTCCTCGCCGCTTCCTTCATCCTCCTCGGCGCCCTCTGGCTGTTCGAAAGCAAGCCGCTGCGGGGCGGGATGTCAGTCGGGGTCGGCTACTTATTCCACCCCGGCGCGCTGCTCGGCTACTTCGCGCTCGGGCCGCTCTCGGTCTGGCCGCTGCGGGGGGCGAAGCTGAAACGGCCGCGGATCATCCCGCCCCTGCTGATGGGGGCCGGCACGGCGGTCTTCGTCGGCGGCTGGATGTACGCCAACCGCGGCCACAACGGGCAGAGCGGCTTCCTCGAATACTTCGAACAGGCCGCTCCCAACTACCACCCCTCGGTCTCGGAGTGGATCTCCTTCCGCCTCACCTCGCTGGCGGACACGTTGGTGCCGCTCTACCTGCCGATCTTCCAGGACCACAACGTCTCGATCAACACCCTGTTCGGCATCTCGCCGGGCATATCCCAGTTCTTCTTCCAGTACTGGTCGGGGGTCCCGTTCGGCTTTGCGATCCTCTTCTTCCCGATCCTGCTGGTCGGCCTCTGGCGCTTCGCCAAGCGCTGGACCTGGCCGTTCTTCGCGGTCGTCGCGATCCCCTTCGTGATCTTCTGGATCTACTGGGGGAACGGCAGCTCCGGCATCCTCCGCGAGGGGATGCAGGCCTGGGTCCTCGCCGTGCTCGCCGTCCTCGCGATCGAGCAGGCCGCCGAGCGTTTCTCTTGGCTGCGCTCGAAGGCGATCCGGGCGATCCTGGTCCTTCGCGCCTTCGAGGTCTTCCTCCTCGCCGTCACCGCCACCTTCGGCACCCAGGGACCGAACCCGCTCAGGGACGGATACGAGCTCAACGACGCGGTCGCCTTCAGCGCCATGGTGTTCTTCGCGGCGCTGATGATGTTCGCGATCTGGCGGGAAACGGGGCCGGGCTCGATGCTGCGACCGGAGGCCGCGCCCACCTCCACTCCCACCACCAGCGCCGCTACGCCCAGCCCCCAGCCGGCAGGTAGGTGAGCAGGACCACGCCGGAGTCGAAGCGCTTGACTCCGTCGAGCTCCATCCGCACGGTTCCCCGGTCGCCGAGCACGTGGAGGTTGCCGCCGCCCCAGACGATCGGGTTGAGGTAGACCTCGAACTCGTCGACGAGGCCCCTCTCGGCGAGGGTGTAGGCGAACTCGCCGCTGCCGTGCATGAAGAGGTCGCCGTCGGTCTCAGCCTTCACCCGCGGGACGGAGTCCTCGAGATCGCCTTCGAGCAGGGTCCCGTTCCAGTCGAGGTCTCCGGACAGGGTCGTGGAGCCGACGAACTTCGGCATCGCGTTGACCATCTCCGCCCATCTGCCGGTCTGGCTCGGCCAGTAGCCGGCCAGTCCCTCGAAGGTCTTGCGGCCGAGGACCAGCCCGGCGGATGCCGCCTGTCGCTCGAACGAGTACTCGCCGTGATCCCCGTCGGCCTGCACCCACTCGCCGACCGGGTCGACGACGCCATCGAGGGTGGCCTGGGTGGTCGCGATCAGCTTGCCCATCTCGATCTCCTTTGTCGCGGGATCCTCTCCTGGGTCCCTCTACCCGGGCGACGAACGGGAGCGCCGGGATTCGACAGGATGGCGGCATGCGGTTCACGCGCGAGGAACTGGAGTCCTTCCGGGGCCGCGAGGTCGACGATCTCGTCGGTCCGGGCCTGAAGCTGCTGTTCGTCGGCATCAATCCGGGCCTCTGGACGGCGGCCGTCCAGACCCACTTCGCGCATCCAACCAACCGCTTCTACCCGGCCCTGGCCGCGGCCGGGATCACCGAGTACGAGGTCGACCGGGCGGCCGGAATGAGCGATGCCGACCGGGCGCACCTGGTGGCGCGGGGCGTGGGGATGACCAACCTGGTCGGGCGGGCGACCGCCCGCGCCTCCGAGCTCTCCGCCACGGAGCTGCGCGAGGGCGGCGAGCGACTGCCGCGGTTCGTCGCCGAGCACCGCCCCAAGGTGGTCGCGATCGCCGGCATCTCCGCCTACCGCGACGCCTTCGGCGATCGCGCCGCGGTCCTGGGACGGCAGCCGGAGACGCTCGACAGCGCCAGCCGCTGGTCCGGCGCGGCACTCTGGGTGGTCCCGAACCCCAGCGGCCTCAACGCACACGAGACGGTCGCGACGCTCGCCGCCGCCTACGCCGCGCCGGCCGTCGAGGCGGGTGTGATCGCAACCGCTACCGGTTGAGCCACTCCTCGTAGCTCGGGCCGGCGAGCTTCGCGACCGGGCCGGGGAGAAGGGCGCCGGAGGGGTAGAGGCCTTCCGGGTCGTCCGGCCACTCGCCGGCCTCGATCCGCAGGCCGTTGCCCTGCTTGGCGGCGTAGAGCTTGGCCATCTCGACCAGGCTCTCCGGGCGCGGCCCGGCGACTTCGGCGACCGGGTTGCCGACCGGCGCGCCCTCGGCGCCGTCGACGAGGTCGGCGATCGCCGCGGCGACGCTGCGGGCGGCGACCAGCTGGGTGCGCATGTCGGGCACGAAGCTGACCTCGCCCTGGCGGCTCCACTCGACCAGCTCGGCGACGAACTCGTGGAACTGGGTGGCGCGGAGGATCCGGGCGGGCACCGGCCCCTCGAGGTGGGCCCGCTCCTGGGTGACCTTGGCGGCGTTGTAGCCGTGGTCGAAGTGGTCGGTGCCGACGATCGAGACGACGAGGATCCCGGCGACGCCCCGCTCGGCGCCAGTCTCCTGCAGGTTGCGCGCCGCGGTCGCGAAGAACTCCTCGGCTCCGTCGGGCGATGGGGTGGTGGCGGCGTCGACGACGACGTCCACGCCCTCCAGCGCGGCCGCGAGGCCCTCGCCGGTGATCACGTCGACCCCGTTGCCGCGCGAGATCGGCACCACCACGTGGCCGCGCTCGCGAAGGATCTCGACGGTGTGGGTGCCGAGGCGGCCGGTTGTGCCGGCGACGGCGATCTTCTTCTCTGCCATGGCTGCTTTCCTTTCGGTTGCGGCCGCCGCGGTGGCGGCTGTCTTTTTTCCGCGTTCACAGCTGTGACGAAGCCGAGGGCGGAGATGTGACCGATTCGGGACAGCAGGACCTGGCCAGGCGGTTCGAGCGGGACCGCGGCCGCCTCCGCGCGGTCGCCTTCCGGATGCTCGGCGCCAGCGGCGAAGCCGACGAGGCGGTGCAGGAGGCCTGGCTGCGCCTGGCCCGCAGCGACGCCGGGGAGATCGAGGACCTCCCGAGCTGGCTGACCACCGTGGTGGCGCGGATCTGCCTCGACATGCTGCGAGCCCGCAGGGCCCGTCCCGAGGAGCCGCTCGGCCCCCACGTCCCCGACCCGATCGTCAGCCCGGCCGCCGGCGGCGAACCCGAGGCAGAGGCGCTGCTCGCCGACTCGGTCGGCCTGGCGATGATGAGCGTGCTCGAGACCCTCAGCCCCGAGGAGCGCGTCGCCTTCGTCCTCCATGACAGCTTCGCGGTTCCCTTCGAGCAGGTCGCCGAGCTGATCGGACGCTCGCCGGTGGCGGCGCGGAAGGCAGCCAGCCGCGCCCGCGGTCGGGTCGAGGCCGAACCGACCGTGCCCGACGTCGACCTCGATCGTCAGCGCGAGGTCGTCGACGCCTTCTTCGCCGCCGCCCGCGAGGGCGACTTCGACGCCCTGGTCGCTGTGCTGCACCCGGACGTGGTGATCCGCTCCGACGGCGGCGACGCCCGCCCCTCGGCCAACCACGTGATCCGCGGCGCCACCGAGGTCGCCAGCCGGGCGATGACCTTCGCCAACCTCTCGCCTCACGTGCGCCCGGTGCTCGTCAACGGCGTCGCCGGCGTCCTCGTCGCGCCGCGGGGGCGCCCCTTCGCGGTGATGGCCTTCACCGTCGCCGGCGGCAGGGTGGTCGCGATCGACGCGCTCGCCGACCCGGTCCGGCTCGAGCGCCTGGGGCTCGGCGACTTCACCTGACCAAGTTTTTCCAGCCTATGGCATGGAAAAAGTCGATCGGGCTCCGTTTTTCACTGCTCGCGGCTCGGGTGCCGGCCGCCGGGAGCCAGGATCGAGATGCCGACGACCGCCGAGACGATCGAGCCGGCGAGGATGCCGATCTTGGCGGCTTCCAGAAGGGGCGGGCCAGGGTAGGCGAGCGGGGTGATGAAGAGCGAGACGGTGAAGCCGATGCCGGCGAGGGCGGCGGCGCCGAGCAGGCCGCGGCGGTCGACGCCGGTGGGGAGGGCGCCGAGCCGCAGCTTCAGGGCCAGCAGCGCCGCGCCGGCGACGCCGGCGAACTTGCCGACGACGAGGGCGACGGCGACCGCGAGCGCCACCCGCCGGGCGTCGGGGTCCGAAAGCGAGGAGCCGCTCAACTCGACGCCGGCGTTGGCGAGCGCGAAGACGGGGAGGATCAGGAAGTTGACGTAGGGGTGGAGGCCGTCCTCGAGCTGCTCGAGGACCTTGCGCCCCCTGACCGGGCGGGCGGGGGTGAGCAGGGCGAGGGCGACGCCGGCGAGCGTTGCGTGGACGCCCGACTCCAGGGTCGCCACCCAGACGAGCAGCGCCACCGGCAGGAAGGCGAGGATCCGGGAGACGCCGAGGGCCCGCATTGCGGCGACGAGGCCCAGGCCCGCCGCGGCGACCGCCAGCCAGACGAGCGAGAGCTCGCCGGTGTAGGCGACGGCGATCACGCCGATCGCGGCGACGTCGTCGGCGACCGCCAGGGTGACCAGGAAGAGCCGGACGCCGATCGCGACCCGGTCGCCGAGGATCGCCAGGACCGCGATCGCGAAGGCGGCGTCGGTCGCCATCGGGATGCCCCAGCCGCTGGAGTCGACGGCGGTGCCGGTAACGGCCAGGAAGACCGCGATCGGGACGAGGACGCCGCCGGCGGCCGCGAGGATCGGCAGCGCGGCCGCTTTCGGGTCGCGGAGGTCGCCGGTGACCAGCTCGCGCTTGATCTCCAGGGCGATCAGGAAGAAGAACAGCGTCATCAGGC
>CAMPIP010000054.1 GCA_946886425.1 uncultured Actinomycetes bacterium
GGTCCCGATCGAGATCAGTTCGCCGAGCACCGAGAGCGGCACGAAGCCGGCGACGAGGCTGCCGACGATCCCGCAGAGGACGATCGAGAACTGCGGCGTGCGGGTGCGGCGGCTGACCCTGCCGAAGGCGGGCGGCAGCATCCCGTCCTCGGACATCCGCATGAAGATCCGGGTCTGCCCGTAGAGGGTGACCAGGACCGTCGAGGCGAGGCCGACGATGGCGGCGACGTCGGTCAGCTTCAGCAGCCAGTCGAGGTCGCGGCCGCCCGCTTCCAGCGCCGCCGCGATCGGGTCGGCGACGCCGAGCTGGCGGTAGTCGAGCATCCCGGTGAGGACGAAGCCGACGGCGATGTAGATCGCGGTCGCGATCAGGACCGTGCCCAGCAGCCCGATCGGGACCGTCCGCCGCGGGTCGCGCGACTCGGCCGCCGCCGTGGAGACGGCGTCGAAGCCGATGTAGGCGAAGAAGACGATCCCGGCCCCGCGGAGGACGCCGCTCCACCCGAAGTCCCCGAAGCCCCCCTCGTGGGCGGGCACGAACGGGGTCAGGTTCGTGGAGGTGACGTAGAAGATCCCGACCCCGACGACGAGGGAGAGGATCGCGAGCTTGAGGATCACCATCGCGTTGTTGGCTACCGCCGACTCCTTGGTGCCGAGCCAGAGCGCGCCGGAGGTGAGCAGCATCACCGCGATCGCCGGCAGGTTGACGACGCCCGGGTCGTCGCCGAAGGGCGGGCTGGCGAGCGCGTGCGGAATCTGGACGCCGAGCGTTTCCGTCAGCGAGACGAAGTACCCCGACCAGCCGACCGCCACGGTCGAGGCGGCGAACAGGTACTCGAGCAGCAGGTCCCAGCCGATGAACCAGCCGATCAACGGCCCGAAGGCCGCGAAGGCGTAGGAGTAGGTGCTGCCCGCGGCCGGGATCGAGGAGGCCAGCTCGGCGTAGCAGAGGGCGGTCAGCCCGGCCACGATGCCGGCGAGCACGAAGGAGATCAGGACCGCCGGGCCGGCGTAGTGGGCGGCGGCGTCGCCGGTGACGACGAAGATGCCGGCGCCGACGACACTGGCGACCCCGAGCAGGGTGAGGCTGAAGGCGCCGAGCGCTTTCGAGTCGAGCCGGGCGCGGTCGTGTTCGGCCGTCGCCAGGATCGCGTCGAGGTTGCCGCGACCCTTCGGCTCAACGCTCATGGGCGGGCATCCTGCCAGCGTCACCGGCGCGACCGGCATCTAGGCTGCGGCCGGTGACCCGCCCCCGCTCGCTCGCCCTGGCCGGCCTCGCCACTGCCCTGCTCGCCAACTTCTGGCTGCTCGAAGACTGGCTGGCCGCCCGCACCGACCTCTCCGATGCCTGGATCAGCGACCTCGCCGCCCGCACCCAGGTCTACGGCTGGCGCTTCCAGCTGCTCGAAATCGCCGCTGGGCTGGCGGTCGCCGCCTACGCGGCCCTGCTGCTGCGGGCGACCGCGGAGCCCGGCCGCCCGGACGAGCCGCCCGCCCCTCCCCTGCTCCGCCGCGGCCTCGGTTTCCTGCTTGCCGCCGGCGCCCTGCTCGCCATCGGCGGCGGCGCCCCGCTCAGTTGCTCCGAAGCCCTCGAACACGCCTGTGACCTCAGCTACGACCCCTTCGACCTCGTCCACAGCACGGCCAACCTGCTCGAAACCGTTTCCCTCGCCGCCGCCTTCGCCCTCGTCGGCACCGCCCTCCGCGGCCACCCCGCCAGCCGCCGCCTCGGCACCGCCACCCTCGCGATCGGCGCCGCCTGGCTCGCCCTCACCCTGGTGACCGGCCTCAGCTATCCCTTCGACGGAATCGACACCGTCAAAGGCCTCTGCCAGCGCGCCGCCCAGGTCCTCCTCGGCTGCTGGCTGGTACTGCTCGGGCGCCTCGCGGACTCCGCGACCAAGCCCGAATCGAGGACTACCTGTGGGCGCCGCACCTCCGCCCCCAAGGGCTGAAGCGTCAGGCCTCCAGCTCGTCCCCCAGCAGGTCCTTGCCGCGTCGCTTCTGGATCCGCCGCCAGGCTTCGAAGCCGAGGCCGACCGCCATCGCGCAGCCGAACGAGGCCGCCAGCGGCAGCCAGAGGCTTTCCTTGAAGGCTTCGCCGCCGAGGTAGCCGAGCGCGGAGACGTAGACGGCCCAGATCGCCGCGGCGACGGCGTCGGCGACGACGAAGCGCCGGTAGGGCATCTCCAGCGTGCCCGCCGCGAAGGTGGTCGCGGTGCGGCCGCCGGGGATGAAGCGGCCGACCGCGATCAGCACCGCGCCGCGCCGCTGGATCGCCCGCTCGGCCCAGTCCAGCCGCGCCTGCCCCTTCTCGCCGCGGAAGAGGCGGCGGGCGACCGGGTCGCCGACGCGGCGGCCGAGCAGGTAGCTGACGTTGTCGCCGAGGAAGGCGCCAAGGGCGACCGCGGGCACGATCACGACGATCAGCAGGTCGCCCTGCGCGGCCAGAACCGCGGCCGTGATCACCATCGTCTCCGACGGGATCAGCGGCAGGAGGACGTCGGCGCCCGCCGCGAAGAAGACGGCCACGTAGGTCAGCGAGCTGTGCGAGACCTCCTCGGTCAGCCAGTCGAACACGGGCACCCGGTACCCCGATCGCCGCACCGCCATCCGGATCGCGATGGTTGATCGGTCATCCGGCGGGTACGGGAGACCATGGCAACCTGGCTGATAGTCGTGATCGCGGTCGTCGCGGTGGTGCTCATCGCCCTCTTGCTGATGGCGATGAAGCGGGCGCGTGCTCGGCGGGCGATCGAGCGCGAACGGTTAACCGAGCAAGCCGGCGGGCACCGCACCGAGTCCGAGCGCCACGCCGAGGTCGCGGACAGGCAGCGCGCTCGCGCCGACGAGCTGGCCCAGGAGGCCGCCGAGGCCGACCAGCGCGCCGCCCGGGAGCGGGAGATGGCCCGCCATCACGGCCGCAAAGCGGAGGACCTCGAGGACAAGCTCTAGCCCGCGATGACGCAGCGGGCGGAAGGAGCGGTGAGCGGGGCCATGGCGACGCGGCGCCAATCGCCGCTGCTCCCCTCCCTGCTGATGGGCATCGGCTTCGGCGGCTTCCTCGACGGCATCGTCCTCCACCAGATCCTCCAGTGGCACCACATGTTGAGCAGCGAGGGCTGCTGCCCGAGCTCGACGCTGCTCGGCCTCGAACACAACACGCTCGCCGACGGCTTCTTCCATCTGGCGACGTGGATCGCGGTCCTGGCCGGCACGATCGCCGCCACTCGTGCTTGGCAGCGCGGCGAGCTGGCGCCCCCGTGGCACCGTCACTTCGGTGGGCTGTTGATCGGCTGGGGCGCCTTCAACCTCGTCGAGGGCATCGTCGATCACCACGTGCTCGGCCTCCACCACGTCCGGGACGACCTCGGCGCCCCGCTCGGCTGGGATCTCGGCTTCCTCGCCTTCGGAGCGCTGCTGACAGCCGTCGGTTGGGCTCTCGCCCGGCCCCGGACCGGCTAGCGGCGAACCCTGCGTTTCGAAACTGGCCAGGCAGCCAGTATGATCGTCCAGCGTGTCGGACCAGACCGAGATCGCCGCCGGGGAAGGGAACGTCGAGGACGCCCTGGTGCTCGAGCGGGTGCACTGGGTCGAAGGACCCCCGCGGGAGCTGTTCAAGCGGATGCGCGGCCAGTGCCCCGTCCACTGGACCTCCGAGGTGACGGAGCTGCCGAAGGCGAAGGGCTTCTGGTCGGTCACCCGCGCCGACGACGTCCACACCGTCAGCCGCGACTGGGAGACCTACTCCTCCGAACTTGGCGGCGTCGTCGTGATCGACGAGGTCTTCCCGATCGAGCTGGCGCGGGCGATGTTCATCGGCATGGACCCGCCCAAGCACGACCGACTGAAGGCGCTCTTCCAGGCCGGCTTCACGCCGAAACGGATCGCCGCCCACGAGCCGGCGATCCGCGAGATCGTCACCGGCGTCCTCGACCGCCTCGAGGGGCGCGAGACCGCCGACCTCGTCACCGACGTCGCCCAGCCCGCCGTCTCGCGGGTGATCGGCAACTTCATGGGCATCCCGGAGGAGGACGACGCCGCCTGGGCCGAGCTGATGAACATGGCGCTGGCGGCGAGTGACCCCGACTACAGCGGCTCGATCGACAACGTCGAAGAGACCATCCAGCAGGCGATCCAGCAGGTCTTCGCCCGCTGCAATGCCCTGATCGCCGAGCGCCGCGAGAACCCCACAGACGACCTGACGAGCGTCCTCGTCCACGCCGAGGTCGAAGGCGAGCGGCTCGAGGAGCACGAGATCGTAATGGGCTTCTTCCTGCTCGTCGCCGCCGGCAACGACAGCACCAAGGCGACCTACTGCTCGGCGATGCGAGCGCTGATGGAGAACCCCGGCCAGCGCCGGCTCCTGCTCGAGGACGCTTCCCGGATCCCCGGCGCCGTCGAGGAGGCGCTGCGGATGTTCCCCGCCTTCGCCCACTTCCGCCGCACCGCCACCAAGGACACCGAGCTGGCCGGCCAGGAGATCAAAGCCGGCGACAAGGTGGTCATGTGGTACGCCTCCTCCAACCGCGACGAGACCCGCTACGAGGATCCCGACCGCTTCGACGTCCTCCGCAACCCCGAGCACCAGGCCTTCGGCGCCGGCGGCCGCCACTTCTGCCTCGGCACCGCCCTGGCCCGCCTGGAGCTGAAGATCCTCCTCGAGGAGACCCTCGCCCGCTACCCGAACATCGAGATCGACGGCGACCCGGCCTTCATCGAGTCGGCCTTCCTTAACCAGCTGAAATCGTTGCCGGTGCGGCTGAACCCGTAGTCCGGCTAGTCTCGCGGCCGATGCCGAAGCGCTCGACCGATGCCGTCTACGCGATCACCTTCGCGAAGGTCTACCCCCTCTACGTCGAGAAGGCGGAGAAGAAGGGCCGCACCAAGGCCGAGGTCGACGAGATCATCCGCTGGCTGACGGGCTACAGCCAGGAGCAGATCGAGGCGCTGGCGGAGAGCGATACGGACCTCGAGACCTTCTTCGCGGAGGCCCCACAGCTGAACCCGTCCCGGACCCTGATCAAAGGCGTGATCTGCGGCATCCGGGTGGAGGAGATCGAGGAGCCGACCATGCAGTCGATCCGCTACCTCGACAAACTCGTCGACGAGCTGGCGAAGGGCAAGGCGATGGAGAAGATCCTCCGCAAGTAACTCCTAGGGATTTCGCTAACCAGCCCTGTGTGTCAGGTGAGCAGCTCCCCAACACGGGCTCGGACGAGCGAGCACGATCCGCTCCAACAGACCGTATGAGGCGGTGGCGCCGTAGACCGCGTACTCGAAGTAGGACTCGACACGGAGACCGTTTGCCCCGCAAGCGCTCCGTACCTACATCAAGGAGCAACTAAACCTCACAGACCACATCACCGTGGCGCCGCCCACCAAAACGACCTCGTCGAGCAGCGGGCCGAGGAGTGCCGCCGCGGTCTCCAACGCATCCCCGGCCTTCAAGCTGTCGGGCAGGGCGAGGACTTCATCCAACTCTGACCATTCCTCAGCAGCCTCGGGCGCCGCGGAGTACAGAGGCTCGACCCCCTTGCCCCCGAACCGCCCACGAGCGAAGGGCCAAACAGGCGGCGGCTCGTCCCCCGAAGAGCGAATCGCGCTCGCCATGGGCTCCGCCGCCCACGCCGCAGGCACGCCCGACACAAGCGCACCGAGCCGGCCGGGAACAACAAAGCGAAGCGCGTGAAGCGCGAACTCCCCGAAGTGAGGGAGATGTACTTCGCGACGGTCCGCGACATACAGGTCCGCGCCTTCGTGCGCTCCAACGCCCGCTGCACGACCGGATGCCGCGCCCGAAGTCGCTCTGCGAGCGACCCGTAGTCCAAGGCCCAGGCGCCCCCCAGAGCCGAGGCGAGCCTTGGTGTGGTGCTCGACGGCGCCGCCCGTTTAGGGGGATGCAACATTCGGAGACGCACGGACCTCAACGGAACAGCAAGGACGCGCCTGACAGGATTCGAACCTGTGACCTTCGGTTTCGTAGACCGACGCTCTATCCAACTGAGCTACAGGCGCGGGTTCGGGGCTGGCGCCCCGGGAGGCGGGATTCTAGGGGCTTTAGGGGGGCGACGCGGTCGGTGGGTCCCCCGTTGGTGGCCGCTGCCCGGGTTGGGCTAGGCGAGGGGATCGCGCCACATGGCGTAGGCGGTCGGGCCGCGGGGGAGGTGGATCTCGCGGGTGACGCGGAAGCCGTGGCGGGCGTAGAAGGCGATGTTGGACTCCTTGGATGACTCCAGGTATGCCGGGACGGCATCGGCGTCGCAGAGCTGGAGAACCGGCTGCAGGAGCCGGGAGCCGAGACCCTGGCCCTGGGCCTCCGGGGCGACACCGAGAGTGGAGAGGTAGAAGTGCGGTGGCTTGGCCGGGTGGAGGCGCTCGACGTTGAGCAGGCCCCTGGCGACCAAGGGGGCGCGGAGCCAGTGGCGGGGATGGGCGAAGGCGGTCGCGAGCCGCAGGTCCTGCATCGTCGTGGTCCGCCAGGTGCCGGGCGGAGCCCAGACCGCGGCGCCGCGGCGGTCGGGGTCGGTGTAGACGAAGCCGTCCGGCAGCTTGGCGCGCAGAATCTCGGCGAAGAAGCGGCGCAGGACGCGGGGGCGCAGGTGCTCGTGCGGGGCGCTCCAGCTGGAGACCGGGTCGTCCATGAAAGCGGCGGCCAGCGAGCGGGCCAGGGCCGGTTGGTCGGCGGCGGAGGCCTCCTGGATCATTCGTCCCTGGACCGACCGGTGCCGATCGGGATCATCGCCCGCGGAACTCGGCGTGGCCGGGGCCCTTCTCGAGGAAGGTCTGGACGGCGTTCTGGAGATCCTCGGTGGCGAAGAGGTCGCCGGCTTCGGTGCGGACCGCCTCGTCCGCGGCCGGCAGGCCACCTTCGCGGTAGCGGCGGAGGATGTGCTTGGTCATCGCGTGGGCCTTGGTGGGGCCGGCGGCGAGCTCGGTGGCTAGGGCGCGGGAGCGCTCCTCGAACTCCTCGGCCGGAAAGATCGTGTTGACGACTCCCCAGCGCTCCATCTCCTCGGCCGGGAAGACGTCGCCGCTCATCACGAACTGCCGCGCCCGGCCGCTGCCGGCGCGCTCGGCGAGGCGCTGGGTGCCGCCCATCGACGGGGTCAGGCCGACGACCTTCTCGACCAGGCCGAAGGCCGCCTTCGGCGAGGCGACGATCCAGTCGCAGGCGAGGGCGATCTCGAAGGCCGCGGTCAGGGTCAGGGCGTGGGCGGCGAAGACGATCGGGGCCGGCAGCTGCTCGAGGGTGTCGATCATCCCCAGCAGCTCGTCCCAGAGCTCGCTCGCCTGTGCCGGCGTCAGGCCCGCGAAGACGTGGACGTCGACGCCGCCGGAGACGGCGCGGCCCTCGGCGCGGATCAGCAGCGCCCGCGGCGGCTCCGCGGCCACCTCGACGACCGCTGCCCGCAGGTCGTCCATCATCCGCTGGTCGAAGAGGTTGAGGGGCGGGCTGTCCAGGGTCAGCACCGCCAGGCCGCTCTCCTCCCGCTCCAGTCTCGCCGCCGCGCTCATCCGCCAGGAACCCTATGCACCTCGAACAGGTTGGTGCCGAGTTCCTGGCCGTCAAGCCCGGCCGTAATCGCGACCAGCTCGCCCGGCTTGGCGATCCCGTGGTCCGCCGCCAGCCCGGCGCAGTGGTCGAGCAGGCTGCGCAGCTCGGTCCCGAAGTCGCTCTGCACGGCGGTGACGCCGAACAGCAGGTTGAGCCGGCGCACGGTCTTTATGTAGGGGGAGACAGCCAGGACCGGCACCTCCGGCCGGTGCGCCGAGACCAGCCGCGCGGTGCGGCCGCTGTTGGTCGGCACGACGAGCGCTTTCAGCCCCAACCGGTAGACGGCCCCGACCGCCCCCTGCGCGACCGAGTCGGCAACGTCCTGGGTCGCCTGGTCGGTCCGCGTGAACAGCCACTCCCCGTAACGCAGGTCCGGCTCGGTCACCCGGGCGATCCGGTCCATCACCCGCACCGCCTCGACCGGGTTCTGGCCGACCGCGGTCTCCTCGGAGAGCATCACCGCGTCGGTGCCGTCGTAGATCGCGTTGGCGACGTCGGTCACCTCGGCCCGGGTCGGCCGCCGCGCCGTCACCATCGAGGCCAGCATCTGCGTCGCCGTGATCACCGGCTTCGAGGCCTTGCCGGCGGTGGCGATCAGGCGCTTCTGCATCACCGGCACCTCGGCGATCGGCACTTCGATCCCGAGGTCGCCGCGGGCCACCATCAACCCGCCGGTCGCGACCCGGACGATCTCCTCGGCGTGCACCGCCGCCTCGCGCTTCTCGACCTTGGCGACAAGCGGGATGTCGGAGCCGCGCGCCGCCAGCCGTTCGCTGACCGGCGCCAGGTCGGCCGCGGTGGAGACAAAGGAGACGGCGAGCAGATCGATGTCGTGCTCGACCGCGAACTCGACCCAGCCGAGGTCGCCGTCGGTGGTCGCCGGGATCGCCGTGCCGCCGGGGATGTTCATCCCCTTGTGCGAGGTCAGCGTGCCCCCCACCTCGACCTCGCACTCGACGCCGTCCGCCTCGGGGTCGCTCACCCGCAGCTGGATCGCCCCGTCGGCCAGGTAGACGAGCTGGTTCTCGCGCAGATCGGTGACCCCCGGCCAGGAGACCGGGATCGTCTCCCGGTTCCCCTCGACGTCGCGCGGGGTCAGGGTCACGTGCATGCCGGTCTCGAGCTCGGCGTAGTCGTTCCGCAGCGAGCCGATCCGCAGCTTCGGCCCGGGCAGGTCGCCGAGCACCGCCACCTCGCGGCCGACCACCTCCGCCGCGGCGCGGATCTTCTCGATCGTGCGCGCCTGCTGGTCCGGCCCGGCGTGGGAGAAGTTGAGCCGGAAGACGTCGGCGCCGGCGTCGATCAGCTGCTCGAGGATCCCGGGATCCCAGCTCGCCGGACCGACGGTTGCGATGATCTTGGTGCGACGGCCGAGATGGCCGCCTGCCTCCGGACTCAGTTTCGCCTGCATGCCGTGACTGTAGAGGGCGGAGAAGCCGACCCCGCGAACCGTCCCCAAAGACCCCCGTTCGGGGTGTGAACAGACTCACAGACCATGACACCGATCCATGTAGCCTCAGTGCAGGGATGAACTCGCCAGCCGTCGAGACCAGGGTCGACGAGCGCACCGCCGCTGCGCTGGTGGGCGAGGCGCCGCCGTCCCCCGCGGGCCCCATCGACGCCGCGGAGCAGGCGGCCCTGCCGGTGCCCCCCAAGGTGCCGATGCCGCGGGTCCTGCAGTCGCTGCGTTTCAACCAGCGCCAGATCGAGTTCGTCTTCCGCAACCGCCGCGAGCTCGGCGAGGTCTTCCGCATGCACGGCGCCACCGAGGACGCGGTGACGGTGACCAGCCACCCCGACCACGTCCGCTCCCTCTTCACCGCCAAGCCCGAGCAGGCGCCCTCGCTGACCGGCGAGTCGCCGCTGCGCCCGATCGTCGGCCCCGACTCGGTCCTCACCGCGGTCGGCCCACGCCACATGCGCCAGCGCAAACTGCTGCTGCCGCCCTTCCACGGCGAGGCGATCGCCGCCTACACCCGCCAGATCGCCGAGGCGACCGAACGTGAGATCGACCTCTGGCCGGTCGGGCAGCCGCTGGCGCTCGCCCCGCGCATGCAGGCGATCACCCTCGACGTGATCATGGCCGGGATCTTCGGCATCGAGGGCAAGCCAGAGCGCGGTACCCCCGAGCACCGCCTGCGCCAGATCATCAGGTACCTGGTCAACGCCTCGACCAAGCCGCAGGCCCAGATCAGCGAGCTGCTCCACATCGGCCGCGACGAGGCGGTCGGCCCGCTGAAGATCGGCCTCGCCGTCCTCGACAAGCGCGTCTACGCGGTGATCGAGGGGCGCCGTCGCGCCGCCGACCTCGGGGAGCGCCGCGACATCCTCTCGCTGCTGCTGCAGGCGCGCACCGAGGAGGGCGAGGCGCTGACCGACAAAGAACTGCGCGACGAGCTGCTCGTCCTCGTCCTCGCCGGCCACGAGACGACCGCCAACTCGCTCGCCTGGGCCTGGGAGCGGCTGACCCGCACACCCGATGCCCACGCGGCGCTGACCGAGTCGGTCCGCGCCGGCGACCGCGCCGAGGAGTGGATCGAGGCGACGATCGTCGAGACGATGCGCTCGCGCCCGGTGGTGCCGCTGATCGGCCGCCGCGTCGCCGTCCCCTGGCAGCTCGGCGAGTACGCCGTCCCCGCCAACACCCCGGTGGCGATGAGCATCCTCCTCGTCCACCACCGCGAGGACCTCTACCCGCGCCCCTTCGACTTCCTCCCCGAACGCTGGCTCGACAACAAGCCCGGCACCTACGAGTGGATCCCCTTCGGCGGCGGCATCCGCCGCTGCCTCGGCGCCGCCCTGGCGATGGCCGAGCAGCGCGTCGTCCTCGAGGCGATGGCCCGCCGCCTCGACCTCGAAGCCGAGGACCCCGCCCCCGAGCGCGCCCTGCACCGCAACGTGACGATGATCCCCGCCCAGGGCGCCCGCGTCGTCATCCGCGCCAAGCGCGACTGAGTCCGCGCCGGTCCGACTGGACGTCGGCAGCCGGTTCGTTGACTTGCCTCAGCTCGCCTTGCGAATCAGAGCTTGCGGCGGGACTGGCCGGACCTCACATATTTCAATCGAGCCCCTGACGATCAATTGCGGCGTCGGTTTCGACGGGCTGGCGGCGGCGCTCCTCATCGGCGGATTCTCTCAAGCAGCGAAAGGAGCGCGACGGAGTAGATCGCTGCCGTCATGACCCTCCAGGCAGAAGAAATGCTCGGTGGCCCCTCTGACTTGGTGGTGATTGATCACCACGATGAAGCCAGCGGCGACGAGGACTTTGGCGTGGTGGTGAACCTTGCCGATATAGGAGTGGTGCAGCTCGAATGCCATCTCGCTGGCCGACAGCGACCGGCCGCCGTCGAGTCGCAGCAGTTCCAGAATGTCGATGCGCAGCGGATGGAGTTCGACCCGAGCCAATCGCTCCCAGTCGATGGGCACCAGCTCGTCTTGGCAGGTCGCGCCGGTCATCTGGCCTAGCCGATCGCCAGTGCCTCGAGCACCTGGTCGCAGGCGGCGACGGCGAGCTGGGCCCGCTCGAGCACGTCTTGCTCCTCGGCGAGTTCCTGTTCGCGGCCCCGCTGCGCCCGCTCGGCATGTTCGCGGAGACGGCTGAAAATGCGGGCCAGTTCGTCGGGCGGCAGCGTCAACGCCACGACGTCGCCCTGGTCGCCCCAGCCGAGATCATCGAGGACCAGGCGCAGGACGTCGCAGAACTCCCGGCCGAGCCGGTCGGCCTCTTTGAAGTCTTCTCGCTCGATGATCGGCCACAGGTCGCCAAGCCCGCTGAGCCGGATCAGGATCAAGTCATAGAGGGCGTCGCGGTGCTCGGCGCTGAGGGTGATGGGCACGGTGGGTACAGCTCCTTTCAAGGCGGCCCAGGAGAGACACCCGCCACCAGCGGCGAACGGGTGCCCCTCCCGTAAGGGAGAAATGGGCCGTTGCCTTGCCGATTCCGGGCTAGCCCCTGCCTGACTTTCCGGGCATCCCTGGGGTGGCAAGTTTCGGACTGCGAAGGGCTACGACTCAGCTAAGGGCCACCATCGCCGGCTTCGGTGATCAGCAGTAGCGAGCAAATGCCTCGGTCCTCGCTGACGGTGGAGACGAGGCAAGGCTGGTCATTGCCGCGAACCCGCAGCGTCGTAGTCGACTTGACTAGGCCGCAGCTTGTCAGGACACGAGCGTGGTAGCTGACTGAGCTGAGAGGCCGCTGCTCGCGAACTGCCAGCTCGGCCGGCGTCTGCGGTATCTCGCCTTGGTGGAGCTGGCGCAGGATGCGTCGACGGTCGGCGTGTTCCAGGGCTGTCTGCCGCTCGACCGGCAAGGCGGCGAGGGCGGCGGTGAGGTCGGCGGCGGCTTGATCGGGGCGCGAGTCCATGTGATTTCTCCGGGGGGCAAGGGTGCGTTCGCTTCACGAAATTCTTACCGCTCCGGCGTCCTTCTCTGAGCACAATCGCTGAACCAAGCGGGCGATCAGTCGGCAGAGCCCGACCCGCACACCTCGACTGCGGGCCGGGCCTGATGCCTAGTTGTTCTTGCGGATGCACATTGGCATCGACCCGTCGCACGCAGCGATCTTCATCTGGCTCACCTCCCTCGCAGCCGCAGCATGGGCACGGCGGGCCGCGAGGCTTCGGCTGTGGTTCCTCGCGACACGCGAGCCGAAGGATTGCTTGAAGATCGTCTAGTGGTTCAGCGACTGAACCAACGCGAGTGTTGCCATGCCTGGGAAGTTCGTTTTAATAGGCAAACTTTCATTCAGTCAGCCCGCCTTCCTATGAACGCAAAACTGCCCCCAGCCCTCAGCAATCGTCAGCTACTCACGGCGCTCAGCCATCCGACGCGAACGCATCTACTAATGACGCTCAGCGAGCGAATTGAGACGCCAAAGAACCTCGCAGGCGAACTCGGATGCCCGATTCGGCACGTTGAATATCACCTCGGAGTCCTAGAAGACCTCAGTTGCGTTGAACTCGTGAAGACCGAAGAATCGCCGGGGGGCAAGGTCCTCGCTCACTACTACCGGGCCACCGAACGGCTTTGGTTTGACCGGGAGGCCTGGAAGGTAGTCGACGACAAGGGCAGGCCCAGCATCACCATGGGCATCCTCGGCAATATGAGCGAGGATCTCACGAAAGCACTCCTCGCCGACACGATCGACGAAGGCGAAAACCACATCAGCCGGACCCCGGCCATTCTCGACGAGACTGGCTACGAGCAACTTCTTGTTCTGCTGAGCGACACCCTCGATCGGATAGTCGGCATTCAGGCCGAATCCGCCAATCGACTAGAGGATGGCGGTGTGCCGATCATGACCAAGATCCATTTGGTTCAGTTCATTTCACCCGACCCGAAGTAGCGACTGACGAGCGTCCGCTAGCTGCAGCGCGTCATCCTCAAGACGATTGCCGGCCGCTGTGGCCTCGAAGCCGAGGACCCCCGCCCCCGAGCGCGCCCTGCACCGCAACGTGACGGCCAGGACGCAGGGAGCGAAGCGTGCTCCGCACGTGAGCGACCGAGGACGCCGCCATGCGCCGCCCCGAGCAGCGGAGAGGGAGGGATTCGAACCCTCGAGAGAGCTTGCGCCCCCTACTCGCTTAGCAGGCGAGTGCCTTCAGCCACTCGGCCACCTCTCCGG
>CAMPIP010000055.1 GCA_946886425.1 uncultured Actinomycetes bacterium
GATCCTCGTCGAAGACGCGGCGCCAGACGATCGCGGCGATACGCGCGGCGGCGATGCTGGCGAGAGCGCTGCTTGCGGCGAGCACGCCGCTCCAGAGAAGTCTTTTCATGATCTCGTTGTCCATACCCGGAATGCGACCTTATATCTATCGGTGCTCGAGCCCATCGCAGATCGTCGTCACGACAAGCTCCTTTGCCTGCGCGAAGCTGGTGTCCGAAGCGGGGATGACCTCGAAGATCCAGCCGGAGAGCAGCTGCTCGATGGCGCCGTAGAAGGACATCGAGGCGAACATCGGGTCGACGTCGGTACGGAAGGCGCCGACCTTCTGGCCGTCGGCGACGATCTTGGCGATCGACTGGTAGGCGCGGCGGATCTCGGTCAGGTGGGTGCGGCCGAAGGAGTTGGCGGCCCGGGTCACCTCGACGATGATCACCTTCATCAGCTCCGGGTCATGGACGTAGGAGTCGACGATGAAGGAGGCGACCGCGGCGAGCTTCTCGCGCGGCGGGCCGTCGCCGCGATCGGTCTCCTCGATCGCCGCCAGGAGCAGCGACCAGCGCTCGACGAACAGCTCGTTGAGGACCTGGTCCTTCGATTTGAAGTAGTGGTAGACGAGCCCGTAGGCGACGCCGGCCTCGTCGGCGATGTCCGAGACGCGGGTGGCGTGGAAGCCCTGGCGGGCGAAGACGCGGATCGCCGCGTCGAGGATCTGGCGGCGCTTGTCGACCGGCGGCGCTTTCGCCATCAGGCTCGCGCCTCCGTCAGCCGCGGCCAGGCGTAGGCCTGGGGGCGGCGGTTGGCGAGCGAGGGCAGCTCGGCGCGGACCCGGTCCTGGGCGGCGAGGTCGAGATCGGCGGCGACGAAGCACTCCTCGTCGGGGGCGACCGCCAGCACCGTCCCCCAGGGGTCGACGATCGCCGAGTGGCCGAAGGACTCGAAGTGCGGGGCGGCGCGGCCGACCTGGTTGGGGGCGATGACGAAGACCTGGTCCTCGATCGCCCGCGCCCGCAGCAGCACCTCCCAGTGGTCGCGGCCGGTGGCAAGCGTGAAGGCGGAGGGGACGGCGATGAGCCGGGCGCCGCGCAGGGCGAGGATCCGGAACAGCTCCGGGAAGCGCAGGTCGTAACAGACGGTCATGCCGAGGATCAGCTCGCCGAGCGGCGCCGTCACCGCCTCCTCGCCGGGCTGCTCGTGCTCGGACTCGCGATAGGAGACGCCGCCGGCGTCGACGTCGAACATGTGGACCTTGCGATAGGTGGCGAGGTCCTCGCCGCCGGGGCCGATCAGCACCGAGGTGTTCCAGGCCCTCCCGTCGCCGCGCTCGGCGATGCTGCCGGCCAGCAGGTGGAGGCCCAGCTCGGCCGCCCAGCCGCGGGCGGCGCTGAGGCTGGGGCCGTCGAGCGGCTCGGCGCCGGCCAGGAGCTCCTCGCCGGCGGCCAGCAGGTTCCACTTCTCCGGCAGCGCCACCAGCTCGGCGCCGTCGGCGGCGGCGGCGCGCACGAGGCGCTCGGCCGCGGCGAGGTTCGTGGCCTTATCGCCGGTCGAGTTGAGCTGTACGGCGGCTGCGCGCAAGATCTTCAGGGGTTCGCGATTGGCTGATTGACCAGTCAATCGGCTTCCCCAGTATAGGCGTCGAATCGATGTCGACTTCGACCCCAGCCGGCTGGGGAACAGATCGGAACGACTTACAAATCCATCGCGCGGGCGGCGATGCGATCGAACAGCGGCGCCGGGATAAGCGGCTTCAGCCGCGCCTGGACCTGGGCGTCGATCCCGATCGTCTCCAGCGGCGCCGGGATGGCGACCCCGGCGTTGTTGGCGAGGCCGTCGAGCCCGCGGCGGACGCCGGCGAAGACGCGCCAGCCGGCGGCGTCGAGCCGGAGGGCAGTCGCCCGACCGATGCCAGTGGAAGCGCCGGTGACCAGAACGGATCTCATCGGTCCAGGCTACTGCGGGGCGTAACCTCTTCTCTGTCGTGTCCGAGCTACGCAACGACGACGCCGAGCGCAAGCAGGTGACGGTGCTGTTCGCCGACGTCAGCGGCTCCATGGACCTCGCCGAGCAGCAGGATCCTGAGGAGTGGCGCAAGATCATGCAGCGCTTCTTCTCGATCCTCTCCGAGGCGGTGGCCGACTTCGAGGGGACCGTCGACAAGTTCACCGGCGACGGGATCATGGCCGTCTTCGGGGCGCCGGTCGCCCACGAGGACCACGCCCAGCGGGCCTGTTACGCGGCACTGCGGATGCTCGAGGACGTCGCCGGGTACGCGGCCGAGCTGCGCCGCGAGCAGGGGCTCAACTTCTCGACCCGGATCGGGATCAACTCCGGCGAGGTGGTCGCGGGGGCGATCGGGGCCGGCGGCGAGAGCGAGTACACGGCGATCGGCCACACGGTCGGCCTGGCGCAGCGGATGGAGGCGCTGGCCGAGCCCGGCAAGGCGTACCTCACCGAGCACACGGCCGAGTTGGCCGCCGGCTTCCTCGACCTCGCCGACCTCGGGCGCTTCGAGATCAAGGGCGCCCGCCGGCCGGTTCACGTCTTCGAGCTGGCCGGGGTCGGGCGGATGCGCTCGCGCCTCGACCTCTCCCGCGAGCGCGGCTTCAGCGGCTTCGTCGGCCGCGCCGAGGAGATGGCGAAGCTGGAGGCGGCGCTGGCCCGGGCGCAGGGAGGCGAGGGAACGATGATCGGGATCGCCGCCGAACCGGGGATCGGCAAGAGCCGGCTCTGCCACGAGTTCGCCCAGCGCTGCCGCGACGAGGGGCTGGAGGTCTTCGAGGCGCAGGCGCAGGCGCACGGGACCGCCGTCCCCTACATGCCGGTGCTGCAGATGCTGCGCGCCTTCTTCGCGATCGGCGAGCGCGAGCCCGAGCAGGCGGCCCGCGAGAAGATCGCCGGCCGGGCGCTGCTGCTCGACGCCGGCTTCGCCGACGACCTGCCGCTGATGTTCGACTTCCTCGGCGTCCCCGACCCCGACCGGCCGGCAGGGCAGATGAGCGCCGAGGCGCGGCAGCGGGCGTTGGCCGACGTCGTCTGCCGCCTCGCCAACGCGCCGAGCCGGCGCAAGACGCTGGTCCTGGTGGTCGAGGACCTGCACTGGATCGACGAGGGCAGCGAGGCGATGCTGGCCGAGCTGGCCGGCGCGATCGAGGGGACCAACACGCTCGCCGTCGTCAACTTCCGGCCCGAGTACCGGCCCGCCTGGGCCGCCGCCCCCAGCTACCGCGAGCTGCCGCTCGACCCGCTCAGCCGCGAGAGCACCCGCGAGCTGCTGCGCGACCTCGCCGGCGAAGACCCATCGCTGGACGGGCTCGACGAGCCGATCCACGACCGCACCCAGGGCAACCCCTTCTTCATCGAGGAGATCGTTCGCGAGCTGGCCGAGTCCGGGCACCTGGAGGGCGAGCGCGGCGAGTACCGGCTGGCGCGGCCGATCGAGGACGCGGGCGTGCCGGTGACCGTGCAGGCGGTGCTCGCCGCCCGCATCGACCGGCTCGGCCCCGATGCCAAGCAGCTGCTCCAGGTCGCCTCGGTGGTCGGCCGCGAGGTCAGCGTGCCGGCGCTGCGGATGACGGCGGAGATCGAGGCCGAGCGGCTGGACGCGGTCCTCTGCGAGCTGACCGAGGCCGGCTTCGTCTACGAGGCCGAGCTCTACCCGGAACGCCTGCTCGCCTTCCGCCACCCGCTCACCCGCGAGGTCGCCTACGGCACCCAGCTGGCCGAGCGCCGCGCCACCACCCACGCGGCGGCGGCGCGAGCGACGATCGCGCTGGAGGCCGAGCGCCACGACGAGCTCGCCGGCCTGATCGCCCACCACCTCGAGGAGGGGCGTGAGACCCGCGAGGCGGCCCGCTGGTACGCGCGCGCCGCCTACTGGGCCGGGCACAGCCGGCCCCAGGACGCGCTGCGGCTCTGGCAGCGGGTAACCGACCTCGCCGACCGGCTCGACGAGGACGAGGAGACGGCGGCGCTGGCGCTGGTCTCGCGGATGCTGCAACTCGAATTCGCCTGGCGGCTCGGCATGGACCGCTCCGAGGTGACGCACCTCGAGGAGGAAGCCGCCGCGATCGCCACCGAGATCGGCGACCTGCGCTCGCTGGCGATGCTGAAGCTGCTCACCTCGGTCCGTCCCGGCGCCGCCGAGCACACCGACGAATGGGTCCTCGCCGCCGACGAGGCCGTGGCGCTGGCCGACGAGTCGGGCGAGGACGGCCTGCGCGCCTCCTTCCGCGGCGCCGCCGCCTACGCGCTGATGTGCGCCGGCGACCTCGACCGCCTGGAAGCGACGATCGACGAGATGCTGGAGATCCTCGACGGCGATCCCGACCTCGGCGCCGGCGTGATCGTGGCCAGCCCGATCGCCTGGGCGCTGAACGCGAAATCGATGGGGCTGCGCGAGCGCGGCCGCTTCGAGGAAGCGGAACGGCTGCTCGAGGAGTCCCTGCGGGAAGCGCGCGAACGCGGCGACCCGGAGACGGAAAGCTGGGCCCTCGGCACCAGGACCCAGGTCCTCGCCGACAACGGGGACCCTGAGGCAGCGGTCGCGGTGGCGCTGCGCAACTGCGAGCAGACCGACCGGCTGGGCGACGTCTTCTCGCGGACGATGGCGCTCAGTGCCCTCACCTACGCCCGCCTCGAGGCCGGCGAGTTCGCCGAGGCGCTGGAGGCGATCGAGCTGGCCGATGGCGGCTACCGCGAGGCGATGGGCTCGGGCGGCGAGGTCGAGGCCTGGCGCGGCTGCCTGCGGGCGCGGGCCCTGCTCGGGCTCGGCCGCGGCGAGGAGGCGCTGGCCCAGGTCGAGTGGGCGGCCGATACGGCGCGGCGCCGCGGCATGCGCTGGTCGCTCCCGTTCTGTCTGCTGACGCTGGCCCAGGCTCGCGCCGCCACCGACCAGCCCGGGGTCGCCGAGGCGCTCGACGAGGGCAGCGGGCTCGCCGCGCGGCAGGGCTACGTGGTCCTGGCCGAGCGGATCGAGGCCGAGCGCGAGCCCCTCCTCCGTTCCGCCGTGAGCTAATCGCGCTGGGCGCGGTGGCGCTCCAGCTCGGCCACCATCAGCTTGGTGTGCAGGGCGCCGATCAGGTCCTTGAGGGGCTGGGCGCCGGCTTCGAGCATCTCCACGACCCGGTCCGGCGGGACCTCGCCGGCGAGACGCTCCATCACCACCGCGACCTCCTGACGGACCAGCTCTTCGATCGCCTTCTTGTAGCGGAGGGTGTCGTAGACGGTGAAGCCGATCTGCTCGTCGTAGCCGCCGGCGCGGAAGCGGCTGATCGCCTCGATGATCGTCACGTCGGAGGGCGAGTAGCCGCGGCTGTTGGGGCTGAGGACCTCGATCTTCTCGAGCCGGTCGAGGACCTCCTTGGGGACCCCGTAGCGCTCGCGAACCTGGGCGGCGCTGACCCGGGAGCGCTCGCCGGCGAGGGCGCGGTCGAGGATCTGGTCCTCCAGTTCGAGCATCGCCGCGGCCCGGGCAGGCCCCTCGTCGAGGACCGCGCGGATCGCCTTCAGCGGCATGAAGCGCTCCTCCTGGAGGCGCTTGATGAGGCGGATCCGGTCGACGAACTCGGGCGGGTAGTAGGCCATGTTGCGGCTCGTCTTGACCGGCTCGGGGAGCAGGCCCTCGCGCAGGTAGTGCTTGATCGTCGGGGCCGGGACGCCGGAGGCCTCGGCCAGCTCGCCCATCCGCAGCAGCTCCTTCTCGGCGTGGGCGCTCATGCCCGGAAGGTGGCGCTGGAGTCGGCGCTGGGACCGGCGGCGGCGCCTGACTCGAGCATCGCCGCGACCTCCGCGGCGGAATAACCGGCCTCGCGCAGCACCTCCTCGGTGTGCTCGCCGAAGGCCGGCGCCGGCCGGGTCGGGTCGGCCGGGGTGCGGCTCAGCTTCACCGGGTGGCCGAGCTGGCGGACGGTGCCGAGCTCGGGCTGCTCGACCTCGACGACCATCTCGCGGGCCCGAACCAGCTCCGAGCGGAGTGCCTCGTCGAGGTCGTAGACCGGCTCGATGCAGCAGTCGTGCTCGTCGTTGAAGGCGAGCCACTCGGCGCGGGTCCGGGAGCGGAACACCTCGGCGACCTTGGCCCAGGCCTCGGAGCCGGGCGCCTCGAACTGGGCCTCGACGAGATCCGGGCGCTCGACGCCGTGGCAGAAGGCGGCCCAGAACTTCGGCTCCAGGGCGCCGCAGCTGACCCAGCCGTCGGCGGCCTCGTAGGGCAGGTAACAGACCAGGCCGCCGGCCAGTTGCTGCTCGCCGCGCCGCGGCACTTCGCCGTCGCAGAAGTAGCGGCCGGCGACCATCGCCAGCCAGGAGAGGGCGCCGTCGGCCATCGAGACGTCGACCAGCTGGCCCTCGCCGGAGCGGCGCCGCTCGTGCAGCGCCGCCATCACCCCGAAGGCGGCCATCAGGGCGCCGCCGCCGAGGTCGGCGATCTGGCCGCCGGACTGGACCGGCGGCCCGTCCTTGGCGCCGGTCAGGCCGAGCAGCCCGACCAGGCCGAGGTAGTTCATGTCGTGGCCGGCGCGCTGGGCGTAGGGACCGTCCTGGCCGTAGCCGGTGATCGCGCAGAAGACGATCGCCGGGTTCTCCTCCCGCATCCGCTCGTAGCCGACCCCGAGCCGGTCGAGGACGCCGGGGCGGAAGCCGTCGAGGACGACGTCGTGGGAGCGGACCAGGCGCAGCAGGGCCTCGCGGCCGGCCTCGGACTTGAGGTCGAGCCGGACCGAGCGCTTGCCGCGGTTGAGCGAGAGGTAGAGCGAGGAGCGGGTGCCGAGCGACTGGTGCTCGTCGCCGCCGTAGTAGGGCGGCGCCCAGCGGATGTAGTCGCCCATCCCGGTGTCCTCGACCTTCAGCACCTCGGCGCCGAGGTCGGCGAGCAGCAGCGAGCAGAACCCGCCTGGCAGCAGCCGGGTCAGGTCGAGGACCTTGATGTCGGAGATCGGCAGGCCGGCCCGGCCGGCACCGCCCGCGCCGCGTCCCCCCACCGTCATGAGGGCTCCACGCCGACCGGAAAATCGACCGAGTTCGAGATGAAGCAGAGCTCGTGGGCGCGGCGGTGCAGCTCCTGGATCGCCTCGGGGGTCGGCGGGTCCCCCTCCCAGCGCACCCGCGGCCGCAGCGTCGCCGCGCTGAAGCGCTTGCCGTCGAGGACTCCTTCGGCGTCGTCCTCGTAGGTGGCGACAGCGAACCCGCGTTTGCGCGCCAGCGCCAGGAACCAGAGCATGTGACAGCTGGAGAGCGCCCCGACCAGCAGCGCCTCGGGGTTCGACCGGGTGTCGTCGCCGCCGAACTCCAGGGCCGAGGAGCTGGGCAGCGACTGCGCGCCGAGCAGGACGTCGTGGGCGCGGACGTCCTCGCCAACGCCGCCGCCCCAGAAGACGCCGGCCCGGTGGATCGAGGACGCCATCGCTATGCCTCAGCTCGCTTCGGGACTCCCAGCAGCTCGCGTGCCTCAGCCACCGAGGCGGGGCGGCGGCCGATGTCTTCGGCCATCTGCCGGGCCTTGGCGATCAGGTCGCCGTTGGAGCGGCACATCTCGCCGTTGGGCAGGTAGAGGTTGTCCTCGACGCCGGCGCGGACGTTGCCGCCCAGCACCAGCGAGCTGGCCAGTAGCTTCCACTGGTCGCGGGAGATGCCGATCACCTGCCACTGGTTCGGCCCTTCCGGGCCGCCCGGGATCTGGTCCGACATCAGGGTGACGTTGCGCGGGGTCGGGCGGATGCCGCCGGTCACCCCCATCACCAGCGAGATCTGCAGCGGCGGCTCCAGCAGCCCCATGTCGATCAGCGGGTCGAGGTTGGCGACGTGACCGGCGTCGAAGCACTCGTGCTCGGGCTTGATCCCCAGCTCCTTCATGACCGTGATGAACTCGATGATCGTGTCGAAGCTGTTCTCGAAGACCGCCTTGAAGACGAAGTCCTGGCGCCGCTTCGAGTACTTCGCGTAGTTCATCGAGCTCATGTTCAGGGCGGCAACGTCGGGACGGCAGGCGCGCAGGTACTCGATCCGCTTCTCGATCGGGATCCCGATCGCCCCGGTCGAGTAGTTGACGATCACGTCGCCGACCTCGGCGAGGATCGCCGCGGTGATCGCCTGGAAGTCCTCGACCTCATAGGACGGCGTGCCGTCCGGTTTGCGGGCGTGGATGTGGATCTGCGAGGCGCCCTCGTCGACGGCCCGGCGCGCCTCGGCGGCGTACTCCTCCGGCGTGTAGGGAATCGCCGGGCACTGGTCGCGGTTGGCGATCACGCCGCTGATCGAGCAGCTGATGATCACCGGGTCTCCGAACTGGCTCATACAGGCATCACCCCGTGTCGTTTCTTCGGCTTCTCGACGTGCTTGTCGCGGGCCATCCGCAGCGCCCGGGCGATCGTCGGCCGCGTCTCGCGCGGGTCGATGATGTCGTCGATCACGGCGTTGCCGGCGGCGATGTAGGGGTCGATCTGCTGGCGGACCGCGTTCAGCATCGCCTCGCGCGTCTCCTCGGGATTGTCGGAAGCCTCGATCGCCGAGCGACCGATGATTTCGACCGCGCCCTCGGCTCCCATCACCGAGATCTCGGCTCCCGGCCAGGCGACGATCAGGTCCGGCTCGTACGCCTTTCCGCACATCACGTAGTAGCCGGCCCCGTAGGCCTTGCGGACGATCACCGTCACCTTCGGCACCGTGGCGCGGCTGACCGCGTAGAGCATCTTCGCCCCGTGGCGGATGATCCCGGCGTGCTCGACCTTCGAGCCGACCATGAAGCCGGGCACGTCCTGGAGGAAGACCAGCGGAATGTTGAATGCGTCGCAGAGGTTGATGAAGCGGGCCGCCTTGTCGGCCGAGTCGTTGTCGAGGACGCCGGCCAGCTGCTTGGGCTGGTTGGCGACGATCCCGGCCGGCTGGCCGCCGAAGCGGGCGAAGCAGGTGATCAGGTTCTTGGCGAACTTCGGCTTCAGGTCGAAGTACTCGCCGTCGTCGACGATCTCGGCGATCACGTCGTACATGTCGTACGGCTGCCGCGAGGAGTCCGGGACTATCTCCATCAGCTTTTCCGACATGCGGTCGACCGGGTCGGCGGCCTCGCGCAGCGGCGGCTTCTGCTCGCAGTTGGCGGGGAAGTAGGAGAGGTAGGCCTTGACCTTGGCGATGCACTCCTCGTCGTCCTTGACCTCGAGGTCCCCCACCCCCGACTTGCGGCAGTGGACCTTGGCGCCGCCCAGCTCCTCCATCGAGATGTCCTCGCCGGTCACGGCTTTGGTGAGGTGCGGGCCGGCCAGCGCCATCGCGCCCTGGCCGGAGACCATCGGCACGAAGTCGGCGAGCGCCGGGATGTAGGCGGTGCCGGCCGCGCAGGGGCCCATCATCGCGGCGACCATCGGGATCACGCCCGACATTTCGACCTCCTCGCGGAAGAGGTGGCCGGAGCCGGCGAACAGCGAGCCCGCCGCCTCCTGGATCCGGGCGCCGGCGCTGTCGAGCAGCCAGATGAACGGCATCCGCTTCGAGAGCGCCATCTCGCGCAGGCGGGTGACCTTGAGCTCACCGGTCATCCCCATCGAGCCGGCCATCACCGTGAAGTCGTAGGCGGCGATGCAGCAGCGCCGGCCGTCGACGTCGCCCCAGCCGGTGATGACGCCGTCGGCCGGCGCCTCCACCCCGTCCATCGCCCGCTGCGCGAAGTGCGGTCGGCCGTGGATGCCGAGCTCGACGAAGGTGCCCTCGTCGGTGAGGAGGGCGATCCGCTCGCGGGCGGTCAGCTTGCCGCGCTCGTGCTGCTTGGCGATCTTCTCCTCGCCGCCGCCGAGCCTGGCCTTCTCGCGGCGCTCGTGCAGCTGCTCGGTGAGGTCGCCCAGCGGGGCCGTGCCCGGCAGCAGGTTCTCGGATCTCTCCTCGGTGCTCGCCACTATCTGCCTTTCCACTGCGGGTCGCGTTTCTCGAAGAAGGCGGTGACCCCCTCGACGATGTCCTCGGTCGTGAAGGTCAGCGAGAGCTGCGAGCGCAGGAACTCGAGCGCGTCGTCGATCGCCATGTCCTGCTGGCGGTACATCGCGTCGTGGCCGAGCCGCATCAGCACCGGGCTCTTCGAGGCCAGCTTGCCGGCCCACTCGGCGACCGCGGCGTCGAACTCCCCGGCCGGGACCACCTTGTTGGCGAGCCCGTACTCGACCGCCTGCTCCGCGTTGAGCCGCTCGCCCAGCAGCATCATCTCGTTGACCTTCTTGCGCGGGACGTTGCGGTAGATGATCGACATGATCATGTAGGGGAAGGCGCCGACGTTGATCTCCGGCGTCCCGAAGGTCGCGCCCTCTTTGGCGATCACCAGGTCGCAGGAGAGCGCCAGCCCCATGCCCCCCGCCAGCACGTGGCCGTTGGCGGCGCAGAGCGAGGGCTTGCCGAGCCGCGGCATCAGCCGGAAGAACTCGAGGAAGAGGTCGGAGGCGAAGTGTTTGGCGACCAGCGGCACCTCGGCGGCGAACCCGCCGAGGTCGGCGCCGGCGCAGAAGACCTTCTCGCCCGCCCCGGTGAGGACGACCGCCCGCACCTCGTCCTCAGCTTGGGCGCGCTTCATCGCCGCGACCAGCTCGGCCAGCATCTGGCCCGAGAGCATGTTGCGCTTCTCGGGGTTGTTCAGCGTCACCGTGGCGATGCCGTCGGCGACCTCGTAACGAACCAGCTCGTAGCTCTCATCGGTCATGGACGGGACCATAGCCGGTTCTGTTGAAAGTAGGAAGTGCTACTGTCCACTCGCACTCGGCGTGTCTGAGTTGAGCCGCCAGATCTGACGCCTCAGCTCAGACACCCCCCGTGAACCAGCGAACGAGGAGAGAGAACGTGTCGACCGTCATCAAGCCCGACCACGCGGCCGGGCGCAAGCACTTCATCTTCAGCCAGGAGCACGAAGACCTGCGCGAGTCGATGCAGGCGTGGGTGCAGAAGGAGCTGTGGCCCCACCGCAACGAGTGGGAGGACACCTACTGGCCGACTTCGGCGATGGAACGGGCCGGCGAGCTCGGCTACCTCGGCCTCTGCTTCCCCGAGGAGTACGGCGGCCAGGGCGGCGACTACTTCTACTCGCTGGTCCGCGCCGAGTGCATGAGCTACTCGGGCTCCGGCGGCACCAACATGGGCTTCGCGGTGCAGAGCGACATGGTCCTGCCCCCGATCCACCTGCTCGGCACCCACGAGCAGAAGAAGAAGTACCTCGAACCGGGCCTGAAGGGCGAGAAGATCGGCTCGCTGGGGATCACCGAGCCGGGCGCCGGCTCCGACGTCGCCGGCATCCGCACCACCGCGATCCGCGACGGCGACGAATACGTCATCAACGGCTCCAAGACGTTCATCACCAACGGCCCGCGCGCCGACTTCATCGTCCTCGTCTGCAAGACCGACCCGGAGGAGCGCCACGCCGGCATCACCCTCTTCGTCGTCGACCTGCGCGACGAGAACGGCGAGAAGGTCCCCGGCTTCAGCGTCTCCAGCGAGCTGGAGAAGATGGGGATGCACGCCTCCGACACCGGCGAACTCGCCTTCGAAGACGTCCGGGTCCCGGCCGACGCCGTGCTCGGCGAGGTCGGCAAGGGCTTCTACCACATCGCCTGGGAGCTCCAAGGCGAGCGGCTGGTCGCCGCCGCCGGCTGCCACGCGGGCGCGGAGCGGATGATCGAGAGGGCGATCGAGTACGCCAAGGAGCGCGAAGCCTTCGGCCGCCCGATCGGCAAGTTCCAGGCGCTGCGCCACAAGATCGCCGAGATGGCGACGAAGACGGAGGCCGCGAAGCAGTTCACCTACGCGACCGCCTGGCGCTTCGCCAACGGCGAGTACCCGGTCCGAGAGATCACGATGGCGAAGCTCTACGCCTCGCGGATCGCCTGCGAGGTCGCCGACGACGCCGTCCAGATCCTCGGTGGCTACGGCTATATGAAGGAGTACGAGATCGAGCGCGCCTTCCGCGACGTCCGCCTCAACCGGATCGGTGCCGGCACCGACGAGGTGATGCTCGACGTGATCGGCCGCAGCTACGGCCTGTAAGCGGTAGCTACTCGAGCGGCAGGCAGACCGCGCAGAAGTCCTCGCCGAACGGGGTGAGGACGATGCTGCGGCGGACCGTGCGGCCGGTCCGGCCCGCCCGCTCGAGCGCGTCGGTGACCGGCTCCTGGGCCTCCAGCACCTGGTAGCGGCGGGCATCGCGGAGCGGCTCGCGGGAGAACCAGACGAGGCCGAGGCGGTGCAGGTTGTTGAGGTAGGCGTGGAGCCGGTCCTGGTGCCGGCAGCCCGCCTCCTCGGCGATCATCGTGCAGCCCTGAGCGACCAGCTGCGAGGCGAGCGGCACGCCGGCCCGGACGTCGACCGAGGGCTGGGCGCCGCCGCGGGCGAGGAAGCGGAGGATCCGCCCCTCGTCGGGGGCCAGCGCGTCGAGGATCCGCATGTAGGCGGGGTGCGAGTCAGGGTCGGCGCCGAGGTCGGCGGAGCGGCGCAGCAGCTCCTCGCCGCGGCGGCGCAGCGCCTCGGCCGAGTCGTCGCCGTTCGGGCCCGCCTCCACCGCCGGACGCGGCGGCCGCGCCTGGCCGTCGGGAACCCCGAGCCAACCGCGCAGGTAGGAGCGCAGCTCGGAGCGGCCCTCCTGGACGATCTGCGCGGCCGACTCCCCGCGCGAGGCCGCCCGCACCATCCGCGAGGCGCCGTTGACGTAGGCGCCGGCGGCGTCGCCGGCCGCCCGCCAGCCAACCCCGGCGGCGATCCGGGCCAGGCCGGGCGCGGCGCGCAGCACCTCGC
>CAMPIP010000056.1 GCA_946886425.1 uncultured Actinomycetes bacterium
GGCGACCCCGGCGTCGAAGCCGCCGGCGGCGATCCCGTGGGCGAGCGCGTTGAGGGCGGCCAGGCCGGAGCCGCAGAAGCGGTTCATCGAGACGCCCGCGACGCTGGCCGGCAGCCCGGCGAGGATCGCCGCGTAGCGAGCAACGTTGCCCATCGCCTCCCCGGAGGCATTGACTATCCCGACCGAGACCTCGTCGAGCCGCTCCGGCTCGACCCCGGAGCGGCGCACCGACTCGCGCAGCACCCCGGCCAGGAGGTCGTCGGGACGGACGCCGGAGAGGCTGCCGCCGTGGCGCCCTGCCGGGGTCCGAACCCCGGCGAGAACGAGCGGGTCGCGTGGCATCGCCGTGGCCGCCATCAGGCCTCGGCCCGGCGCGCGGCCCGCTGGATCGTGATCGTCGCGATCGTGATCAGCAGCACCGAGAAGACGGCAATCAGGGTCAGGACCGCGTTGACCGACGGCGAGAAGCCCTGCCGCAGCAGCGTCCAAATGTGAACCGGCAGGGTCGGTTCGGGCCCGGCCAGGAAGAAGGTGACGATGATCTCGTCGAAGGAGACCGTGAAGCCGAGCAGCGCCGCGGCGATCAGCGAGGTCCGGATCGAAGGGAAGATGACGTTGACGAAGGTCCGGATCGGTCCGGCGCCGAGGTCCTTCGATGCCTGCTCGAGGGTGGGGTCGAGCGCCCGCAGCCGCTGGGTGACGACGAAGATGATGATCGGGGTGATGAAGGTGACGTGGCCGATCACGATCGCCAGGAAGCCCGGTTCGATGCCGATCTCCCGGAACGAGAGCAGCAGCGAGATCCCCAGCACCATCCCCGGCATCACGAACGGCAGCGCGATCAGCGCCTGCAGGATCGGCAGGCCGCGCACCCGCACCCGCGCGAACAGCAGCGAGAAGCCGGTCCCGGCGACGCAGGAGATCGCCACCGCGAGCAGCGAGACTTTGGCGCTGAAGAAGAGCGCGTCGATCATCGCCGTGTCGTTGAAGAGGCGGTCGTACCAGATCGTGCTGAACCCCTTCAGCGGCAGGCTCTGCACCGAGCCCTCGTTGAAGGAGAAGACCGCCATGACGAGGATCGGCGCGTAGAGGAAGAAGTAGACGAGCCCGGCGAAGCCGAAGGCGAGCGGCTTGCGCCAGTCGAAGCCGCGGGCCTCCTCGGCGGGAGCGGGTTCGAGCGGCAGCGGCTCGGCGGTGGCGGTGCTCATGCCGTCTCCCCTTCGAGGACGTAGCGCTTGCGCAGCAGCAGCGACAGCAGGCCCAGGACGATCAGCGAGACGAGCACGGTGCTGATCGCCAGGGCGGCGCCGTAGGGCCAGTTGTTGAGCCCGCCGAAGGCCTGCAGGACGACGGTGCCGACCATCGTGCCGCTGAAGCCGCCGACCAGGGCCGGGGTCACGTAGTCGCCGAAGACGAGGACGAAGACGAGCATGAACCCGATCACCACCGAGGGCCGGGCGATCGGCCAGACCACGGTCCGGAAGGTCCGCCAGCCGGAAGCCCCGCAGTCGCCCGCCGCCTCGTAGAGGTTCGGCGGGATCCGGTCAAGCAGCGTGTACGAGGCCAGGAAGACGTAGGGAATGCCGACGTAGGTCATCACGATCCCCACCGCCCAGGGCGAGTAGAGGAAGGCGCTCGAGGGCTCGCTGATGATCCCGACGGTTTCCAGGAACCCGTTGAGGATCCCGTTCTCGCCGAGGATGATCTTCCAGGAGAAGACCCGCATCAGGAAGCTGATCCAGAGCGGCACGATGATCAGCAGCGCCGCGTAGAACTTGTACCTGCCGAAGTAGCGGACGACCACGTAGGCGAGCGGGAAGGCGATCAGCGTCGCCATCGTCGCGGCGCCGCCGGCGATCAGCAGCGAGCGGATCATCAGGGTGATCACCGTGTCCGACTGGACGACCGCCTCGTAGTTGGTGAGCGTAACGGTGTGTTTGATCCCGAAGATTTCGTTTTTCCAGAAGCTGTAGAGGACGAGGACCGCGTTGGGCGCGATCACCAGCACCGCGACCCAGGCGATCGCGGGCAGGGTCGCCAGCCAGCGCCAGGCCGCGGCCGGGACACGGGCGGCGGCGCTCACGCCGCTCCCGCACCGCCGTTCGCGACGGCTGCCGCGTCCTCGCGGATCGCGACCGCGTCGGCCGCGTTCCAGCCGATCGTGACCGCCTCGCCCGGACCGTAGGCCCCGACCGCCCCGCGGGCTTTGATCAGGTGACCGGCGGCGCGGATCCGCAGCTGTACCTCGGAGCCCTGGTAGATCGCCTCCTCGACGAGGCCCTCGACGCGGTTGTCGCAGGCGCCCGCCTCCGGGCCCAGGCGCAGCGCCTCGGGCCGCACCGAGAGGTGGAAGCGGCCGTCCTCGGGAGCCTCGGTGATCCGCAACGGCAGCTCGCCCGCGCAGACCGTGCCATCCGCCCCGCGCTCGCACTCGAGCAGGTTGGTGCTGCCGACGAAGCGGGCGACGAAGGTGGTCTGTGGCCGCGAGTAGACGTCCTCGGGGGTGCCGATCTGGTGGACGCGGCCCTCGGCCATGATCGCGATGTGGTCTGACATCGCCAGCGCCTCGCCCTGGTCGTGGGTGACGTAGACGAAGGTGATGCCGACCTCGCGCTGCAGGTGCTGGAGGACCACCTGCATCTCCTGGCGGAGTTTCAGGTCGAGGGCGCCGAGCGGCTCGTCGAGCAGGACCAGCTGCGGTTTGGCGACGAGCGCCCGGGCCAGCGCCACCCGCTGCCGCTGCCCCCCGGAGAGCTGGTGCGGCATCCGCTCGGAGAAGTCGGAGACCGCGACCCGGGCCAGGAACTCCTCGACGCGGGCGCGGATCTCCGACTTGGGGACGCCGGCCATGCGGAGCGGGTAGCCGACGTTCTGGCGCACGTTCATGTGCGGGAACAGCGCGTAGTTCTGGAAGACGGTGTGGATCGGCCGGCGGTGCGGCGGCAGGCCGGTGATCTCGGTGTCGCCGAGCCAGACCCGTCCCTGGGTCGGCCGCTCGAAGCCGGCGATCATCCGCAGCGTCGTCGTCTTGCCGCTGCCGCTCGGGCCGAGCAGCGAGAAGAACTCGCCGGGCTGGATGAAGAGGTCGACGTCGGCGACCGCCGGCGCCTGCGTCCCCGGGTACTGCTTGGAGACCGAGCCCAGCCGCAGCGGCTCGTGGGCGATCGTCCCCGCCGGCTCGCGCAGGCGGCGCGGAGCGGCGGCGGCTGACGCCGCCGCTCCGCCGTTGTCCGAGGCGGCGATGAGTGCCTCCGACCCGCTCACAGACCGATCTTGAATTCGTTCCACAGGTTCAACCACTCTTCGAGGTTTGGCACCCGTTTGAGCAACTTCAGGCTTTCGAAGAACTCGGTACCGCCGGCCGTCAGGGGCAGCAGCGTCCGGTCCAGGGCCTTTTTGTTGAGTCCGGCTTTGACCGCTTCCGGCGATTTCGCCTCCTGCAGCGTCAGCACACCCGTGTTCGAGCTTTCGGCGGCGAACCGCGCCTGCCAGGGAACCGAAAGGGTGTAGTTCATGAAGTCGTAGCAGAGGGCCGCTTTCTGCTCCCCCGCCTTGGTCATCGCGTAGTTGTCGCTCCAGGCCGCCGCGCCTTCTTTTGGGATCGTCTGTTCGAGGGTGATCCCGTTGTCGCGCAGCGCCACCTGGGTGGAGATGTTGTAGAGGACGCCGGTGGTGACCTGGCCGTTCGCGAAGTCGGTCGTCTGGTCTTCGATCGAAGCCGAGACGTGGGTGACCTGACCGCGCAGTTCCATCAGCGCGTCGCTCATTTCCTTGAACTGCTTTTCGTCGAGGTCGAACGGTTCCTCGAACCCGAGCATGATCGGGATGAACGGCATCACCGTGGTCGGATCGTCGACGAGGCTGACCTTGCCGGCTACCGCGGGGTCATACAGCGAGCGCCAGGAGTCCGGCTTCTGCAGCTGGTCCGGAAGCCAGCAGAGTGGCTCGTCGCCCCAGTTGTAGAGGATCGCGTAGAGGCCG
This sequence comes from uncultured Actinomycetes bacterium, assembly GCA_946886425.1. The sequence goes on from CAMPIP010000056.1 coordinate 3,982, forward strand.
TCTTTGTATTCGGTCGCTTCCCGCCACTTCAATTCCGAGGTGACGTTTTTCATGTTCGGGATTTCACCCTCGTCGAGCGGCACGATCAGGTCCGCGTCGGCGTAATTCTCGACCCACCCGGAGGTGGCGAGGATCAGATCGAAGGCGTCCGGGTTGGCCTGGACCTTGGCGAAGCCGTCCGGGACCGACCCGTACAGCTGCGTGTTGATCTTGACCCCGCGGAGCTTTTCGTATTCGGCGAGCCACTCCTTTTCGTGGTAGCTCGCCCAGGTGAAGATGTTGAGGGTTTCGCCTTTGAACGAGGCCGGGTCGACGTCGCCGCCGCCCGCGGCCGCGTTCGAGGTCGTGCCGGAATCGTCGTCGCCGCCCCCGCAGCCGGGCAGGCCGGCTAGCGCAGCCGCGCCCAGCGCCGCGAGACCGATCGCGTGTCGCCGGGTGTAGACGTGGTTGGGTCGCAACGGATCGGTCATCGGGGTCTCCTCATTGCCTTTGCGTCGTGCTGCTTGGACAGGGTTGGGTGGTGAGAAGTGGTCATGGCACCGGGGCGATCGCGGTCTGGCCGCCGTCGACGTAGAGGGTCGAGCCGGTCAGGAACTCGGGCGCCTCGGTGGCGAGGTAGGCGATCACGCCGGCCAGCTCGTGGGGTCGGCCGAGCCGGGCCAACGGGTTGATCCGGCCCAGGTCCTCCGGCGTCGCTTCCTCGACGAACTCGGCGATCATCGGCGTGTCGACCCAGCCGGGCGAGACCGCGTTGACAGGGATCTTGTGGGCGGCGAGGTCGACCGCCAGCGAGCGGGCGAGCGAGTTGATCGCCGCCTTGGCGGCGCTGTAGTGGGCCGTTTCCGGCTCCGAGACGGCGCCGTTGATGGACGAGATGAAGATGATCCGGCCGCCGCCGGCCTCCTGCATCCGTTTCGCCGCCGCGACAGCGACCAGGAGGCTGCCGCGCAAGACGATGTCGAGGCAGGCGTCCCAGGCCTCGGCGGTCATCTCCAGGGTGTGGACCGGCTCGAACGTCGCCGCCGCGGTGACGGCGACATCGACGCCGCCGAGCCAATCGACCGTCTCGGCGACGAGCGCCTCGCACTCGGCCGGGTCGGCGACGTCGGTGGCGCGAATCTCGACCTTGGCGTCGGGATGCTTCTCCAGCACCCGGGCGCGGGTCTCCTCGAGCTTCTCCTCGCGGCGGCCGGCCAGCATCAGCGCGAAGCCGGCCTCGGCGAGGGCCTCGGCGCTGGCGGCACCCATGCCGCTGCCGGCGCCGGTGACGACCGCGACTTTTGCTCGCTCGCTCATTGGGCCAGGAACCCCCCGTCGATGACCAGCTCGGTGCCGGTCACGTAGGCGGCCTCGTCGGAGGCGAGGAAGACCAGGCCGTTGGAGATCTCGTGCGGCTGGGCGCCGCGCTTCATCGGCGTCGCCTCGGCGACCGCCTTCTCGACCTCGGGACCCTCTTCAGCGCTCATCGGCGTCAGGACCAGGCCCGGACAGACGCTGTTGACGCGGATCCCGTCGCCGACGTGCGTCAGAGCCGCGCTCTTCGACATCAGCACCACCGCGCCCTTGGTCGCCTGGTAGGAGATGTACTCCTCGGCGCCGACGATGCCCCAGATCGAGGAGGTGTTGACGATCGAGCCGCCGCCGGCCCGCTGCATCGCCGGGACCGCCGCCCGCATCCCCAGGAAGACGCCGGTCTGGTTGACCGCGACGACCTGGTTCCAGTGCTCCTCGGTCTCGTCGAGCAGGGCCGGCATCCCGAGGATCCCGGCGTTGTTGACGAGCACGTCGAGCTTGCCGAAGCGCTCCTCGGCGCGGGAGACGGCGGCTTTCCAGTCGGAGTCTTTGGTGACGTCGAGGTGGACGAACTCCGCGGCGAGGCCGCGGTCGGCGAGCGCCCGCGCGGTCTCCTCGCCCTGGTCGTCGCGGATGTCGCCGAGCACGACGCTGGCGCCCTCCTCGGCGAAGCGCTCCGCGTGTGCGGCGCCTTGCCCTCGCGCCGCGCCAGAGATCAGCGCGACTTTGCCGGCCAAGCGATCACTCATGCACAACTCCCTTCCCAGGTAGTCCTTGGCGACAACATACGCGATGAACTCATTGGATGCAATACCTCCCTGGCGATTTTTATCCCAGTTGTCCCTCTCCCCCGCGAAGTTCCAGCAAATCGGCGAAATCGCGCTCTCCCGCGGCGGTTTGCCCGCCGGCCGCGATGAAGTCCCGCATCCGCTTCCGCGCTTCGGGCTCGGTCTTGAGCAGGTCGAGCAGCAGCGCCTCCAGCGCCTCTCCGGAGCCCTCCTCCCCGGCCCCGACCCTGACGGCGAGCTTGGCCAGCGCCACCGCCCGGGGCGGCTGCGCGGAGATCCGCTCGCAGAGCCCGTCGACGTGAGCGTCGAGCTCGGCGTCGTCGAGGGCGCGGTTGACGAGGCCGTAGCGCTCGGCCGGCTCGGCCGGGAGGTCCGCGCAGCCGAGCAGCATCTCCAACGCCCGCGCCCGCCCGATCGTCGCCGGCAGCCGCTGGGTGCCGCCGCCGGCGGCGAGGATGCCGAGCGCCGCCTCCGGGAAGGCGAAGACGGCCCGCTGCCGCGAGGCGAAGCGCATGTCGAGCGCCAGCAGCAGCTCGCAGCCGCCGCCGCGGGCGGCCCCGGCGACCTTGGCAACCGTCACCGCGGGCAGTTCGCGGAGTCGCCTCATCAGCCGGTTGAAGCCACCGGGGGCGGTGCGGGGCGCTCCGTCCGGCTCGGCGAGGATCGCCTCGAGGTCGTAGTGGGCGACGAAGTACTCGGGATTGGCGCTCTCGAAGCGCAGGACCCGGACCGCCGGGTCGGCCTCGACCTCGTCGAGGGCTCGCTCGAGGTCGCGCCGCATCCGCGGGTCGAAGGCGTTGACCGGCGGGCTGTCGAGGACGAGGACGGCGACCGCGCCGGCGCGCTCCAGTCGCAGGGTCTCGAGCCGCAGCGGCTCCATCAGGTCTCGCCCCCCTCGCCGGGACCGAGCTCGACCACGGTCTTGCCGACGTTGCCGCCGGCGAAGAGGTCGATGAAGGCCTCGGGGATCCGCTCGATCCCCTGGAAGCGCCGCTGGTCGCCGCGCACCTCGCCGCTCTCGACCCACTCCCGCATCCGCTGCTCGAACTCCGGCCGGCGCTCGCGGTGGTCGCTGACCAGGAACCCGACCATGGTCAGGCGGCGGCCGAAGAAGTGGTGGAGGTTGCGCGGGCCGGCCGGGGGCTCCGTCGAGTTGTAACCGGAGATCGCCCCGCACTTGGCGATCCGGCCGCCGACCCGCATCCGCTCGATCGCCGCCTCCAGCTGCTCGCCGCCGACGTTGTCGAAGAAGCCGTCGATTCCCTCCGGAGCGAGCCGGTCGAGGGCGGCCGCGGCCGGCTCGGCGCTGTAGTCGAAGACCGCGTCGTAGCCGTAGCGCTCGACCGCGAGCCGGGCCTTCTCGGCGCTGCCGGTGCTGCCGATCGTCCGTGCCCCGGCCGCCCCGCAGATCTGCGCGGCGACGCTGCCGACGGCGCCGGCGGCGGTGCTGACGAAGACGCACTCGCCGACCTGCGGGGCGAGGATCTCGACCCCGAGGAAGGCGGTGAACCCGGTGCCGCCGAGCAGGTCGAGGTAGCAGGAGTGGTCGAGCCCGGCCGGCGGCGGTGCCAGCGCCCGCAGCTCCGCGACGGGAGCGACGAAACGGTCGCGGAGCCCGTGTTCGCTCGCCACCCAGGTGCCCTCCGGCAGCCCGGGGTCGCGCGAGGCGGCGACCACCCCGACCGCGTCGCCGTCGAGCGGCGCCCGCAGCGGCCAGGGCGGGTAGTAGGACGGGACGTCGTCCATGCGACCGCGCATGTAGGGGTCGACCGAGAGGAAGCGGTTCTCGACCAGGGCCTCTCCCTCGCCCGGCTCCGGCAGCGGCGCGCCGGCCAGCTCCCAGTCCTCGCGACCCGGCACGCCGACCGGGCGCCGGACGAGCTGCAAGTAGGTCGCCTGACCAACCACCCAGGCCATCGTACCGGTAGGAACTCATTGAATACAGGACCTCCGTCCAGCCGCTACGCTGAACGGGCAACCGAGGAAGCGGAGGAGCGAATGCCAGGAAACATCGGGCCGATGGAGATCGCGATCGTGCTGATCATCGCCCTGTTGGTCTTCGGGCCGAAACGACTCCCGGAGCTGGGCCGCAGCGTCGGCAGCGGCCTCCGCGAGTTCAAGGGCTCGATCTCCGGTGGCGACGAGCGCGACGAGGCGACCGTCGCCAAGAGCGCCGACGAGAAGCGAGCCTAGGGACAGGAGCGCGCCATCGGCCGCATCCGGGCGATCTCCAGCGAGGACCGGCTCAGCCCCGTCGAGCATCTCGACGAGCTGCGCAGCCGGCTGATCGTCTGCGCCTTCGTCCTCGTCGTCGCCCTGGCCCTCTGCTTCTGGCAGAACCATTTGCTGCTCGAAGTCGCCGGCAAGCCGCTGCCCGACGACCACGACCAGCTGATCACCTTCGGGGTGACCGAGCCATTCACGACGACGATGACCGTCGCCGCCTACGGGGCCCTCGTCCTCTCCCTGCCGGTCCTCCTCTGGCAGCTCTACGCCTTCGTGCTGCCGGCCTTCAGCAGGTCCGAGCGCCGCGCCGTGCTGCCGATCCTCGTCCTCTTCCCGATCCTCTTCCTCGCCGGGCTCGCCTTCGCCTACTTCGTGGTGATGCCGGCCGCCGTCAACTTCCTCCTCAACTTCAACGATGCCCAGTTCAACATCCAGGTCCGCGCCCGCGACTACTACGGCTTCTTCGGGATGACGATGCTGGCCGGCGGCCTGGTCTTCCAGATGCCGCTGCTGATCCTCGCCCTCACCCGCCTCAACATCGTCACCACCACCCAGATCGCCCGCAACCGCCGCTACGCCTACCTGGCGATCGCCGTCCTCGCCGCCGCTCTCCCCGGCATCGACCCGATCTCGATGCTGCTCGAGATGATCCCCCTGCTCGTCCTTTTCGAGCTCAGCGTCGCCCTCTCCCGCCTCTTCGACCGCCGCCGCGCGGTCAGCGACCTGGCCGAGGGCTCGACCTAAGCCGGCGGGTCCGCGAAGTTCCCGGGCCGGCGTTGCCATACGCTGCACGCCGCATGTCGGCGAAGCTGCGCGACCGCATTCCCCATCGCAAACCGCACAAGAAGCGGATGCTGATCATCGTCAACCCTTACGCGACGACGGTCTCCGACAGGCTGCGCAACCTCGTCGTCTACGCGCTCCAGGGGCGGTTCGAGGTCGAGGCGGTCTCGACCGAGGCGCAGAATCACGCGACCGAGATCGGGCGCGAGGTGCGCGACCATGGGTATGACGTGGTGGTCGCCTTCGGCGGCGACGGGACGCTCAACGAGGTCGCCAACGGGCTGGCCGGGACCGACGTGCCGGTGGCGATGCTGCCGGGCGGCTCGACCAACGTGGTCTGCCGCAGCCTCGGCATCCCCAACGACGTCGTCGACGCCACCGAGCACCTGCTCTCCCTTGTCGACGACTGGGCGCCGCGCAAGATCGACCTCGGCAAGGTCGACGATCGCCGCTTCGTCTTCGCCTGCGGCGCCGGGATCGACGCCACCGTCGTCCGCCGCGTCGACGCCCACCCGAGGCTGAAGGCGAAAGCCGGTCCGTACTACTACAGCTGGGCGGCGCTCTCGAGCTTCTACCGCCAGTACCTGGTAAGCCCGGTGCGGATGCGGGTCGCCGTCGGCGACGCCGAGCCGGTCGAGGGAGTCACCACGATCGCCCAGAACGCCGACCCGCTCACCTACTTCGCCAGCCGCCCGATCCGGGTCTGCGAGGGAATCGGGATCGACGACGGCACGCTCTCGCTCGGCGTCCTCAAGCGCGCCACCCAGCGCGACATGCCGACCCTGATCACCCGCCTCTTCAGCGGCACCAAGCCAGCCGCCCGCCACCGCCAGGTCGTCCACTTCGACGACGCCGCGATGGCAACCGTCGAGTCGATCTCCGAGGACAGGGACGGCCTCCCGCGGCCCTTCCCCGTCCAGGTCGACGGCGACTACATCGGCGACCGCGCCCGGGTGACGCTCGGCGTCGACCCCGGCGCCCTCACCATCGTCGCCTAGCCCCGGCTAGTCGAGCAGGCCGGCGTCGCGGGCCGCGAGCGCCGTTTCGGCGAGGGTCTGGGCGGCGTCGTGGCGGGGCTCCCAGCCAAGCTCGCGGCCGGCCTTGGCGGTGTCCATCGGCACCGGCGTCCTCACCGCGGTCGCCCACTCCAGCTGCGACGAGGCGAAGGCGAGGCGGCCGGCGACGCGGGCGCCGAGACCGGCCGCCAGCCGCGGCAGCGGAACCGCGTGCCAGCCGAGCGCGTGGGCGAGGTCGGCGACCGAGATCTCGCCGTCGCCGGCGAGGTTGTAGGCGCCGGGCGGGCCGTCGCCGGCGATCGCCGCCGCCAGCGCCCGGGCGACGTCGTCGTGATGTACGAGCTGGATCGGCACGCCGGGGTCGGGCAGCACCGGCGCCGGCAGCGGCAGCCGCGCGAGGCCGCGGCGCAGGGCCGGCAGCGGGTCGCCGAGCCGGGCGCCCTCGACCGCCTTGCGGACCAGCATCGTCGCCCGCGGCCCGGCGACGACGCAGGGGCGGAAGACGTAGGCGTCGACGTCGCTGCCGGCGACGATCCGCGCCAGCGTCGCCTCCAGCTCCGCCTTCTGGGCCGAGTAGTAGAAGCCATCGCTGCCCCGCGCCGGCACCTCCTCGCCGAGCGGCAGCGGGTTCTCGGGATGGAAGCCATAGGCGGCGACGGAGGAGGCGTAGACCAGCCGCTTGACCCCGGCCAGCACCGCCGCCTCGAAGACGTTGCGACTGCCCTCGAGGTTGACCCGGCGCGTCTCCTCGCGGTCGCCGAAGATCGCGAACGCCAGATGCACCGCGACGTCGGCCCCGGCGAACAGCTCGTCTAGCGAGACCGGGTCGAGGATGTCGCCGCGCCGGTACTCGACCTTCTCCCAGCCCTCGGCGCCGTGGTCGAACTCCCGCCGCGCCATCCCCCGCACCTCCCCAACCTCCGGCCGCCGCTCCAGCTCCGCCAGCAGCGGCAACCCGATCTCCCCCGTGGGGCCGGTGATCGCAACCGTCAAAGTCATACGCCCATCCTCAAGCCAGCGCCGCAAATCCTCAAGCCAGCGACCTGAGAGTCAAGCGTGGGTAGGACGCAGGGAGGGACACGAGGGGAGCACACTCTAGTGCGTGACCCGAAGGGGCCCGACCGAGGACACCCCCACGCTTGACTCTCAGGGCGCGGGAGTAATCCGATACGCGTCGAAGACGGACTCGACGTTGCGAAGGCGAGAGATGCACGATTTCAGCTGCTCCGTGTCTCCGACCTCGACGACGAACCGGTTCTTGACCATCGGATGGTTCGTCATGCAGCTGGCGCCGATGATGTTGATGCCACCCTCCGAGAAGGCCCGCGAGAGGTCCTCGAGCAGCCGGGTCCGGTCGTAGGCGTCGATCTGCAGCTCGACCCGGTAGGAGGACTCGTTTTCGCCTTCCCAGGCGACGTCGACGAAGCGCTCCGGCGTCCGTTTCAGCGCCTTGACGTTCTTGCAGTCGGCACGGTGGATGGTGATCCCGCGCCCGAGCGAGACGTAGCCGGCGATCTGATCGCCCGGCACCGGCCGGCAGCACTTGGCGAGCCGCACGGCAACCTGGTCGACGCCCTTGACGACGATCCCGTAGTTGGAGGCGTCCTTGGTGCGGCGGGCGCGGTCCTCGCGGCCGGCGACCACCTGGCTCGGCCCCTCCTCGACCGCCTCGCCGGCCTTGAGCCGCTGCATCAGCTTGTTGGCGGCGGTCTTCGAGGAGACTTTGCCCTGGCCGAGGGCGATGTAGAACTCGGTCGCCTTGCGGTAGCCCATCTCGCGAATCACGTCGGCGAGCAGGGCCGAGCCGGAGACCTTTTGCATCGGGATGCCGCGCTGGCGCAGCGCTTCCTCGAGGCTCTCGCGCCCCTTGCGCTCGGCGTCCTCGCGTTTTTCCTCTTTGAAGAAGGAGCGGATCTTGTTGCGGGCGCGGTTGGTCCGCACCAGTTTCAACCAGTCGCGCGAGGGCGCCCGTTTCTGCTTCGCCGTCAGCACCTCGACGATGTCGCCGGACTTCAGCTGGTAGTGCAGCGGCACGATCGCCCCGTTGACCTTGGCCCCGACGGTGCGGTGGCCGACGTCGGTGTGGACCGCATACGCGAAGTCGAGCGGGGTCGAGCCGGCCGAGAGGCTCTTGACTTCGCCCTTCGGGGTGAAGACGAAGACCTCGTCCTCGAAAAGGTCGACCTTGAGCGATTCGAGGAACTCGGCCGGGTCCTGTTCGCCCTCGGCCTCGACCAGTTGCCGCAGCCAGGTCATCTTCTCCTTCTGGGGGTCGCCGCCGCCGCCCTCTTTGTACGCGACGTGGGCGGCGATCCCGTACTCGGCCAGCTTGTGCATCTCCTCGGTCCGAATCTGGATCTCCAGGGGCTTGCCCTCGGGACCGATCACCGTCGTGTGCAGGGCCTGGTACATGTTGGCCTTGGGCATCGCCACGAAGTCCTTGAAGCGACCCGGCAGCGGCTTCCAGATCGAGTGGATGACGCCGATCGCGCCGTAGCAGTCCTTCACCGAGCCGACGATCACCCGCATCGCCGTCAGATCGAAGATCTCGTTGAACTCGCGGCCCTTCTTGGCCATCTTCGTGTAGATCGAGTAGAAGTGCTTGGCGCGGCC
>CAMPIP010000057.1 GCA_946886425.1 uncultured Actinomycetes bacterium
GTAGTCTCACGGGATGAGGGGACTCGGGACACCGGCCCGCCTGGCGGGCCTCCTGGCCTTCGTCTGCCTGGCCCTGGCCCCGACCGCCGCGAACGCGCGGCCGCTCGCCGTCCCCGACCCCGCGGCCCATGCCTCGGTCGTCGGCGGCGCCACGGCGACGATCGAGGAGTTCCCCTCGCTCGCCTACATCCAGGCCGAGGAAGGGCCCAAGAAAGGCTTCGCCTGCACCGGCTCGGTGGTCGCCCCGCGCGTCGTCCTCACCGCCGGTCACTGCGTCGAGGACATCGAAACCGGCAAGCTGACCCCGCTCGAGGACTATCTGGTCGCGACCGGCGTCGCCGACCTCCGCCAGGCCGGGCCCGACAACGTCTTCAAAGTCAGCCGGACGCTCACCTACTCGCGCTTCGACCCCGGCGCCACCCGCGGCGACGCCGGCCTGCTGATCCTCGCCCGGCCGACCGCGGCGCCGCCGATCGCGATGGCGACCGCCGCCGACGCCTCCCTGCTCAACCCTGGCACCCCGGTGCAGATCGCCGGCTGGGGCCTGCAGGGCGGCAACGCCACGTCGGGACCGGCGACCCTGCGATCGACCTCCCTCACCGTCCAGACCGACTCCTACTGCGGCAGCGGCGTCGAGCCCTTCTACCCCTTCTATTCGCCGGCCCTGCAGCTCTGCACCGCCGACCGGCCGGCCCTCGCCTCGGGCGGTTGTTTCGGCGACAGCGGCGGCCCGGCGATCGCCCACCGCGCCGACGGCACCCCAGTCGAGATCGGCGTGATCAGCGCCGGCGGCCCCGCCTGCAAACCGGAACTGCCGAACATCTTCACCCGCGTCGACCGCATCTCCGGCTGGGTGGCGAAATGGATCGCGGCGGTCGAACGGGGAGCCCCGGCGCCGTCGGCTAGCGCCCAGAAGACCGAACTGCCGAAGCTGACGATCCCGAAGGCGAGGACCCTGATCGGCCAGAGCCTGCTCAACGACCTCGGCAACCGCTTCGCCGACGGACAGGGGACCCGGATCGGCTGCGAAAGCAAGGACCGCCTCAGGGTCAAGTGCGGCTTCGCCTGGTTCTACGGCCCCAACGACTACTTCGGCTCGGCGACGGTCTCCTACGCGCTCTCGAAACGCTCGGTCGTCTGGAACGGCAGCTACACGATCCGCTGGGTCAACGACCACTGCTGGTTCGTCCGCGGCGAACGCTCGCGCTGCAAGATCCACACCCGGCGCGGCTAGCCGATCGCCGCCCAGGTCCCCGGCACTGAGGTAGCCTCGCCGCGGTGACGAGCGGTTTCGAAGAGCTGGCCAGCGTCGACGGCAGGATCACCCCCACCGCGGAGGCGACCGTGCCGCTCAAGGACGACGGCCTCTACCGCGGCGACGGCGCCTTCGAGGTCATCCGCCTCTACGCCGGCAAGCCGTTCGCGCTGACCGACCACCTCGACCGCCTCGCCCGCTCGGCGACGGCGATCGAGATGGAGTTCGACCGGGCGGCCCTGGAGCTGGAGATCGACGCCCTGCTAGCCGCCGCCGGCGACGTCAAGGGCCAGCTGCGCCTGATCGTCACCCGCGGCGGCCGCCGGATCGCCGCCACCGAGCCGATTCCCGACCACGCCGAGACGCTCAACCTCGCCACCGTCACCTACTCGCCGACGATCATCCTCAACGGCGTCAAGTCGCTCTCCTACGCGGCCAACATGGAGGCGAGCCGGATCGCCCGGGCGCGCGGCGCCGACGAGGCGGTCCTCGTCCAGCCCGACGGCACCGTTCTCGAGCCGCCCACCTCGGCGGTCTTCTGGGTCTCGCCCGAGGGCGGCCTGCGGACGCCCGCGCTCGACAACGGGGTGCTCGAGTCGATCACCCGCGACCGGCTGATCAAGGCCCTGCACGTCGAGGAGGGCGTCTGGGACGTCGAGGATCTGCGCGCCGCCCGCGAGGCCTTCCTCGCCTCGACCACCCGCGAGATCCAGGCGGTCGCCGCGATCGACGGCCGCCAGCTGCCGGAGGCGCCGGGGCCGCGCACCCGCGAGGCCCAGGAGGCCTTTGCCGCGACCCTCGGCCGCGAGCTGCGAGAACTGTGACGACAAGGGACAGGGGGACGAGATGGACTTCCAGTTGAGCGACGAGCAGAGGCTGATCCAGGAAACGGCGCGCGAGTTCGCCGACAAGGAGATCCTGCCGCGGGTCCGCGACAACGACCGCGCCGGCCGCTTCGACCGCGAGCTCGCCACCAAGATGGGCGAGATGGGCTACCTCGGCGCCCCGGTCGCCGAGGAGTACGGCGGCCGCGGCCTCGACTACATCGGCTACGGGCTGATCGTCGAGCAGATCGGCCGCGCCGACTCCTCCGCCCGCACCGTCGTCTCCGTGGTGACCTCGCTGGTCGGCGGCTCGATCGAGCGCTGGGGCACCGAGGAGCAGAAGCGCGAGTGGCTGCCGCGGCTCTGCTCGGGCGAGTCGCTCGGCTGCTTCGGCCTGACCGAGCCCGACACCGGCTCGGACGCCGCCAACCTCCGCACCCGCGCCACCAAGACCGACAGCGGCTGGTCGATCAGCGGCCAGAAGATGTGGATCTCGCTCGCCAACCACTCCGACGTGGCGCTGATCTTCGCCCAGACCGACCCCGAGAAGAAGCACCGCGGGCTCGCCTGCTTCCTGGTCCCGACCGACAGCGAGGGCTTCACCACCCAGGAGATCCACGGCAAGCTCGGCCTGCGCTCCTCCGACACCGCCGAGATCTCCCTCGATGGCGTCGAGGTCCCCGACGAGGCGATGCTCGGCGAGGTCGGCGACGGCTTCAAGGTGGCGATGAGCGCCCTCGACAACGGCCGCTACAGCGTCGCCGCCGGCTGCGTCGGGATCTGCGACGGCTGCGTCGACGCCTCGGTGGACTACTCGAAGGAGCGCAAGCAGTTCGGCGTTCCCCTGGCCCGCTTCCAGCTGGTCCAGGAGATGATCGCCGACATGATCCTCAAGCGCGACGCCAGCCGGATGCTGGTCTTCCGCGCCGGGGTGCTGAAGGACGAAAAGGTGCCGAACACGATGGAGACCTCGGTGGCGAAGCTCTACGCGACCGAGGCCGCCGTCGAGTGCGCCAACCTGGCGATCCAGGTCCACGGCGGCTCCGGCTACGTCGACGACTACCCGGTCGAGCGCTACCTGCGCGACGCCCGGGTCACCACCCTCTACGAGGGCACCTCGCAGATCCAGAAGCTGATCATCGGCCGGCTGGCGACGGGGGTCAACGCGATGCTCCCCTTCGAGGAGAGCTGAACCGCTTGGGCGGGCTGGTCGAGACCACGGTCGACGAGCGCAACGTCGCCCTACTGCGCCTCAACCGGCCCGAGGCGCGCAACGCCCTCTCGGCCGAGATGCGGGCCGAGATCCTCGCCGACCTTGAACGGCTCGACGCCGACCCCGAGGTCCGCTGCATCGTCCTCGCCGGCTCCGAGAAGGTCTTCGCGGCCGGCGCCGACATCCGGGCGATGGCCGAGCGCCCGCTCGACGCCCCCCCGGACCCGGCCGGGATGGTGTTCTGGAAGGGCATCGCCGCCACCGAGACGCCGCTGATCGCCGCCGTGGCCGGCTTCGCCCTCGGCGGCGGCTGCGAGCTGGCACTGGCCTGCGACATGATCGTCGCCGACGAGAAGGCCCGCTTCGGCCAGCCGGAGATAACCCTGGGGATCATCCCCGGCGGCGGCGGCACCCAGCGCCTCGCCCGGGCGATCGGCAAGCAGCGGGCGATGGAGTACGTGCTGACCGGCCGCCTCTTCGAAGCCCCAACCGCCCACGAGTGGGGCCTCGTCAACCTCGTCGTCAAGAAGGGACGCTGGCTACAGGAGGCGCTGGAGCTGGCCCACACGATCGCCGCCCGGGCGCCGCTGGCGGTTCGGCTTGGCAAACAGGCCGTGCTGGCCGCTGAGGAGACGACGCTGATCCCGGGCCTGGAGCGCGAGCGCGAGCTGTTCGAGCGGGCGATGAGCACCGAGGACCGGGTCGAGGGCATGCAGGCCTTCCTCGAGAAGCGCGAGCCGAAGTTCGAGGGCCGGTGAGACCGTGACGGCCTACCGGGTCGGCGTCCTCGGCGCCGGCACGATGGGCGCCGGGATCGCCCAGGTCGCGGCCCTGGGCGGCCGCGAGACGCTGCTCTACGACGCCTTCGAGGGCGCCGCCGAGCGCGGCGCCGCCCGCCTCGCCGAGGCGCTCGCCAAGGGCGCCGCCCGCGGCCGCTGGAGCGAGGCCGAAGCCGAGGCGGCGCGCCCCCGCGTGCGCCCCGTCACCGACCTCGAGGAGCTGGCCGGGTGCGGGATCCTGATCGAGGCCGCCCCCGAGGATCTCGCCCTGAAGCGCGAGCTGTTCAGCGCCGTCGCCGCCGTCTGCGGCCCCGAGGCCGTGCTCGCCTCCAACACCTCCTCGCTGCGCGTCGCCGAGATCGCCGCCGGGGTCCCCCACCCCGAGCGCGTCGTCGGCATGCACTTCTTCAACCCGCCGGCGCTGATGAAGCTGGTCGAGGTCGTCGCCACTCCCGAGGCCTCCGAGGCCGCCCTGGCCGCCGCCACCGAGCTGGCCGAGGCGATGGGCCGGACGCCGATCCGGGCCAAGGACAGCCCCGGCTTCGTCGCCAACCGCCTCGCCCGCCCCTTCTCGCTGGAGTCGCTGCGGATGCTCGCCGACGGCCTCGCGCCCCCGGCCGAGATCGACGCGACCGTCCGGGGCGCCGGCTTCCGGATGGGCCCGTTCGAACTGCTCGACCTGATCGGCCTCGACGTCAACCTCACCATCGCCCAATCCTTCTTCGCCCAAGGCGGCGAACCGGAGCGCTGGCGCCCCAGCCCGATCCAGGAGGCGATGGTCGCCGCCGGCCGCCTCGGCCGCAAGAGCGGCCACGGCTTCTACGACTACGACGGCGCCGAGAAGACCCCGGCCGACCTGGCCGCGGCCGTTGGTGGGAGTTATCCCCGCCTGGCGAGGAAAACTCCCACCAACTCGGCCGCGACCAGCCCCACCGTCCTCGACCGCCTCTTCGCCCAGATTGCCAACGAGGCCGCTTTCGCGCTCGAAGAGGAGGTCGCCTCGCCGGCCGACATGGACACGGCGATGCGGCTCGGCTTCAACTGGCCGCGCGGCCCGGTCGAGATCGGGCAGGAACTCGGCGCAGCGCGAGCCGTCGAGATCCTGGCGGGGCTGGAGGCCGAGAAAGGCGCCGCATACGCGCCGGCGCCGCTTCTGCGACGCGGCCAACTTTGACCCCAGTCGGCTGGGGCGAAACCGGAGATCGGCTCCGCTAGCCGGGCCGCTCCCCGCTCAACCTCATCATCACTTCGTCCGGGTAGCACCAGCTCCAATCCTCGCCCGGCTCGGCCGAGCGGATGATCGGGTGCCCGGTCTCCCGCCAGTGGGCGGTCGCGTGCTTGCCCTCGGAGTTGTCGCAGCAGCCGATGTGGCCGCAGCTCTGGCACATCCGCAGGTGCACCCAGCTCATCCCCAGCTTCAGGCACTCCTCGCAGCCGTCGACCGGGTCCGGCAGGTCCAGCAGCTCAACCGCGTCGAGGTGGCTGCACTCGGCCATGACTAGGGCCCGGTGGCGATCTCCGCCGGCTCGCCGCCGGGGAACCAGTGCGCCTCGACGGGCGGCGGGCTGTCGCGCAGGAAGCGCTCGGCGTCGAGCGCGCCCATGCACCCGGTGCCGGCGGCGGTGACCGCCTGGCGGTAGGTGTGGTCGACGACGTCGCCGACCGCGAAGACGCCGGCCAGGTTGGTCCGGGTCGACCCGGGCTCGGTGACGATGTAGCCGTCCTCGTCGACCTCGACCTGGTCCTTGACGACCTCCGAGCGCGGCACGTGGCCGATCGCGACGAAGGCGCCGGTCGCCTCGATTTCCTCCTCGGCGCCGGTCTCGGCGTGGCGGAGGCGGATCTTCTCCAGTTTCCCGTCCTCCCCGGCGACGAACTCCTCCGGCACGTAGGGGGTCTTGAGGCTGATGTTCTCTTTGTCGCGGGTCCGCTCGAACATGATCTTCGAGGCGCGGAACTCGTCGCGACGGTTGACGACCGTCAGATGCTCGGCGAACTTGGAGATGAAGATCGAGTCCTCCATCGCCGAGTCGCCGCCGCCGACCACGATCACCTCGTGGCCTTTGAAGAAGGCCCCGTCGCAGACGCCGCAGGTGGAGACGCCGCGGCCGGCCAGCTCCATCTCGCCGGGGATGCCGAGCCGTTTCGGCTCCGCCCCCATCGCCAGGATCACGGTCTTGGCGCGGTGCTCCTCGTCGCCGAGGAAGACCTTCTGGATGCCCCCGTCGGAGAGCTCGACCCGGTCGACGTCGTCGGTCACGAAGCGGGTCCCGAAGCGCTCGGCCTGGGCCCGGAACTGGCCCATCATCTCCGGGCCCATGATCCCCTCGGGGTAGCCCGGGTAGTTCTCGACGTCGGTGGTGTTCTGCAGCTGCCCACCCCACTGGAAGCCCTCGAAGACGAGCGGCTCCAGGTTGGCGCGCGCGGTGTAGAGCGCGGCGGTGTAGCCCGCCGGCCCCCCGCCGATGATGATTACGTTCTCGACCTTCTTCGAATCAGCCATATCTCGCCGCCTGGAGTCTAATACTTTACTTTTTATAGTACCGCCCGCCGCAGACGGCCGCAATCACCTGACGGCCGGCTCGAGGTCGGACCTGCCCTTGCCACCGCGGTCGATCGGCAGCCCCTCGTCTTCCCAGCGGTGAACGGTCTTGCGCAGCTGCAGGAAGGCGATCACCCCGGGCGGGATCGGCATCCAGAAGGCGATCAGGCGAAAGGTCAGGATCGCCGGGAAGACCGTCTGCTCGGGGATGCCGAAGAGAACGAAGGCGCCGATCATCCCGGCATCGACGGCGCCGACCCCGGCGGGGGCCAGTGGGAAGAGATTGGCGACCATGCCGAGGAAGAAGCCCTGGACGACGACGGCCAGCGGCACGTGGGTGCCGAAAGCGTGGAAGGACGCCCAGAGGACGCCGATGCTGGCCGCCCAGAAGCCGGCCGCGCCGAGCACCGCGAGGCCCCCGCGAGAGGGGTGAGCGAAGAGGCTGAGGGCGAAGCGGAACCCCTCGGCCAGCGTCTCCGGGACTTTGGCGGCGGTGTGGAGAAACGCTTCCGCCCGTTCGCCGTGCGCGAAGTGGGAAAGGCGGCTCTCGAGATCACGCGGGATCAGCGCGATCAGGGTGCCAAGGATCAGGAACACGCCAGCGACCGCGGCTGGGACGATCGTCAACTCGACCGAGTTCTTGCCGTTGAGCACGCCGGTGCGCAGCAGGACGCCGAAGACGATCAGGGCGATCGGGTAGAAGGCGTACTGGAGGGAAAGGAAGGCGACCATGCGCCGGGCGACGTCCCGCCGCCCCATCCCCGCCTTGCGGAGCGCCCAATAGGTGAGGGCGATGCCACCGGCCCCACCGGCCGAGAAGAGCCGGGTCGCGGCGACGCCGGCCATGTTGATCTCGTAGGTCTCGACCCAACGCAACCGCAGCGCGTCGCCGCCGACCACCGCCTTGAAGAGGGCGATGTAGGTGGCGAAGGCCAGCACGCTGAAGCCGATCGCGACGGCGATCCAGAGCGGGTCGGCCTCGTCGAGCCGGCTCAAGGCGTCGCCGAGCCCGACCAGCTTCGGGACCAGGAAGTAGATGACCAGCAACAGAGCGACGACGACGATCAGCGTCTGCACGAGGCGCCGGGTGGTGAAATGCGGCAATTCGCCGCCGCGCTCCGGGCGATCTACGGTCTCCTCGCGGCGCTCGACTGCCGCCTTGCCGTTCGCCGAGTGATCCTCAGGCACCCCGGGGACGCTACTTGCTCGCGATGCGCTCGAAGCGCTGCAGGGCCCCGTTGACCCCCAGAACCAGGGGTTCGGCGAGCTTCTCGCCACGCCTCACGGCGGCAACCAGGAAGGCCCCGGCGATCAGATCGGTCACGTAGTGCTCGCCGAGATAGACGAGCGCGAAGCCCAGCGTCGACGCGTAGCCCCAGCCCAGCGCCCCCTCCTTGCGTCCCACTTCCGAGAGCGAGAGCGCCGCCTGGACCGACGTCGCGAAGTGCAGCGACGGCATCGCCGCCCAGGGGTTGCCGCCGAGCGCCTCGTACATCTTCGGCCAGGCCGAGCGCCAGGTCCCTTCGCCGACCTCGACCATGATCCGCCGCACCTCTTCGTCGGTCACTTTCTGCTCGGCGGCCCACCAGGGTGGCGCCGTCGGCACCGCGAAGTAGACGACGCAGCCGAGGTCGAAGACCGCCGCCATCTGCCGCGCTGCCCGCGGGAAGCGCTCGTTGTCGCGGACCAGGACCAGGGCCAGGGCCAGGTAGGGCTCGACGAACCAGAGCCAGTGCGTCCAGGCCAAGACGCGGTTGAGGGCCCCGACCCCGGGCCGGCCGGCGAGCGCCCGCTGCAGGCGCACGTTGGGCAGCTGGCCGCCGCCGATCAGGCGGTCGACCCGGATCGGGTAGCGGCTGCGCAGGCGCGCCCGCAGCCGCTCGGGCTCGTCGTAGGGGATCTCGTGGACCATCGTGAAGGCCCACATCTGCATCGCGAAGAGGGCGACGTCGCGCTTCTTCGAGCGCGGCTGCAGCACGGCGACGGCAAGCGGGCCGACGGCACAGGCGGCGACCGTGACGGGGACCGGGATGCGCAGCCGCTTGCGCAGCAGCGGCACCGCCACCGCGGCGCCCAGAGCGGTCAGGGCCCCGGCGCGTACCGCCACCCGTCGCGCGTTGGATGGCCGGGGGCGCCGCCTCATGGGTCGGCGAGTATAGGTAGGGCAGGATCGGCCCGAGCCGCGCGTGGCGGGACGAGAGGGCGGCTGACGTCCGAGTCGTGATTAGAATGGCCGCGCTTTGACGCCCCACTCCCCTGGCGCTGACCAGATCGACACGCTCTTTTGGATTGGCTTCGTCGTCGCGACGATTGTCGTCGTCGCGATCAACGTCGCGCTGCTCTACGCGGTCCGCAAATACCGCTCCGAGCGGGGTGCCGAGCCGCGCCAGGTAACCGGCGGCCGCAAGCTGCAGTTCCGGGTCGGCGCCGTCCTCACCGTCTTTGCCGCGCTCGTCTTCATCGTCAGCATCGTCTTCACCGACAAGGCCCGCGAGGTCCCGGCCACCGGCGGCGCCGGCCTCGCCTCCGCCAAGGAAGAACCGCTGAAGATCAAGACCACCGGCCAGCAGTGGATGTGGCGCTACGACTATCCGAACGGCGCCTTCTCCTACTACAAGCTGGTCGTCCCGGTCGACACCGCCGTCGAGCTCGAACTGCACTCCACCGACGTCGTTCACACCTGGAACGTCCCCGACCTCGCCGGCAAGCGCGACGCGGTTCCGGGCAAGACCAACAACGTCAGCTTCCGCGCCGATGAGGAAGGCGCCTTCGAAGGTGCTTCCGCGACCCTCTCCGGCCAGGCCTACGCGGCGATGCGGACCGAGGTCGAAGTCGTCTCTCCCGAGGCCTACGAAAGCTTCCTGGAGCAGCAGAAAAGCGACATCGAGGCGGCCCAGGACCGCGTCGTCGGCCTGATCGAAAACGGAGAAGTGCCATGAGCGACTCCCCCCGTCCCGAGCTCGTCGTCGAGGGCTTCCCCGGCAAGCCCCGGCCGCGCTGGATCGAGCTCGTCACCAGCGCCGACCACAAGGACATCGGTCGCCTGCTGATCGGCGGGGCGCTCGGCTTCCTCTTCGTCGCCGTCGTCGAGATGCTGCTGATGCGCCTGCAGCTGGCGATCCCGGAGAACTCCTTCCTCTCCCCGGTCGCCTTCAACCGGATGCTCTCCACCTACGGCGCCACGGCAATCTTCTTCGTCGCGATTCCCCTGGTAATCGGGTTCTTCTACTACGTGGCGCCGCTCCAGGTCGGCGCCCGCGGGACCGCCCTGCCGCGGCTCGGACAGCTGGGTGCGGCGCTCTTCGCCGCCGGCGCCGCCGTCCTCTACGCCGCCTTCATGTTCACCCCCTCCGAGGCCGGCGTCAATCCCCTCTCCCCGCTCACCGAGCTGACCTTCCTCGCCAACAACGGCGTCGACGTCTGGGCCACCGCCACCGGCCTCGCCACGCTCGGCTTCGTCTTCCTCTCGATCGACCTGCTGACCACCCTGCGGCGGTTGCGCGCTCCGGGCATGGCCTGGCGGCGGGTGCCGATCTTCGCCTGGGCCGCCACCGTCGGCTCCTGGCTGATGCTGGTGATCGGCCCGGTCCTGCTCGCCGCCCTGACGATGCTGATGATCGACCGCAACTACGACGGCGTCTTCTTCGCCGACGGCGCCGGCGGCGCGCCGCTGCTCTGGCAGCACCTCAGCTGGATCTTCTTCACCGGCAGCTACATGCTGGTGCTGATCTTTGCCCTCGGCGCGATCGCCGAAATCGTCTCCGCCTTCTCCGGCAAACCGCTCTTCAACCGCGCGACCGTGATGGCCTCGCTGGCCGCGATCGCGGTGATCGGCACCCTGGCCTGGATGCAGAACATGCTGACGGCGCCAATCGGGATCGGCTGGATGTATTTCGCGATGCTGATGTCGCTGGCCCTGATCGTCCCCTTCGGCCTCGTCGTCTTCAACCTGATCGCGACCCTGGTTGGCGGGGTGCTGCGGATGCGGGCGCCGCTGCTGTTCGCGGTCGGGGCGATCTCGATGATCTCGATCGGCCTCGCCTCTGAGATCTCCCACTCGATGGTCGCCGCCGCCTGGCAGCTCAAGAACACCACCGACTCGACCGCCGCGACCCACTTCGCGCTGGTCGGCGGCGCCGTATTCGGCGGCTTCGCGGCCCTCTACTACTGGTTCCCGAAGATGACCGGACGGACGATGGGCGAGTACCTGGCCCGCCTCTCCTTCTGGACGATGCTGGTCGGCATTCTTGTCGCCTTCGTGCCGATGTTCTTCGCCGGCGGCCTCGAGGGCGAGGTGATCGACGCCTACAAGTTCTTCAACGGCGACGGCGTCGACGGCTACAACCTGATCGCCTCGATCGGCGCCCTGATCCTCGCGATCGGGATCGTCATGACCCTCGTCAACGCGATCCTGAGCCGCGTCAACGGCGCCAAGGCCGGTCACGACCCGTGGGGCGGCGACTCGCTCGAGTGGTTCACCCTCTCCCCCCCGGAGCCGCACAACTTCGACGTCCTCCCGGATGTCCGCAGCACCCAGCCGATGCGCGACATCCGCGCCGCGATCGCCAACCGCACCGCCCGCGAGGAGCGGGCGGCCGGCGAGCGCCAGCCGGTAGCCTGAACGCCGCATGAGCGGTGCCCATTCTGCGACTCTCGCGCGCCCGCAGGCGCCTTCGGTCCTTCGCGACTACCTGACGCTGACCAAGCTCAAGGTCCAGTCGCTGCTGCTGTTCACGACGGTGACGACGATGTACGTGGCCGGCGACCCCTCGCTGGGCCTGATCCTCCTCACCTGCCTCGGCGGCGCCCTCTCGGCCGGCGGCGCCGGCGCCATCAACCACGCCGTCGACCGCGACATCGACCGGACGATGGCCCGCACCGCCGACCGCCCGGTCGCCTCCGGTCGCGTCTCCCCGCGGGCCGCGATCGCCTTCGGCGTCCTGCTCGAGTGCGCCTCCTTCCTGCTCCTTGCGACCACCGTCAACCCCCTGGCGGCGACCCTCTCGCTCTTGGGCTTCCTTGGCTACGTCTTCGTCTACACGCTCTGGCTGAAGCGGACGACGCCGCAGAACATCGTCATCGGCGGCGCCGCCGGGGCGATGCCGCCCCTGGTCGCCTGGGCAGCGGTCACCGGCGGCCTCAGCGGCATGGCGTTCTTCCTCTTCGCGATCGTCTTCTTCTGGACCCCGCCCCACTTCTGGGCCCTCTCGCTGCTGATGAAGGACGAGTACGCCAAGGCCGGCGTCCCGATGCTCCCGGTCGTCCGCGGCGAGACCGAGACCCGCCGCCAGATCCTCCTCTACACGATCCTCCTCTACGCGGTCACCCAGCTCCCCTTCTGCGCCGGCGGCCTCGGCATCGCCTACGTGATCCCCTCGATCCTCCTCGGCGCCGTCTTCATCTACTTCTCCACCAAACTCCTCCGCACCGGGGATCGGCGCTGGGCACTCCGCACCTACCTGTTCTCGCTCGCCTACCTGGCCTTGCTGTTCTTGGCCATGGCGATCGATTCGCAGCTGTAGCGAGCCCCAACTACTGCAAAGGGCTCGGGCGCCCCTGCTGGGGGACCCTCTCCCGGAGACCGTCGCGCAGCTGTGACGCACCTGGTGCTGCGAAGCGTCGCCGCTTGAGCCTCCGTGAGAGGGTCCCCCAGCAGAGTCAACGGAACGTTCGCGGCAGGTCGTCACGAGCTGCCGGTGGGTCGGTGACCCAGGGCGCAGGGTGGGATGGGACGTCAGATAGGGACCCTCGCCAGCGTGAGTGGAACCGCCACCCTGACACCGGGGAGGTTGATGAAACGGCCCCTCACCACCGGCGCTTGTGCTTGCCGCCCCACTAGTGATCGGCGATTTCTGTCGGGTGCCTGCCGAGACGACGGTCGCTGGTCGTCCGACGAGAGCGGTCGGGGATCCGGGGGTCACTCCCACGGAGGCTCAAGCGACGACGCCCCGCAGCACCAGGTGCGTCACCGCGGCGCGACGGTCCCCGGGGGAGTGACCCCCGGATCCCCGATCCATCC
>CAMPIP010000058.1 GCA_946886425.1 uncultured Actinomycetes bacterium
CGAGCTACGCGACCCGGGCCTGCTGAAGATCTTCTTCGGCGCCGACCCCCTGGCGATGGCCGCCGTCCAGCTTCCCCTCCGCCGCCGCAAGGTCGAGCAATACGAGGAGCTGCTGGCCCAGATCGACGGTCACGTGCCGGGCGGGATGGCTTTGACGCTGCGGGCCGGCATCGGCCACGAGCGCGAGTGGGTCCGCTTCTGGACGGAGCTGCTGGAAGCCGGGGACGGGAAGGTCGAGTAGCGCTACTCGGAGAGCTCGACGCGCTCGATCGTCTGCGCCTCGAGCGGCCGATCGGAGGCGTCGGTGGCAGTGCCCTCGATCGCATCGACGACGTCCATCCCGTTGGTGACCTCGCCGAAGACCGTGTGCTTGCCGTCGAGCCAGGGCGCCGCGCCGGTGGTGACGATGAAGAACTGCGAGCCGTTCGTGTTCGGGCCCGCGTTGGCCATCGCCAGCGCCCCGCGAACGACCTTGTGGTCGTTGATCTCGTCCTCGAAGGTGTAGCCGGGCCCGCCGGTGCCGGTCCCTTCCGGGCAACCCCCCTGGATCATGAAGTCGGGGATCACCCGGTGGAAGACCAGCTGGTCATAGAAACCATCCGCGGCGAGCTTGCGGAAGTTCTCGACCGTCTTCGGGGCGTCGTCGTCGTGCAGCTCGAGCACGATCGCTCCGGCGCTGGTGTGAAGGGTGGCCTGCGACATCGCCGCCAACCCTATCGACCCTGGACGCGGACGGTCAGCGGGCGCGAGGATCCGGGCGCGAAGGGCCAGTGCTCCTCCGCCAGCACCGTCGCCCGCAGCTGGATCGTCGCCCTGCCGGTGATGTAGCGGAACCGGTAGCGGGCGCGGAAGCGGCCGGCGTGGTCGGTGCGGGTGACCAGCACCGGCCGCCAGCGCTTCGTCGCCGCCTCCAGGTACTGGATCGCGACCAGCTTGCCGCGCCGCGGCACCGCCGCTCCGCGGGTGCGGACGCGACCGGAGAGACGTAGCGCCTGGCCGGTTCGCAGCGCCAGCCGCCGCGCCACCAAGGTCGCCCCTGAGCGAACCCGCAACTCCAGCGAGGGTCGGGTGGCGGGTTCGAGCCCACCGTCGCCGAGGAAGTTGACGGCGATCCGACGCGACGGCCCCGGCTCGACCCGGAGCTCGAAACCGCCCCGCTCGGCGCTGGTAACCGTCGTCGCCGAAACCGGCGCCAGCGCTCCCCGCGAGGGACGGGAAACGATCCGCAGCTCCCGACCAGCGATCCCGGCGCCGTCGGCGCGGGTGAGGCGGCCGCTGACCAGGGCCGGCTTCCCGAACGGGATCGTCAGCGAGTCGCCACGCCGCTGCCCGCCCCGCAGGCCGGCGAAGAGCCTGGTCTTGGCGCGGGGACGCGGCGCCTGCCCGGGCGCCGCCTTTGGTGAGGCCGGGGAAGCCGGTCGCTGCGGCGCCACCGGCGGCGGCGTCTTGCGGATCGCCATCTCGCTGCCGTCGGCGCGCAGCGTCGTCGTCCTCCGGTTGCCGGCCCCGTCGCTCGCCTCGACGCGAAAGACGTAGGTGCCGGGAGCGAGGTCGGGTGTGGCGGCGACGAGGCTGGCGTGGCCGGGCTCGCGCTCGGCCCGCAGCTTGGTGGGCAACTCGGTCCAGCGCTCGACGTTGAGGCGGCGGTAGGAGATCGTCCCGCCGGCGGGGCCCGAGTGGTCATCGACGACGAGTGCTCGCAACTGCTCGGGGACGCCGTCGCCCTCCGCCACCGCGAAGGCGAGCCCCGGCGGCACGTCGTCGTAGCGCAGCGTCACCCCCACCGCCGTCGAGGCCGCCTCGTTGCCGGCTTCGTCGCGCAGCCAGAGGTACAGCGCGTAGGCGCCCGGACGGGGCACCGTGCGATCGGGGAGGGCGGCGACGTCGCGGCCTGGCACGAACTGGACGCCGGTGTCGAAACCGGCCGGACCGGTGATCCGCCAGAAGGCGCCCCAGATCGGGCTGGCGGGACCCTGGTCCGGATTGACCCAGGCAAGGTCGAAATCATCGACCCGCCGCCAGCCCTCGCCGCCGACCAGGGCAAACGAACGCGGGTGTGCCGGGGGGTTGTTGTCGACCCCGAACTGGCGGAAGTCGGTGCAGCCGACGTTGCCGCCGTAATCGGTGACGCAGTGGCGGAGCATGTGGTTGCCGTCGCTGAGGTTCCGGGTGTCGAAGCCGACGCCGCCGGAGACGCCGGTCAGGCATGGCTGCATCCGAGTCGCCCGCCACTCGCCGTCAATGTAGGCCTGCTGGCAGGGGTACTCGGTGAGGTCGACCCGAGCGCCGTCGACCGTGGTTTCCCCGTACTGGATGCCGCCGCCTTCCTCGTTGCCACCCGAGAAGCTGATCCCCTGGGCTCCGTGCCGCCAGCCGCCGTCCAGCAGCTCGCCGCCCACCCAGGCCGACGGCGAGCGCTCGTCCTGGACGGTGATCGTCAAGCCATTGATCGCCGACCAGGAGCCCGGCTGGAGACTGCACCACTTGCTTTCCGCGCGAGCGCAGAGCAAGCGGTCCTCGAGCGCGGCCGCGGGCGGCGAGAAGCCGCGGCTGAATTCACGGGGGGTGACGTCGGTCCCGTTCGCGGCGACGAACGGTTCGAAGCCGCCGCCCCAGTTGATGCCGCCGATCCGCTGCTCCATGCCGTCGTGGAGCGCGTGCCACCAGGAGCCGCGGACCTGGGTGATGCTGGCCCCGGGCGGCGCGTTCCAGCGCCAGCGCGCGAAGCGGTTGCCCGAGACGGTTCCCGCCGCCTCGCGGCCAAGGCTCTTCATATGGACACCGGCAAAGGGGTCGGAGCCGATCGGGGTCTGGCAGTAGGCGTCGGAGCGGAACTTTGTACCGCCGGTCGTGTCCGCCCAGTCGGCGTCGGCACCGACGTACCAGCCGCACTGGGCCACCCGGTAGCTGCCGGCTCGGGCCTCGCCGGCCAGCGCCAGCAGGACGACCACCGCCAACCCGATCCCCATCGCCAGGATCCGCCCGGCCCCACCTCGCGTCCTCGACATCGCGCCTCCCCTTTCGATCGCTTGCGTGGCGGCGTCAAGGGCTCGGGAAGCGGGTTCTCTCCCCCGCGCCGGCACCGAGGGCAGCCCGAAACGCGGCGTTTGCGAGAATGGCGCCAATGCCTCTTCCCACCCAGGATCAAGTCACCGAGCAGCTCCGCGCGGTCATCGACCCGGAGTTGCGCCGCTCGATCGTCGAGCTCGGCATGGTGCGTTCGATCGAGATCAAGGAGAGCGGCCGGATCGAGGTCGTCGTCTCGCTGACCACGGCCGGCTGCCCGATCCGCTCCCACTTCGAACAGGCGGTCGCCCAGCGCGTCCGCGAGCTCGACGGGGTGACCGATGTAGCGGTCGGGTTCGACGTCCTCTCCGACGAAGAGAAAACCCAGCTTCAGCAGACGCTCGGCCGCGGCAAGCTGCCGCAGGGCGCTCTGGCCAAGGTCAAAAACGTGATCTGCGTCTCCTCCGGCAAGGGCGGCGTCGGCAAGTCGACGATGACCGCCAACCTGGCCGCGGCGCTGACCGCCGAAGGCCACCCGGCCGGAGCCCTCGACTGCGATGTCTACGGCTACTCGATCCCGCGCATGCTCGGCGTCAACGCCAAGCCGGAAGTAAACGGCGAGCGCAAGATCCTGCCGCTCGACGGCGCCGGCGGCGTCAAGGTGATGTCGATCGGGTTCTTCGTCGAGGAGAACGCGGCGGTCGTCTGGCGCGGACCGATGCTGCACAAGGCGATCCAGCAGTTCCTCGAGGACGTCGCCTGGGACGAGCTGGAGTACCTGCTGCTCGACCTGCCGCCCGGCACCGGCGACGTCTCGATGACGCTCGCCCAGCTGCTCCCGCAGGCCAAGTTCGTCGTCGTCACCACGCCGCAGCCAGCGGCCCAGTCGGTCGCCCACCGCGGTGCCGAGATGGCGAAGAAATTCGACCTCGAGCTGCTCGGCGTGATCGAGAACATGTCCGGCTTCACGACCCCGGACGGCGAGCGCTTCACGATCTTCGGCGAGGGCGGCGGTCAACTCCTCGCCGACGAGCTGGACGTGCCGCTGCTAGGCAAGGTGCCGCTCTCCGAGCCGCTCCGCGAGCACGCCGACAACGGCTCGCCGCTGGTCCTGGCCGACCCCGACGCACCAGCCTCGCAGGCGATCCGCCAGGCCGCCCGCGGCATCATCGCCGCCACCCCGCAGGAGCTCCCCGTCCTGCAGGCCACCCCGAGCCCGGCCGAAGCGCCCCCTGTCAGCGGCACCCCGCTGCCAGTCGTCCAGTAATCACTTCAGCGACCGGGCGGAACCGGCCCCGGTAGGGGTGGAGCGTCTTGTACTTTTTCGCCGCCCTGGATCTCGGACGGCGGTAGGGGCCGCTCGAAAAAGTTAAGCGGAACCCCCTACCGGGGTCCCGCCTACGCCGCTTTGCTCTTGAAGTAGTTGGCGTTGATCTCCGCGTATTTGGCCCACTCGGCCGGAAGCTGATCCTCGGCGAAGCAGGCGTCGACCGGGCAGGCCTCGACGCAGGCGTCGCAGTCGATGCACTCGTCCGGGTCGATGTAGAGCTGCTCCACCGAGTCGTAATCGGGCTCGTCAGGCGTCGGGTGGATGCAGTCGACAGGGCAGACCTCGACGCACGAGTTGTCCTTCTGGCCGATGCAGGGCTCGGCGATGACGTAGCTCATACGGTGGTTCTCCTAAGTCGGTTTCCGGGTGCCTGCCGGGGGCCCCGGCCAGCGCGAGCGCCCATTTTACGGATTGCGGGCCGCGCGACGTCTCCCGGACGGCGCATTGGGAAAATTCGTCTAGTTACCCGCCTGGACAACCGCCCCCCGACTCTATCCTGAGCCGATGTCTCGACCGGGCTCCTCGCTCCTCGTCGCAGCGCTCGTCGCGCTGCTTGTCGCGCCCGCCGCCGGAGCCGCTGAGGAGCAACCCGTTCCGCTCGGGGCCCCGCGGACGCCGCCGACCGTCCTCTCCCCGGACCGGGTGATCGTCGAGTGGGCCAGGGGCGCGAGCCGCGCCGAGCGCACCGAAGCCCGTGAGGATGCCGACGTCGACTTCAGCCGCGACCTCGGCGACCGGCGCTTCCAACTGGTCGAGACCGAGCCCGGCCAGAGCCCGCGGCAGGCGGTCCGGGAGCTGGAAAGCGACCCGGCTGTGCTGCTTGCCGAACGCGATGGCTACAGCGCCCCGAACGCGATCCCCGACGACCCTCTTTTCAGCCAGCTCTGGGGCCTGTTCAACACCGGCGCCGGGGTCGGCGGTTTCGCCGGCGCGGTGGCAGGAGCCGACATCGACGCCAGCGCCGCCTGGGACCTGACCGTCGGCACTCCGACGACCGTGGTCGCCGACATTGACTCCGGCTACCGCGGGGAACATCCCGACCTGCAGAACGTCGCCTGGGCCAACCCCGGCGAGACGGATGACGGGATCGACAACGATGGCAATGGCGTCATCGACGACCTCGACGGCGCCGACTTCGTCGGCGCCAACGCCGAAGAGCCCGAAACGGACGGCGATCCCACCGACGATGATCTGCTTACGGGAGGGCACGGCGTCCACACGGCTGGGACGATCGGGGCCGAGGGCGACAACGAAATCGGCATCACCGGGGTCGCTCAGGACGTCCGCATCATGCCCCTGCGCGCCTGCTCCCACTTCCCTGCCCTGGGCGAAAGCCGCTGCCCGTTCTCGGCCCAGGTGGAAGCGATCAACTACGCCGGGGACAAGGAGGCCAGGGTGGCGAACATGTCGCTCGGCGGGACCTTCGACGACGGGCTAGTGGGGAGCGCGATCGGCGCCAACCCGGAGACGCTGTTCGTAATTTCGGCGGGCAATGACGGCCAGGACAACGACCTGGTCCCCCACTACCCCTGCAACTACCAACCGCCCCTGGAAGGCACCGGAGCCGTCGACAACGTGATCTGCGTGGCGGCAACCGACCAGGCGGACCAGCTCGCGGCCTTCTCGGACTGGGGAGCGACTTCGGTCGACCTCGCCGCGCCGGGGACCGAGACTCTCAGCACCTACCCGATCCGCCGGCCGGTCGCCGACGACTTCGAGGCCGATGACTTCGAGGTCAGATGGGTGCCCAGCGGTAGCGAGGGCGGCTTCTCCCGCAGCAACGAGCCGCCCTTGACCTCCTTCGGGATGACCGACTCGCCGGGAGACGTTCCGGCCGCCGGCTCGACCCGAGCCTCGACGACCGTGCCGGTGACGCTGCCGAGCGGGCTCCAAGAGTGCGTTCTCGAACAGACCCGCTCGGTTTCGCTTGGCGGCGGCAGCTACCGCTACGTAGTCACGCTCGACGGAGCCTTCGTCGCCGGCAGCACGCCCGGAGACTCGTCGCGGCGGCGCTTCTCCCTCGACCTGAGCGACAAACTCAGCGCTGGCGGCGACGTGGAGGTGCGGTTCCGCTACACCGCCGGTCCCGCCCCCCTCGCCGACAGCGGTGTCTGGATCGACGATGTCGAACTGCGCTGCACCGAGCCGGTCGGCCAGGCCAGCGGCTACGCCTTCCTGCAGGGAACCTCGATGGCGGCTCCCCACGTCAGCGGTGCCGCCGCCCTGCTCTTTTCCATGAGGCCGACCGCCACCGTCACCGAGGTCCGCAAAGCGCTGCTCGACAGCGTCGACCCGATTCCGTCGCTGGCTGGAAAGACGACGACCGGCGGCCGACTCGACGCCGGCGCGGCTGCCGCGCTCCTCGACGGGGTGGCACCCTCGGCGCCGAGCCTCGCCGCGACCGACCCGGCCTCGCCAGCCGACGACAACAGCCCGAAGTTGATCGGCTCGGCCCAACCGGGGACCACCATCGAGGTGTACGCCAACGCGACCTGCTCCGGGGCGCCGGTCGCCAGCGGCACGGCCGCCGAGCTGGCGGCGCCCGGCATCGCCGTCACCGTGGGGGACAACTCGGTCACTGAGTTCTCGGTGACGGCCACCGATGCAGTTCCACAGATCTCCCCCTGCTCGGAACCGCTCGCCTACGTCGAGGCAAGCGACCTCGAACCGCCAGTGCCACCGCTCCTCGAAGCGACCGATCCGGCCTCGCCGGCGACCAGCGCCAACCCCCGGATCGTCGGCACGGCCGAGGCCGGCTCAACCGTGTCGATCTTCTCCGGCCCCGGCTGCGGCGGGTCGCCGGTCGCCTCCGGCGGAGCCGGGGAACTGGCGGCGCCGGGAATCGCCGTGCCAGTCGGCGAAGGGGTCACGGCGACCTTCTCGGCGATCGCCACCGACGCGGCCGCCAACGCCTCCGCCTGCTCCGCGCCGATCTCCTACACGCACCGGATAGCCACCGTCCCGGACGATGGCGGCGCTGGCGGCGGCGCCGTCGGCTCGGATCCGCCGGTTCCGGCCTTCGCGCCGCCGATGCCTTCGTCTGGCTGCACGGTTCCGAAGCTCACCGGCATGAAGCGCCGCAAGGCGAAGCGCGTGCTGCTGGGCGCCGGGTGCACGCTCAGGGCCGTGAAGCGGAAGCCGGCGAAGGGCAAGCGGCGGGGGCCGTTCGTCGTCAGGTCCTCGGCTCCGCGCGCCGGGGCCTGGGCCGGAAACGGCAAGGTCCGGCTCATCCTCGCCCCGAAGCCGAGGAGAGCGCGCCGGTAGCTAGCATCGGCGGCCATGCTGCTGCTGACGGGGGCGACGGGAAGTATCGGGTCGCGGCTGCTGCCGCTGCTGCTGGAGAGCGGTGAAGACGTGCGCTGCCTGGTCCGGGAGCCGCGGCGGCTGGGCGAGCGGCGGGTCGACGTGCAGATTGCCCTCGGCGACCTCGGCGAGATGTCGGACCCCTACCTGGTCCGCCAGGCGCTGCGCGGCGTCGACACCGTGGTCCACCTGGCGGCGACGATCCGCGACCAGCCACCGAAGCGAATCGAGGAGCTGAACGGCCTGGCCACCGTGCGGCTGCTGCGGGCGGCCGAGCGCAGCGGCGTGCGGCGCTTCGTCTTCTTCAGCGCCCTCAACGCCTACGCTGCCCAGCGCACCCGCTTCTTCCGCGCCAAGTGGCTGGCCGAGCAGGCGGTCGACTCCTCGCCGCTGCAGACCACGGTCTTCGCGCCCTCGATCGTCTACGACCACAGCGACCCCTGGGTGACGCTGCTACGCCGCTTTTCCTTCCTGCCGGTGCTGCCGGTCTCCGGCGAGGGGAAGGCGTCCTTCCAGCCGATCTGGGCGGAGGACGTCGCCCGCTGCGTCACCGCCGCCCTCGCCGGCGAGGCCGCGCCGCGCTACGAGCTGGCCGGCCCCGAGACGCTCACCTACGACGACATGTCCGATCTGGTCAGCCGCATCGCCGGCCGGCCGCGCACGCTCGTGCACCTGCCGCTGGGCATGGTTCGCGCCGGATTGCTTGCCGGCCGCTCCGTTTTCGGCGAGTCCGTGTTCGCTACCTGGGAGGAGGCCGAGTTGATGGAGGTCTCCATGGTCAGCGAGCGCGGCACCGCCGACGTGCAGGCGCTCGGAGTGCAACCGCGAAGGATGAGCGATGTCTTGGAGGACTCTTAGTCGCGCCCTGGCGCTCGCCGCGCTGCTCGCGGCCCTGCTGGCAGCGCCGGCCGCCGCCCGCACCCTGGTCCCGCCGAAGCCGAACGTCTTCTTCGGGGTCAGCGACCGCGGCCGGACCACCGAATTCGGCGAATTCTCGGCGCTGATCGGCAAGCACCCGGCGCTGCTGCAGACCTTCCATCCCTGGGGCAACAGCCTCAACAACTCCTACGAACGCTGGCGCGAAACCGGCACCCGGCCGATCCTGGCGATCTCCACCGCCGACGACCAGACCCTGGCCGAGATCATCACCCCGGAGCAGATCGCCCTCGGAGCCGGCGACGACTACCTGCTGCAGGTCAACGACTTCCTCGCCAAACGCGGCATCCTCGGCTACGTGCGGCCGCTCGGCGAGCCGAACCGCTGCCTCAACGTCTGGTCCGCCTACAACTGCGACGGCACGCCCAAAGAAGGCGAACACAGCACCTACTGGTACAAACAGGCCTTCCGCCGCATCGTCGCGATCGTCCGCGGCGGCCAGACCCTGGAAGGGATCAACCTGACCCTGGCCGAAATCGGCCTGCCGCCGCTGAACCGGACCAAAGGACCGAACCCGGAAAGCCTGCCGGCGGCGCCGGTGGCGATCATCTGGAGCCCGCTGCCGGGCGGCTCGCCGCGGGTCAAAGGCAACTTCCCCGGCAACTACTGGCCCGGCAGCCGCTGGGTCGACTGGGCCGGCACCGACTTCTACTCGCAGTATCCCGTCTGGAAAGACCTCAACCGCTTCTACGTCGGCAAACAGTGGCGCAACAAGCCGCTCGCCCTGACCGAGTGGGCGGTCCACGGCGAAGACGAACCGCGTTTTGTCAAGCGGATGATCGCCTGGGCGATGAGGCACCCGCGGACCCGGATGCTCGTCTACTACCAGGGCTTCGGCCCCGGCAACCAGTACGACGTCAGCCTCTACCCCCGGACCCTCAACACCCTCCGCCTCAAGGTCCGCCGCCCCACCTTCCCGGAATACGCGGAATACAACATCGGCGAATACCCGCCCCTGCCGCCACCCGAAAAAAAAGCCAAAGCGAAATAGGCGCCGCCCGACTCAAGCGCGGTCAGTTAGCGCCCCTATAGGGGCCGAAAGTGACCGCGTTCGGGGCGAGTCGGGGGTAGGACGCAGAAGGCCCGCGATGCGGCGCATCGCGGGCCTTCGAGGACGACGCCCGACGTAGCCCCCCGCCGCCAGACGCGGGCGCAGGGCCGCCGAGCCAGCATCCGTGCGTCCTTACATCATGCCGCCCATGTCCGGCATACCGCCGCCGGGCATGCCGCCGCCGCCGTTCTCCTCCGGCGGTTCGGCGATGATCGCCTCGGTCACGAGGATGTTCTTCGCGATCGAGGCGGCGTTCTCGAGAGCCGAGCGGCTGACTTTGGTCGGGTCGATGACGCCGGCCTTGATCAGGTCGCCGTACTCGCCGGTGGCCGCGTTGAGGCCTTCGCCGTCCTTCAGCTCACGAACCTTGTTGACGACGACCGAGCCCTCCAGGCCGGAGTTCTCGGCGATCTGCCGCACCGGCTCCTCGAGAGCGCGGTGGATGATCCGTGCACCGGTCTGCTCGTCCGGCTCGGAGAGCTTCTCGGGGTCCAGACCGGCCTGGGCGTTCAGCAGCGCCACGCCGCCACCCGGGACGACGCCCTCCTCGAGGGCGGCGCGGGTCGCCTGCAGCGCGTCCTCGACGCGGTGCTTTTTCTCCTTCATCTCGGTCTCGGTGGCAGCGCCGACCTTGACCACCGCGACACCGCCGGACAGCTTGGCGAGGCGCT
The DNA here is from genome assembly GCA_946886425.1 of uncultured Actinomycetes bacterium. Next base: position 10,298 of record CAMPIP010000058.1, read on the forward strand.
CCTGGAGCTTCTCGCGATCGAAGTCGGAGTCGGTGTTCTCGACCTCCTGTTTGATCTGCTTGATCCGGCCCTTGATGTCCTCGCCCTCGCCGCCGCCGTCGATGACGGTGGTGGTGTCCTTGGAGACGACGACGCGACGCGCCTTGCCGAGCTGAGCCAGCTGGGTGTTCTCCAGTTTCAGGCCCATCTCCTCGGTGATCACCTCGCCGCCGGTGAGGATCGCGATGTCCTCGAGCATCCGCTTGCGGCGGTCGCCGAAGCCGGGGGCTTTGACCGCGACGCCGGTGAAGGTGCCGCGGAGCTTGTTGACGACCAGCGTCGCCAGGCACTCGCCCTCGACGTCCTCAGCGACGATGAGGAGCGGCTTGCCGCCCTGCATCACCTGCTCGAGCACCGGCAGGATGTCCCGCACGGAGCCGATTTTCTGGTTGGCGATGAGGATGTAGGGGTCCTCCAGCACCGCCTCCATGCGGTCCTGATCGGTGACCATGTAGGGCGAGATGTAGCCCTTGTCGAACTGCATGCCCTCGGTGAACTCGAGGTCCATGCCGAAGGTCTGACCCTCCTCGACGTTGACGACGCCGTCTTTGCCGACCTTCTCGATCGCGTCGGCGATCACGTTGCCGATCTCGTCGTCGGCGGCGGAGATGGCGGCGACACGGGCGATCTGCTCCTTGCCCGACACCTCCTTGGACTGCTTCTCGCGCAGGTTCTCGACGACCGTCTCGACGGCCCGCTCGATGCCCCGGCGCAGCGCCAGCGGGTTGGCCCCGGCGGCGACGTTCTTGATGCCCTGGCGGACGATGATCTGGGCCAGCAGGGTCGCCGTCGTGGTGCCGTCGCCGGCGACGTCGTTGGTAGCGGTGGCCACCTCGCGGACGAGCTGGGCGCCCTGGTTCTCGAAGACGTCCTCGACCTCGACCTCGCGGGCGATGGTGACTCCGTCGTTGGTGATGGTCGGCGCGCCGAACTTTTTGTCGAGCACGACGTACCGGCCCTTGGGGCCAAGCGTGACCTTGACGGCGTTGGCGACGGCGTCGACCCCCGCCTGCAGGGACCCGCGGGCCTCCTCTGCGTACTTCAGCTCCTTATGAGCCATCTGGATTCAGTCCTCCTTGGTTACGTAAGTCCTGTGGACGGGGCGCTAGCCGAGCTTGGCGAGGACGTCCGACTCGCGCAGCACGAGCAGTTCGTCGCCCTCGACGGTGACCTCGGTGCCGCCGTACTTGGAGTAGAGGACCTCGTCCCCCTCCGCGACGTCGAGCGGCCGGCGGCTGCCGTCCTCGTTGACCGCGCCATCGCCGACGGCGACGACCTGGCCCTTCTGCGGCTTCTCTTTAGCCGTGTCGGGAAGGACGATGCCGCTGGCGGTCGTCTCCTCCTCCTCGATCGGCTTGACGATCAGCCGGTCCCCGAGGGGCTTCAGCTTCATCCGTGAACCTCCGTTATCGGTGAGTGATCTGGTTGCAAGTCGAGAAAATGGCTTCGCAAGCGTTTTTCAGGGGGCTTGCGCCATTTGGCACTCTCCGTGAGGGAGTGCCAAGGGAAAGATAGCGAGGTCAGCTCGCCGGTCAAGTCTGGGCGTGAAATTCCCGCTAGTCGCTGGCAAGCAGCCGGCAGCCGAGCAACTGCGCCAGCCCCTCGCCGCCCCGCGCCATCACCCAGTCGTGGTTCCACTCGAAGGCCGGCCGCAACAGCGGGGCCATCGCGTTCATCCACGGCTTCGTGGTCGCCACGTTCCACTCGTAGAGGACCGCGGTCACGCCGTCGCGCTCGAACAGGCGCCAGCGGCCGAGTCCCTCCAGCTCGCCGACCGCGTCGGCCTCGAGCAGGTGCGGGCGCTCGACCCGGGTGGTAGTCACCTCGAACTCGACCCGGTAGGGCAGCAGGCTGCGCCAGACCATCCGCGAGACCGCGCCGACTCGGTCGCCGTCTCCGGGCCGCACTTCCTCGGCCGTCTCCACCCCCCGCCACCACTCCGG
>CAMPIP010000059.1 GCA_946886425.1 uncultured Actinomycetes bacterium
GGTGCTCGAGCAGCTCGCCACGGAGCCGGACGGCGGCTTCGGGCTCGGCGAGATTGAGGTGGTCGCGGGGGAACCGCCGACCGTGCGGCTCGTGGGACGTGCGGCCGAGGCCGCCGCGGGGCGGGAGATCGAGATCTCGCTTACGCACTCGCGGGACTACGCCGCGGCGGTGGCATTCGCGCGGTGACGTAGCCCGGCTAGGCTCCGGGTGGATGGAACCGTGGCTGACGGCGTTGTACGACGCGGATGGGATGAGGGCCGTGGACGCCTGGGCGATCGAGGGGCAGGGCGTTCCGTCGCTGGAGTTGATGGAGGCCGCCGGTGGGGCGGTTGCCGAGGCGGTGGCCGGACTCTCGCCGCAGGGGCCCGTTCGGGTCGTCTGCGGGAAGGGGAACAACGGCGGCGACGGGTTCGTCGCCGCTCGGCAGTTGCGGGGAATGGGGTTCGAGGTCGAGGTGCTGCTCCTCTGGCCGGCGTCGGAGCTGCGGGGCGATGCCGCCGTGAATTTCGATCGCGTGGATCCTGGGCTGGTCGTCGACTCCGGTGGCATCGACGCGCGGCTCGCCGACTCCGGCGCAGTCGTCGACGCGATCTTCGGGACCGGGTTCGCGGGCGAGCCGCGGCAGCCGGCGCGGGCGGCGATCGAGGCGGTCAACCGCTGTGGCGCCCCCGTGGTCGCCTGCGACATCGCCTCCGGGGTCGACGCCTCCAGCGGCGAGGTCGCCGAGGTCGCCGTCGAGGCCGATGTCACGGTCAGCTTCCACGCTGCCAAGCTGGGCCAGCGCGTGGCGCCGGGCAAGTGGCACACCGGCGAGCTGGTGGTGGCGCCGATCGGAATCCCCGACGGCGCCACGAGCGCCCCTCGCGGAGGCGCCATCGACGTTTCGGTCCTGGCCCTACTGCCGCGCCGTGGCCCGCGCTCGACCAAGTTCAGCTCCGGCCAGGTCGCTGTGGCGGGAGGCTCGCGTGGGCTGACCGGGGCCGTGCAGATGTCCTCGCACGCGGCGATCCGGGCGGGGGCCGGTTACGCCACCGTCGCCGTCCCAGCCGACCTCGAGCCGGTCTACGAGCAGGGCCAGCCGGAGGTGATGTCGGTCGGCTGCCCGGGCGGCGACGGCTGCCTGGTGCCGGCCTCGCGGAAAGCGATCCTGCGGACCTTCGAGCGCGCCGCCGCCGGCGTCCTCGGCCCCGGCCTCGGCCGCGACCCCGGGTCCCTGGAGCTGGCCCGCGAAGTCGCCCCCGAGATCGGGGCGCCGCTGGTGATCGACGCCGACGGTCTCAACGCGTTCGCCGGCCGCCTCGGCGAGCTCGCCGCCCGCCCGGCGCCGACGATCCTCACCCCGCACGCCGGCGAGCTGGGCCGGCTGCTCGACCGCGAGTCCGCCGAGATCGTCGCCGACCGGCTCGCCGCCGCCCGCGAAGCGGCCGCCGCGGCGAACGCGGTCGTCGTCCTCAAGGGCGACGACACGATCGTCGTTGACGGCGAGCGCCTCGCCGTCAACGCCCTCTCGGCGCCGGCGCTGGCCACCGCCGGCAGCGGCGACGTCCTCTCCGGAATGACCGCGGCCCTGCTCGCCCGCGGCCTCGAGCCCTTCGCCGCCGCGGCTGCCGCGGTGTATGCCCACGCCCGCGCCGGCCGCGAGGCGACCGCCCGGGTTGGGCTCGCCGAGTCGGTGATCGCCACCGACGTGATCGCCGCGATTCCGGCGGCGCTGCGTCCCGACGTGCCCGTCGAATAATCTCGCCAGCGTGAAGACCGCCGCCGAGATCATGAACGCCGACGCGCCCAGCGTGAAGCCGGACGACGAGGCCCGCACCGCGATCGACCTGCTCGCCAAGTCGGAGCTCGGCGCGGTCGCCGTGGTCGACAGCGAGAACCGGGTCGTCGGGATCGTCAGCGAGTCCGACCTCGTCCTCAGCGACGAGGAGTCGGACCTGCACCTGCCGCACTACCTCAACATCATGGGCGGGATCGTCTTCGTCGGCTCGATGAAGGGTTTCGAGAAGCGGCTCGACAAAGCTTTCGCGACCAGGGTCGAGGAGCTGATGACCGCTGACCCGATCGTCGCCCGCGACTACGAAGCCGCCGACCGGGTCGCCAAAAAGATCGCCGACAGCCATCACAACCACCTGCCGGTGGTCGACGCCGAGGGCTACCTGAAGGGCATGGTCACCAGGGCCGACGCGCTCGCGGCTGTCGTCGACGGCGAGTAGCCATGGAGCGGGCGGCCGCCCGGATCGATCTCGACGCGGTCCGCGCCAACTGCGCGCGCCTCGTGGAGGAGCTGGGCGAGACCGAGCTCTGCGCGGTCGTCAAGGCCGACGGCTACGGCCACGGCGCTGTCGAGTGCGCCCGCGCCGCCCTCTCCGGTGGCGCCACCCGACTCGCGGTGGCCACCGCGAGCGAGGCCGAGCAGCTCGCCGCCGAGCTGGCCGGGACGCCGCTGCTGACCCTCGGGGCGCTGACCGTGGCGGAGGTCGACGTCGCTCTCGGCGCCGGCTCGGAGCTGACCGTCTGGCGCGAGGGCTTCCGCCGCCTCGTCGCCGAGCGCGCCAGCGCTCTCGGCAGCCCTGCCCGCGTTCACGTCAAGCACGACAGCGGCATGGGCCGGCTCGGCAACCCCGACGCCGAGGAGGTGTTGGCGCTGGCGCGCGCCTGCGCCGCCGACCCAGACCTCGAGCTGGCTGGCGTCTGGACCCACTTCGCGACCGCCGACGAACCCGACTCCGGCTTCTTCGACGAGCAGCTGGGCCGCTTCGAGGCGGTCGTCGCCGCGGTCCGCTCCGAGTTCCCCGGGGTCACCGTCCACGCCGCCAACAGCGCCGCTGTCTTCCTCGACAGCCGCTCGCACTTCGATATGGCCCGCTGCGGCGTCGCCGTCTACGGCCTCGACCCCTTCCAGGGCGATCCGGCCGCCCGCGGCCTACGGCCGGCGCTCTCGCTGCGCTCCTACGTCGCCGACGTCAAGCGCTTCCCGATCGGGGCGAGCGCCGGCTACGGGCAGCGCTGGGCGGCGCCGGTCGAGACCTGCGTCGGAATCGTCCCGCTCGGCTACGGCGACGGCGTCCGCCGCGGCCTCACCAATAACGCCGAGGTGCTCGTCCGCGGCCGGCGCCGGCCCCTGGTCGGGACGGTCTCGATGGACAACGTCACGATCGACCTCGGCCCCGAGACCGACGTCGAGCCCGGCGACGAGGCGGTCCTGATCGGCGCCCAAGGCGGGGACGAGATCCGCGCCGAGGAGCTCGCCGTCCGTCTCGGCACGATCAACTACGAGGTCACCTGCGGGATCTCGGCCCGGGTCCCGCGCCGTCCCGCATGAGCCTTGCCGACCGCCTGCTCGCCGAGCCGCTGGTGGCTGCCGCGCGGCGCGCCCTCGACGGCGGCGAGGGCGCCTGGGTCGTCGGCGGCGCCGTCCGCGATGCCGCGCTCGGCAGGGAGGTCGCCGACCTCGACCTCGCCGTCGCCGGCGATCCCGGCGCCGCCGCCAAGGCGATCGCGCGGGAGATCGGCGAGCACGCTTTCGAGCTCTCGGCCGAGTTCGGGACCTGGCGGGTCGCCTCCGCCGAGCGCGCCTGGCAGGTCGACGTCACGGTGCTGCGCGCCGAGGACATCGCCGCTGACCTCGCCGACCGCGACTTCACGATCGGCGCCGTCGCCGTCCCGCTCGGCGGCGGCGAGCCGCTCGATCCCTTCGGCGGTCTCGCGGACCTCGAGCGCCGCCGCCTGCGCGCGGTCGGGGAGCGCAGCTTCGAGTCCGACCCGTTGCGGCTGCTGCGCGCCGCCCGTCTCGCCGCCGAGCTGGGGCTCGAGCTCGATCCCGAGACCGTCGCGCTGGCCCGCGCCGGCGCCGCCCGCGCCGCCGAGCCGGCCGGCGAGCGCCAGCTGGCCGAGCTGCGGCAGCTGCTCGGCGGGCCCGACGCCCTGCGCGGCCTCGCCCTGCTCGACGAGCTGGCCCTGACCCCCGTGGTCCTGCCCGAGGTGGAGGAGCTGAAGGGGGTCGAACAGGGCCCCAACCACCACCTCGACGTCCACGGACACACGCTCGCCGTGCTCGAGCACACGCTCGAGGTCGAGCGCGACCTGCCGCGCTTCGCCGGCGAGCGGGCGGCGGAGACGGGCGCCCTGCTGGCGGAGCCGCTTGCCGACGAGATGAGCCGCGGCACCGCGCTGCGCTTCGGCGCCCTGCTCCACGACATCGGCAAGCCGGCGACGCGGGCCGAGGTTGACGGCTTCGTCGGCTTCCGCGGGCATGACGAGGTAGGCGCCGAGATCATCGGCCGGATCTGCGCCCGGCTGCGGGCCAGCCGCCGCCTCACCCAGCACCTGCAGGGATTGACCCGGCATCACCTGCGGCTCGGCTTCCTGATCTCCGAGGCGCCGCTGCCGGCCCGCCGCGTCCACGAATACCTGCGGGCAACCGAACCCGTCGCCGCCGACGTCACCCTGCTCACCGTCGCCGACCGCCTCTCCGCCCGCGGCCACGGCCCGATCGCCCGGCCGGAGATGGTCGCGGCGCACCTGGAGCTGGCCCGGACGCTGCTGGGGGCGGCGCTCGACTGGCATCGCGAGGGGCCGCCGCCGGCCCTGGTCCGCGGCGACGAGCTCGCCGCCGCCCTCGAAGTCGAGCCCGGCCCGCGCCTCGGCGCGGTGCTGGCGGAGCTGGAGGCGGCCCGCTACGCGGGCGAGATCGAGGACCGCGCCGGCGCCCTCGAACACGCGCGCAGCTGGCTGCTCTCGAACGCCGAAGAAGCCTGAAGCCCCTGCACCGCGGCCAGGTCAGGTACGCTCCCCGCCGCATGGCCAAAGAGGAAAAGATCGAAATGGAGGGGGAGATCACCGAGGCTCTCCCCAACACCATGTTCCGGGTCAAACTGGACAACGGTCACGATGTCCTCGGCCACATCTCCGGGAAGATGCGTCGCCACTACATCCGCATCTTGCCGGGGGATAGGGTGAAGATCGAGTTGTCGCCCTATGACTTGGATCGCGGTCGCATTACTTACCGCTACAAATAGCCCCAGGCCGCTGCAAACCTGCGCCTGGCGTCGTCCTCGGTCGACTGGCTGCGGGTCACGCACGGGAGTGCGCTCCCCTTGCCAGTCTCCCTGCGTCCTAGCCAGGCTTGGTTTTCACGGCCTGGGATCGGCGAGCTCGGCGATCAGGGCCGACCAGGCGAAATCGCGGGCGCCCATGCCCTTGCCGGTCCACGGGTCGTAGTACTCGCGCAGGCCTTCCCGGGCGACCGTCGCGATCAGGCCGTCGGCGAGGTGCTGCGCCTCCCGCTCGTAGCCGAGGCGGCGCAGGCCGAGCCAGACCAGCCAGGCGGAGTTGATCCAGGTCGGCCCACGCCAGTAGCGGCGGATCGGGCCGCGGCCGTCGCCCGCTTCGAAGCTCGGCTCGGAGATCGCCACCGAGGGAGGTGCCACCGGGGTGAGGAACTCGGCGGGATCGAGCAGGTGCTCCTCGACCAGGCGACGGCCGATCTCCTCGGGGAGATCGGGGAGGGCGAGCGGCGCCAGGGAGGCCCAGGTGACCGGGGCCGGCCGGACCGCGCCCGGCTGCGCTTCGTCTACGAACAATCCGCGCCGCTCGTCCCAGAGCCGCTCGACCAGAGCCGGCGTCGCCGAGGGCCGGCCCAGCGCCTGCAGCGAGAGCGACCAAAGCGTGTTGACGACGGTCTCGCAGAGGACCGGGTGGCCGGCGTCGCGGATCCGCCGCGCCGCGTAGCCGAGCCGGCGGTTGCGCGCGACCAGCAGCGGGAACCCGATCCGGCCGTTGGCGCGCCAGCCCCAGACCGGTTCGAACTTCGGCGAGGCGTCGAGGCCGGACTCGTCCGGCTGCACGATCCAGAGCAGGCCGTCGCCCTCGAGGTCTCGGTTGGCCGCCAGCCAGTCGGCCTGGGCGCCGATCCGCGGCTCCGCGGCCGGGTCGCCGACGGCGATCCGCCAGGCCCAGGCCAGCAGGGGAGGCTGGATCGACTCGGTCTGCAGCGCCCGCCGCGAGGTGACGTTGTAGAAGGGCAGCCGCTCCCAGGAGACAGGGCGCCGCCAGAAGATCGTGTGGCCGAGGAAGCCGTCGGGCCGCTGCACCGAGAGCAGGCTCTCCAGCTCGGCTCGCGCCGTCCCGGGGTCGAACCGGCGGCGCGCGATCGCCGCGAAGCAGGAGTCCCAGTACCACTGCCAGGGGTAGCGGCCGGGGCTGGGCTCGGTGTAGGCGAAGCGGCGGCCGTCCCACTCGCCTTCCTGCCAGTTCTGCTCGAGGACTCGCCGCGTCTCGGCGAGGACCGCCTGCGCGGCCGCGTTCACAGCGCCGTGCGGCGCATCTCGCGCAGCGCCAGTCCGCCCAGCACCAGCAGCATCCCCGCCAGCGCCAGCAGGCCGGGCCAGGTGTCGGCCCAGGTGACGGCGCCGACGAAGCCCTGCCGGGCCGCTTCGATCACGTCGCTGGCCGGGTTGATTTCGGCGACCTTCTGGAGCCAGCCCTGCAGCAGCGCCAGCGGCGCGTAGGCGGGGGTGAGCAGGATCAGGCCCATCATCCCCGCCTGCATCAGCGGCGCCGCCGACTGGCTCTTGAAGCGCAGCGCCAGGAACGACCCCCAGCAGGCGGCGACGGCGGCCATCGCCGCCACCATCGCGAAGCAGATCAGCATTCCGTCGAGGCCCGGCCAGTCCGCCCCCAGGGCCAGCGCCATGACGAAGACGAAGATGCCCGGGATCAGGGCGCGGGCGCTGGCGGCGAGCACGGTGCCCGCGAGCAGCACCCAGCGCGGGGCGGGGGAGACGAGCAGCCGGTCGACCCAGCCCGCTTCGTAGTCGCGGGCGAGGTTGACGCCGGCGGCGGCGCCGGTGAAGCCGGCCCCCTGCAGCATGCTGACCGGGACGATGAAGTTCTCGTAGCTGCCCGTGTCGAATCCATTGAGCTGGGTCAGAGCCCCGAAGACGCCGTTGAGGCCGAGGAAGAAGATCGTCGGCGCCAGGACGCCGGGAATCGCAGCGCCCGGCACCCGCACCAGCTCGTTCTTGGCGCGGGCCGTCATCGCCCCGATCGTCGCCAGGTTGGCGCGCCAGGCCGGCACCGCCGCCACCGTCGCCGCCTCCATCAGCCGACCCTCAGCCGGTGGCGCAGGGCGCGGGCGCTGAACAGCAGGCCGAGCGCGAAGATGCCGAGGATCGTCGCCACCGCGGCGAGGGTGTCGCCGAGCTCGATGCCGCTGATGATCGGCTCCCGCACCCCTTCGACGACGAGGCTGAGCGGGTTGTACTTGGCGATCGACTTGGCCGGCTCGATCATCAGCTCCTGCGGGAAGAAGGCGGTCGAGAGGAAGAGGATCACCAGGACCAGCGGGAAGAGGCCCTGGACGACGCTGGCGCTGCCGGTCCGCAGGGCGATCGCGGCGCCGATCCCGCCGACCGCGAGAGCCGCGGCGGTGACCAGGACGATCGCCAGCAGCGCCCCGGCGACCCCGCCGGCGATTTCGGCCCCGAAGATCAGCCCGATCGCCAGGAACCAGAGCGCCGCGAACAGCCCCAGCGCCGCCGTCCCGGCGAGCCGGCCGAATACGATCGCGAAGCGGGGGATCGGCGAGGCGAAAAGGCGGTCGGTGAAGCCCATCTCGATGTCGACCGCGAGGGCAATGCCGCCGCTGTTGCCGGCCAGCATCAGCGACTGCATCATCGCCCCGGCCAGCATGAATTGCAGGAAGCCCTGGACCGGCGGGAAGCCGGGCAGTTCGACCGCGCCGCCCGCCCCGCCGGTCTGGACCGCCAGCAGCAGGGTCGGGAAGACGACGATCGGGGCGATCAGCTGCGGCCGGCGAAAGGTCTGACGGATCGAGCGCATCCCCAGCGCTCCGACCACGCGGGCGTTGGCGGCGAGCGCGCTCATGCCTCGACCGGCTCCTCGGCGCTCTCCTCGCCCTCTGCCTCGAGGTGGTGGCCGGTCTTGGCGACGAAGACGTCGTCGAGCGTTGGCCGCACCAGCTCCAGCGACTCGACGGCGATCCCGGCGTCGTCGAGGGCGCGGACGACGCGCGGGATGTCGGCGGCGCCGTTCTCGACCTCGACCTCGACCAGCTTGCCGTCCTTGGGCGGCAGCAGCCTGCCGACCGCCGCGCAGGCCCGCTCGGCCTCGGCGATCGAGCCGTCGGCCAGCTGCAGCTGGATGTGGGGGTGGCCGATTTCCGCCTTCAGCGAGTCGGGGGTGCCCTCGGCGACGATCCGGCCGCTGTCGATGATCCCGACGTTGTCGGCCAACTGGTCGGCCTCCTCGAGGTACTGGGTGGTGAGGAAGACGGTGGTGCCGGCCTCGTTGAGGGCTCGCACCTCCTCCCAGATCGTCATCCGGCTGACCGGGTCGAGCCCGGTGGTCGGCTCGTCGAGGAACAGCACCCGCGGTTCGTGGACGAGCGCCGCGGCGAGGTCGAGGCGGCGCTTCATCCCACCCGAGTAGCCGCCGATGCGGCGGTCGGCGGCGCCGCTCAACTCGACCCGCTCCAGCAGCGCGTCGGCGCGGCGCTTGCCCTCCGCCGCCGGGAGCCCCTGCAGCGTCGCCTGCAGCCGGATCAGCTCGCGGCCGGTCATCAGCGGGTCGAGTGCCGCCTCCTGGAGGGCGACCCCGATCGAGGCCCGCACCGCCCGCGCTTCCGCGACGACGTCGTGGCCGGCGACGGTGGCGCGGCCGCCGGTCGGCAGCAGCAGCGTCGTCAGCATCCGCACCGTGGTCGTCTTGCCGGCGCCGTTGGGGCCGAGGAAGCCGTAGATCTCGCCCTCGGCGACCGTCAGGTCGATGCCCTGCACGGCGAGAACCTCGTCGAAGGCCCGCTGCAGTCCCTCGACCTCGATCGCCGCCATGGCGGGCAACCCTACCGACGCGCTTGGCCGGGATCGTGCAAAAGGACCGCCCGGAGGGCATCCGCGGGCGTCTGCGGGGAGAATCACCCCGCAACCCGGCCGGTTCGCCGGTGTTTCCCCAATTCGAATGCCAATCTCCGCGAAGAAGAGAGGGCACGGCCGGGCCTGGGTGCTGACGGCGGCTGCCGCCTGCCTGCTGGCGGCCCTGGTCGCGATCGTCGCTCCCCGCGCCGAGTCGGCGCCGCTTCAGGTGGTCGTCCTCGGCCAGACCGCGGAATCGCCGCCCGCCTCCTGCCCGGGCAAGATCGTCAACAACGTTGAGGTCACCCCCTGCCGCGTCGAGGGTCACGTGACCGGCTACCAGGCGATCGCCGGCGGCGTTCCCCGTCCCTTCGAGGTGCCCTTCGACGGCAAGATCGTCGCCTGGTCGATCACCCTCGCCAAGCCCTCGACCACGGAAACCCCGACCACCTCCAACGAGGTCGGCTTCTTCGACGAATTCCTCGGCACCCCCTCGCAGGCCCGGATCGGCATCCTCCGCCCGGTCGAAGGCAGCAAGCCGCCGAAATACACCCTGGTCCGCCAGAGTCCGCTCGAGGTGCTCAACCCCTACTTCGGCACCACCCCGATCTTCGCCCTCGAACGACCCCTCTCGGTCCTCCAGGGCCAGATCGTCGCCCTGACGATCCCCACCTGGGCCCCGATGTTCGCCTTCAACGTCCAGGACGACAACACCTGGCGCGGCAGCCGCCTCCCCGAACACTGCGCTTCGAAAGAAGACATCCAGAACGGGAATCCGCAGCAGGGGGTCGGGAAGACCAAGACGTACGGGTGCTACTACTCGAACGCCCGACTGCTGTACACGGCGACGTTGGTCAAAAAGCCGTAGGACCGAGGCGGTCGTAGGGCCGCGCGCCCGGGTGCCCCTCCTCACTCGCTCATCGTCGTCCGGCGGCTGAGGCCGTCCGAGCAGGGGGTCGCTCCTCCAGCGCAAAACGTTCGGAGGGGCACCCGGCCCCACGGCCCGCCGAGCGGCTCCGTAGTACGTCTCTACTTGAACGACCTCGCGGTGCGGTTCCACTCGACTGTCCTGGCACCCGCGATTGGGTAGACGCGCGCTCCGGCAAGCGGCACCTGAACCCGAGTGGGTGGGTGTCGGTAGGCCCTCCGAACGTTTTGCGCTGGAGGAGCGACTCGGCCCGGGGCGTTCAGCCTCGGGACTGTGGGCGACGATGAGCGAGTGAGGAGGGCCTGCCGGCGGCCACCCCCGCCCGAGTTAAAGCGCTTCTTGCCTCAGTCCGCAGTACGGGCAGTCGCTGACGTCCAGCCCGATCAATTGATCGCACCGACGGCAAGCTCTCAGGTTCTCGGGACTGCGGGGGAGGGACGAGGTGGACGGGGCCAGGGGCAGGACGGCTGCGACGGGCTCCATCTCCTCTCCGGTCTCGCGGTCGACGTAGACGGAGCCGGGCTCGGCGTAGGCGAGGGCCTCGCGGCCGGATGCCCTGGAGCGCATGCGGTAGAGCTGGCGGTCGTTCATCGCCGGGAAGACTATTAGTTTGCGCGGCACCGATGCGGATCCTCGTCTTCCACGGCTACATGCTGCGCGGCACGGGCAGCAACATCTACAACGTCAACCTGGCGCGGGCGCTGGCCCGGCAGGGACATGAGGTGCATCTGCTCTGCCAGGACCGCGAGGTGCGCCCCGAGGGGGTCCACGTCCACACCCCCGATATAGGCGGTCTCCTGCCCGTCTACGTCAAAGACCCCTACGCGGGCTTCGAGGTCAAGGCCTTCCCGGAGCTGACCGACGCCGAGCTCGATCGCTACATCGACGCCAACGTCGCCGCGGTCCGGGCCGTCGCCGAGCAGGCGGGGGGGATCGATCTCGCGCTCGCCAACCACCTGGTGATGGGGCCGCCGATCCTCGCCCGGGCCGGCGTCGCCCCCTTCGCGGCCAAGATCCACGGCTCGGCGCTCGAGTACACGGTCAAACCGCACCCGCGCTTCCTTCCCTATGCCGAAGAGGGCATGCGTGCCGCCAACGGTGTCCTGGTCGGCTCCCGCCACACCGCCGAATCCCTCTGGGCGGCGCTGCCCGACGTACACGGCTTGCAAGAGAAGACCCGCTTGGGTCCTCCCGGAGTCGATGTGGAGGCGTTCCGGCCCGCGGGTCCTGTCGCGGGGGGAGGGGGTCTGCGGGCGCATTCGTCCTCGACCCCCTTCCCCCGCACCACCCGCGGGAGGGACGGTCTCGTCGTCTTCGTGGGGAAGCTGATCGTCTCGAAGGGGGTCGACCTGCTGCTCGCCGCGTGGCCGTTGGTGCACGCTGCGAACCCGGAGTCTCGATTGCGGGTGGCGGGCTTCGGGGAGTACGAGGCGGGGCTGAAGCGGCTGCTCGCCGCGCTCGAAGCCGGCGATCTGGACGATGCTCGGGAGGTGGCTCGCCTCGGCTGGGCACTGGAGGGCGGCGAGGAGCGGGCGCTGCCGATCCTCTCGGCGTTCCTGGCCGATCCTCCCGACGGATACGCGGAGATGGCCAGGGCTGCCGCCGGCTCGGTCGAGTTGATCGGGCGGCTCGAGCACGACGAGGTCGCCGAGCTGCTGCCCCGGGCCGAGGCGCTGGTGATGCCGAGCACCTTCCCGGAGGCGTTCGGGATGGTTGCGGCGGAGGCCGCGGCGGCCGGGGCGCTGCCGATCTCGGCCGGGCACTCGGGGATGTTGGAGGTCTCGCGGCAGCTCTCGACGGCGCTGCCGGATGCGGTCGCGGAGCTGACCTCGTTCCCGGTCGAGCCCGGCGCGGTGGAGGCGATCGGCGATCGCCTCCACCGCTGGCTGGCGCTGCCGGAGGCCGAGCGCGAGGCGGCCCGCGCGGCCCTGGTGGGGACGGTAGGCCGTCTCTGGAGCTGGGACGCGGTCGCCCGCGGAGTGCTCGCGGCGGCCGCGGGAGACCTAGCTGGACTGCCGCATCCGTGAGCTAGTGCCAAGCGTCACCTGGGGGCAGAAATCCTCGCGCCGCCGCTTCAATAGAATGCCCGCCGCCTGATGTTCGGCCGCCTCCCCATAGCGAAGATGTTCGCCGCCACCGTCGCCCTCACCGTGGCGATCTCCGCGGTGATGCTGCCGATCAACTGGAACGGCCAGGAGGCCTCGACGGCGGCTCCGAAGATCGACGAGCTGCTCAACGTGATGATCGTCATCTCCGCCTTCGTCTTCTCGCTGGTGATGGTGATGCTCTTCTACGCGCTTTGGAAATTCAAAGCGAAGCCCGGCGACGAATCCGACGGCGAGCCGATCCACGGCAACACCCGGCTCG
>CAMPIP010000060.1 GCA_946886425.1 uncultured Actinomycetes bacterium
GTCAACGACCGAGCCGGTGATCACCGGGGCGCGCACCGCGAGGCCGTTCAGCTTGCCGTTCAGCTCCGGCAGGACCAGGCCGACGGCCTTGGCGGCGCCGGTCGTGGTCGGGATCAGGTTGACGGCCGCCGCCCGCGCCCGGCGCAGGTCCTTGTGCGGCATGTCCTGGAGGCGCTGGTCGGAGGTGTAGGCGTGGATCGTCGTCATCAGCCCCTGCTCGATCCCGAACGAGTCGTTGAGGACCTTGGCGAACGGCGCCAGGCAGTTGGTCGTGCAGGAGGCATTGGAGATGATGTCGTGGCTGGCCGGGTCGTAGGCGTCGAAGTTGACGCCGAGGGCGACGGTGACGTCCGGGTCCTTGGCCGGGGCGGAAATGATGACCTTCTTGGCGCCGGCCTCGAGGTGCTTGGCGGCGTCCTCGCGGCCGGTGAAGAAGCCGGTCGACTCGATCACCACGTCGACGCCGAGCTCGCCCCAGGGCAGGGCGGCCGGGTCGCGCTCGGAGAGCATCTTCACCTCGTGGCCGTCGACCGTGATCTTGCCCTCGCCGGCCTCGACCTCGGCCGGGAAGCGCCCGAGGATCGAGTCGTACTTGAGCAGGTGGGCCATCGTGGCCGGGTCGACGAGATCGTTGACGGCGACGAACTCGATGTCGGCACCCGCCTCGTGAGCTGCCCGGAAGACGTTGCGGCCGATGCGTCCGAAACCGTTGATGCCGACCTTCACAGCCATGAAGTCACAACCTCCTGAATTCGTTTGGGGAGCCCGATCTTATGGACTCGGCTCTACGGACCCGGGTCAGTCGGAGCCGATGGTGATCTCGATCTCGTACCCGTCCGGGTCCTTGAGAAAGGCGGAGTAGCTGCCGGAGCCGTAGGAACGGCGCTCGCCGGGGTCGCCGAGGCTGACGCCACCGGCCCTGACCCCGGCTTCCCAGGCCGCCTTGACGGCGACGATGCCGAGACCGGAGAAGCTGAGCAGGCCGAAGTTCGGGCCCGGCTCGTGGTGCGCTGAGACGAAGAAGACCGGTTTGGCGATTCCCCAGCCGATCGTCTGGTCCTCGTCGAAATGGCGGCGCCAACCCAGCGGCGCCAGCAACGCGTCGTAGAACGCGCCGCTTCGCCCCAGATCGGACACCTCGAGGAGGACGTGGTGCAGCATGCGGCCGGGGAGGCTATATGAGCCTCCCAGCGGAACCGGGGACGGCCTAGTCGCCGCGGGGCGTCCAGCGGAAGAAGCGGATCGCCAGCAGCAGGCCGGCGACGCCCCAGATCGCGACCACGCCGAGCTCGTGCCAGGCGATCCCGGTGCCCCCGCCGGGCACGTAGACCGCGAAGAAGGCCTCGAAGAAGGGGCGCACCGGGAAGTGGTTGGCGAAGTCGATGACGCCGCTCGGCAGCTCGTCCTCGGGGATGAAGATCCCGGAGAGGAAGTAGAGCGGCAGCAGCAGCGCGTTGACGATCGCCGCCGCCGCGTCCTGGGAGGGGATCACCGCGGTCAGGGCGATGCCGAGGCAGCAGAAGGCGGCGGCGCCGACGGCGATCGTCAGCAGCAGCTCCGGCAGCCGCTCCCAGGGGAACGGCACCGAGTAGAGGATCCCGCCGATCAGGCCCAGCAGCGCCATCATCAGCAGCGCCACCACGATCGAGTTGCCGATCCGGCCGGCGATGAAGACCCAGGCCGGCATCGGCGTCCCCCGCCCCCGCTTCAGGCGGCCGTCTTCGCGGGCGATCGTCAGCGTCATCGCCAGCGTCTGCATCGTCGCCGAGATGATCGCCATCGACATGATCGCCGGCACGTAGTAGGTGGTCGCCTCGATGCCGCCGTGGATCTTCACCGTCGAGCCCTCGAAGACGATCGCGAGGATGAAGAAGACGACGACCGGGAACATCACCGTGAAGAAGACGGCCGCCGGGTTGCGCCAGAAGGCCTTCTGGTCGTAGCGGAACTGGTGGGCGACGAGGGCCAGGGCGTTCACTCCGCCACCTCCGCCTCGCCGGCCTCGGGCTCGGCGGTCAGCTCCAGGTAGACGTCCTCGAGGCTCGGCCTGGTCACTTCCAGCCCCTCGAGGTTCTCGCCGCCGGCCAGCGCCGCCGCGGTCAGCTCGTTCAGCGTCTTCACCAGCGTCGTCGTCTCGACGACGACCTCCTCGCCGCCGGCGAGGTAGCGGATCGTCGCCGGCTGGTTGCCGCGGTCGCCGAGGTCCTCGGGGGTGCCGCGGGCGACGATCTCGCCGCCGGAGATGATCGTCACCCGGTCGGCGAGGCGCTGCGCCTCGTCCATGTAGTGGGTGGTGAGGAAGACCGTCTTGCCGAGGTCGCGGAGCCCGGCGATCACGTCCCAGGCCTGGCGCCGCGCCGAGGGGTCGAAGCCGGTGGTCGGCTCGTCGAGGAAGAGCAGCTCCGGGTCGCCGACCAGGGCCATGCCGACGTCGAGGCGGCGCTGCTGGCCGCCGGAGAGCTTGCGGGTCCGCACGTCGGCCTTGTCCTCCAGCCCGACCAGGGCGATCACCTCGTCGATCGGCCGCGGCGCCCGGAAGTAGCCGGCGTAGAGCCCAAGCGACTCGCGGACGGTCAGGTAGGGATCGAGGCGGCCGCTCTGCAGGACGATCCCGATCCGCTCCCGCCACCGGCGTCCCGCCCGCTGCGGGTCCTCGCCCAGCACCGTGACCTCGCCGCCGCTGCGCTTCCGGTACCCCTCGAGGATCTCGACCGTCGTCGTCTTCCCCGCCCCGTTGGGGCCGAGGAACGCGAAGACCTCGCCGGGCATGACCTCGAGGTCGATGCCCCGCACGGCTTCGTGGTCGCCGTAGCTCTTGCGCAGGCCACGGATCGAGATGGCAGGTTCAGGCAAAGCCCGGCGATTCTAGGGACGTGCGGCCCAGAGGCCTCCAGGCAAGGACGCAGGGAGGCCGAATAGCAGCGCTATTTGGCCGACCGAGGACGCCGCATGGTGGCCTCTGGGTCCACGTCGCGGTGCTTCATCCGCACAATTACGTCCTCGCGGGTAGCCAGGTCGCGGCGGATGCGGTCGGCGACGGTGACCGAGCGGTGGCGGCCGCCGGTGCAGCCGACCGCGATCGTCAGGTGGCTCTTGCCCTCGGCGACATAGGCGGGGACTAGGAACTCCAGCAGCGGCAGCAGGCGGCCGTAGAACTCGCCGGCCTGGGTGCCGGACTCGACGTAGGCGCGGACCTGCTCGTCGAGGCCCGTCATCGGCCGCAGCTCGTCGACGTAGTGCGGGTTGGGCAGGAAGCGGACGTCGAGCGTGAGGTCGGCGTCGCGGGGCGGCCCGTTTTTGAACCCGAAGGTGAGCAGGGTCAGGGCCAGCTCCCCCCCGTCCTCGCCGCCCAGCATCTCCTCGGCGATCCGCCGCCGCAGCTCGGCCCCGGTCAGGTCGCTGGTGTCCATCACCAGGTCGGCGCGCTCGCGCAGCGGCGCCAGCAGCTCGCGCTCGGCGCGGATCCCCTCGACGATCCGGCCTTCCGGCGCCAGCGGGTGGCGGCGGCGGGTCTCCTTGTAGCGGTCGAGCAGGGTCTCCTCGTCGGCCTCGAGGAACAGTACCTGGGGCTTGAGGCCGTTTTGCTCGAGCTCGTCCAGCACCTGCAGGAGGTCCTCGAAGTAGTCGCCGCCGCGCACGTCGGAGACCACCGCGGCCCGCTCGACGCCGCTGCCCTCGTGCCGGAACAGCTCGCCGAGGCTCTCAATCATCCGCGGCGGCAGGTTGTCGACGCAGAAGTAGCCGCCGTCCTCGAAGGCGGCGATCGCCTCCGACTTCCCGGCCCCGGAGTGGCCGGTGATCAGCACCAGCGTCATTGCCTTGTCCGCCATCGCCCCTACCCGATCCTGTTCAGCTGCTCGTGTATCTCCCGCCCTACTTTGCCAGGCAGGCCGGGCACCGCCTCGAGTTCCTCCCGGGTCGCGGCGAGAAAACGCTCCGGCGAGCCGAAGTGGCGCAGCAGCGCCCGCTTGCGCGCCGGCCCGATCCCCTTCAGCTCGTCCAGCACCGAGCCGGTCATCGCCCGGTCGCGGCGGCCGCGGTGGTGTTCGATCGCGAATCGGTGGGCCTCGTCACGGACCCTCTGCAACAGCTTGTTGGCCTCGGAGTCTCGGGGCAGGTCGAGCGGCGCCGAACGGCCGGGGACGTAGACCTCCTCCTCGCGCTTGGCGAGGCTGATCACGGTGACGCCGCGCTCGACGAACGGCTGCAGCGCCTTCATCCCCGCGGTCAGCTGGCCCTTGCCGCCGTCGATCATCACCAGCGAGGGCAGCGCCGAGAAGCTGGCGTCGCGCTTGCCGTCGTGAGGGGAGAGGTCGGCCTGTTCGAGATAGCGGGCGATCCGGCGCCGCAGCACCTCCTCCATCGAGGCGAAGTCGTCGGGGCCGGCGTTATCGTCGGCGCGCATCTCGCCGCGCACTTTGAAGCGCCGGTAGTCGGACTTCTTGGTGGCGCCGCCCTCGAAGACGACCATCGAGGCGACGGTGTGCTCGCCGCCGATCGTGGAGATGTCGAAGCCCTCGATCCGGACCGGCAGCTCGTCCATCCCCAGCGCCGCCGCCAGCGAGGCCAGCGACTCGACCCGGCGGGCGCGGCGGTGCTCGCGGCGCAGCCGGTCCTGGTCGAGGGCGAGCCGGGCGTTGCGCTCGGCCAGCTCGCGAAGCCGTCGTTTGTCGCCCCGCTCGGCCGCCCGCACCTCGACCGGGGCGCCGCGCCGCTCGCCCAGCGCCTCGGCGATCACCTCGACCCGCTCGCGCAGGTAGGGGCCGACGATCACCATCGCCGGCAGCGCCGGCGAGGCCGAGTAGTACTGGGCGATGAACTCCTCGGCGACCTCGGCGGGCTCGCGCTCGCCCTGGTTTTCGAGGTAGAAGCTCTGCCGCTCGGCGAGGATCCCGTCGCGGACCTGGAAGACCTGGGCGTTGGCGTCTTCGCCTTCGACCGCGACCCCGATCAGGTCGGCGGTGCCGACCGAGCCGCCGGCGACCCGCTGGCGCTCGAACAGCGAGCGGATCGCTTTCAGCCGGTCGCGGTGCAGGGCGGCGCGCTCGAACTCCTGGGCCGCCGCGGCGGCGTCCATCTTCGCCTCCTCCTCGGCCTCGACGTGGCGGTAGCGGCCGGAAAGGAAGTCGACGATCGCGGCGACGTTGCGCCGGTACTCCTCCTGGCTGACGTAGCCGACACAGGGCGCCCCGCAGCGCTTGATGTAGTAGTCGAGGCAGGGGCTGCCGGAGCGACGGCCCGGCTCGACCCCCTCGCAGGTGCGGAACTGGAACAGCTTGCCGAGCAGGTCGAGCGTCTCCCGCACCCGCTTGGCGCTGGAGAAAGGTCCGAAGTAGGCGCGGTGGGGCCGGTGTTTCTCCCGGGTGAAGTAGACGCGCGGATAGTCCTCGTCGAGGCTGACCGCGACGTAGGGGTAGGACTTGTCGTCGCGGAGGCGGATGTTGAAGCGCGGCCGATGCCGCTTGATGAAGCTCTGCTCGGCGAGCAGCGCCTCCGCCTCGGTGGCGGTGACGAGCGTCTCGATGCGGTCGACCCGCGAGGTCAGCCGGGTCTCGCCGCCGGAGAAGTGGGAGGCGACGCGTTTGCGGATCGAGCGGGCCTTGCCGACGTAGAGCAGCTCGTCGGCCTTGTCGTGGAAGAGGTAGACGCCGGGCGAGTCGGGCAGGGCGCGGCGCTGTTGAGCGATTCGCTCAACCCGCGAGAGGTCGCCGTTGCCGTCGCTGTCCGCCACGGGTCAAAGGGTAGGCTGCTGGCCACTCGGCCAAACGGACGCCAAACGGAGAGCGAGATGACCAGCCAGACCCAGAGCCCGCCCGAGCTGAAGACCCTGCAGATCGAGATCGAGGGCGAGGTCGGGATCCTCACCCTCAACCGGCCCGACGCCTTCAACGCGATGAGCCCGGAGATGATCATGGAGTTCCCGACCGCCTTCTCCTGGCTGGCCGACCGGGCGCCGCTGCGAGCCCTGATCGTGACCGGCGCCGGCAAGGCGTTCTGCGCCGGCGGCGACGTCACCTGGTTCCGCAAGGGCGTCGAGTCGGAGGAGGTCGACCTGCCCGCCGAGGTGCGCCAGGGAGCCGAGGCCCTGCACGTCGGCATCGTCGACCTGCGGCGGATCCCCTACCCGGTGATCGCCGCCGTCAACGGCCCCGCCGCCGGCGCCGGCTTCTCGCTGGCGCTCGCCTGCGACTTCCGGATCGCCTCCGAGTCGGCCTTCCTGGCCTGCGCCTACGGCCGCATCGGCGCCTCCCCCGACGGCGGCATGACCTACTTCCTACCGCGCGTCGTCGGCCCCAGCAGGGCGCTGGAACTGCTGCTCGAGGACCCCAACCTGACCGCCGCGCAGGCGCTCGAGGAGGGTCTCGTCTCCGCGGTGGTGGCGCCCGACGAGCTGATGACCGCCGCCCGGGCCAAGGCCGAGGTGCTGGCCGCCAAAGCGCCCCACTACGTGCGGATGGCGAAGCGGCTCTGCGCGGTCAGCATCGAGAACAGCCTCACCGAGCACCTGCAGCTGGAGCGGCACGGGATCGCCGACAGCATGGGCACCGAGGACCTCAGGAACGGCGTCGAGGCGTTCTTCGGCGGTGGCACCCCGGTCTTCGAGGGACGCTGAACCGTGGCGGATATCCGCCCGTATCCGGGGTACAGTCAGCCGTGACCGATTTCTCAGAAGGGGGCAACATGAAGAAGGCCGCAGTCGCGTTAGTCCTGATCCTCGCCTCGCTGGCGCTCGTCGCCTGCGGCGGCGGCGACGACGATTCGGACACGAACACGACCACCGAAACGACGCAGGAAAGCAACGCCGGCGGTGCTGGCGGCGAAGCCGAAGGCGGCTCGGCTGGCAGCGCCAAAGCGATCGCTTTCGAGGCCGACCCGGCCGGCGGTCTCGCCTACACCACCGACAAGGTCACGGCCAAAGCGGGCAACGTCACGATCGACTTCTCCAACCCGCAGCCGCTCATGCACGACGTCGCGATCGAAGACAAGAGCGGCAAGACGATCGCCCAGACCGAGGTGATCGCCGAAGGCTCCGACTCGACCACGGCCGAACTGGAACCGGGCGAATACACCTTCTACTGCACCGTCCCGGGCCACCGCGAGGGCGGCATGGAAGGAACCCTGACGGTCAAATAGCGGCTGGCGGCAAGACGATGAGTCGCTGGGAGACGTCGAGCACCCTCGAGGCCGACGTCTCCCCCGCCGCCATCTGGGAGCGCGCCTACGCCGACGCCGGCGCCTGGCCACGCTGGAACGCCGAGATCAAGCGAGCGACCCTCGACGGCCCGCTCGCCCTCGGCGCCGAGGCGAGGATCGTCTTCCGGACCGGCCTGCGCCTCCGCTTCCGCGTCGTCGAGTTCGAGCCGAACCGGCTCTTCACCGACGAGTCCCGCCTCCCGGGCGGCCGCATGGGCCACCGCCACCTGATCGAGCCGACCCCGGACGGCGGCAGCCGCCTCACCAACACGATCTACATCGAGGGCCCGCTGGCGCCGCTGTGGCGACGGATCATGGGGCCGCCCGCGGCGCGGGCGCTGCCCGCCGGGCAGCAAGCGGCAGTCGACCTTGCTCGGAGCAGCTGAAGCGCGGGGCCCGATCAGCCGATAGGCGCCATCACCCGGGTCACCGAGTCGCCCACGAAGCAGGGCTTGTCGCCGCCCTCGACCTCGAGGGTGAAGCGGGTGATCACCTGGTACCAGCCGCCGCCGACCTCGTCGATGGAGACGATCTCGGCGCGGGCGCGAACGTTGGAGTCGACCGGGACCGGGGCCGGGAAGCGGATCTTGTTCCAGCCGTAGTTGACGCCGAGCGCGAAGCCGCTGGCCTCGATCAACTCCTTGCGGAAGCCGTCGACCAGCGAGAGGGTCAGGTTGCCGTGGGCGATCGTCGTCTTGAACGGGCTCTCGGTCCTGGCCCGCTCGACGTCGACGTGGATCCACTGGTCGTCGCCGGAGAGGTCCGCGAAGGTGTCGATGTCCGCCTGGGTGACCGTGCGCCACTCGCTCGGCCCGACCTCCTGGCCGAGCAGGGACCGCATGCCCTCGACGCCCTCGATCCGTACCGATGCCATCGGGCCGGCAGTCTAGGCGAAGCGCCTCAGTCCGACCACCAGTCCTGGACGATTTCCCCGTCGCCGTCGTGGTGGGCGCCGACCGCGAGCACCTCGAGCCCCTCGTCGCCGGCCTCGAAGGCGCGGATCACCTCAGGCGAGACCCGGATCGCGTCGAGCGTCTCGATCTCGATGATTTCGTCGTCCAGCTTCATCCGCCCGGAGCCGGCGATGACGATGTAGACCTCCTCGGCCTCGTCGTGCTTGTGCCCGAAGGGGCTGCGCTTGCCCGGCTTCAGCCGCTGATGGCTGACCCCGGTCCGCTCGGCGTCGAGGTCGCCCCTGGCGAAACGTGCTTCCTGGGTCTCCCCCAGGCCGGCCTCGGCGGCCGAGTCCTTGACGTCGGTGAGCTTCTTGTGGGTGAAGGGAAGGTGCATCGCGGCCTCCTCGGCTGGGGTTCGGTCGTGATTGACGCTACCCCAGGGGGGTGGTGTCAAGCGTCGGTCGGTTAGCCGGCCAGCTTCAGGGACGTATGGCGGGCGATCGTCTCGAAGTCGGCATCGGCAGCGAGCAGCTCGGCACCGGAGCGAATCGCGACCGCGGCGATCAGGCAGTCGCCGAGCTTGCGCGGGGTCTCGCCGCCCCGACGGCAGCGGCGGTAGAGCTCCGCCGCCTGCTCGTAGTCGCCGGGGCCCTCCACGGCAAGGAACTCGAGCCCGTAGACGAGGCGACGCAAGCGATCCCGGTCGGCGTCGTCGCGAGCGCCGGCAAGTAGCTCCATCGCGATGACGTCGGTCGCGGCGAGCTCGGTCCCGCTCTCCAGCGCCGAGCGCAGTCGCAGGTGGGCCTCGTCGCCGGTCGCCCGCAGGAACTCGATCCAGGCGGAAGTGTCGACGAGGATCATCGCTCGGGGATCTCGTCGCGCGCACGAATCTCGGTCAGGTCGCCGGCCCAGCCGCTGCCCTCGGTCGCGAGGGCTTCCTGACGATTCATCGGATCGCCGACAAGTCGGCGCAGCGCCAGGTCAACCGCCTCTTTCTTGCTGCGAAGGCGGTAAAGACGCATCGCCCTGGCGACCAGCTCGTCGTCGATCTCGATGTTCGTGCGCGTCATTGCACCAGGATACACCTTGAGGTGTATTGAGCTGGGGCAGCGGTGTCGGCCGTCCCCCGGGGCTGACAGCAGGCCCGCGGTCACGCGACCAACCTCACTTCGAAGCTGGGGAGCGCAAGGTCCCCGGCGCCACCGAGAAGCGCGAGGATGCGGCTGACGTAGGCGCGTGTCTCGGGGTAGGGCGGTACGCAGCGGCAACCTTCGACGGCGCCGGGGCCGGCGTTGTAGCCGGCCAGCGCGAGTTCGGGCGAGCCGAGCTGGCGGAGCAGGTCGGACATGAGGTGGGCCTGGGCCTCGATCGCGGCGATGGGGTCGAACGGGTCGTCGAGTCCGTAGGACGCCGCCGTCGAGGGCATGAACTGGGCGATGCCCTGGGCGCCGGCGGGGGAGACGGCGAACGGGTTGAAGTTGGACTCCGCCATCAGCTGCGCGGCGAGCAGTGACGCCGAGAGGTTCCAGCGCGCCGCTGCTTGGAGAAGCGGGTCGCGGAAGCGGGCGGGAACGAAGCTCGGCAGCGCCGCGCCGCTCGGAGCCGAGCGGTCTCCCCCGCTCCCGAGCATGGCGTTACCCGCCTCCGAGCAGGGCGCCGGGCCGGCAGAGAAGCCGTAGTGCCAGGCCTCCCACGAGTACCTCTGGACGAAGCCGAAGCGACTTGCGTTAGCGGCGAGCCAGCCGTAGGCGGCGTCCGGCCCGAGGTCGAGCTCGGTCGCGCAGCGGTGCAACGATCGCCCCGGCGGCGCCACCCAGGTCGGGTCGGGATGGGCGGCGAACAGCTTCGCCTGCTCGGCGTCGGAGCGGAAGCCGGAGACGACGAGGAGCGCGATCCCGCCGCCACGGGCAGCGGCTGCCATGCGATCGAACGCCGCGGCCACATCCGGTCGCATCCCCTCGCCGTTTCGGTAGACGAGAGGCCCGGCGTAGCCGCCGCCACTCGCCATCGACGGCTCCGAGGCCGATCCGGACGGGGCCGCCGCTTCGGCGACCGCCGATCCCTCCACGCGGCCGACGCCCTCGAGCTCCAACCGCGCGAGCACGATCGCCTTCACCCGCAGCGGCGCGAACGACGCCAGGTCGGGGAACGAGACCCGGACCCGCTCGGGTGCGACGCCGTTCGACCTGGTGACGTCGAGGGCCGCCGCCCGGGCACGGGCGAGGTAGGCGACCTTGTCGAGGTGAATTGGGTTCGGCAGCCCGTTGGGCAGCGTCGGCGGCGAGAGCAGCCGTGGCAGGTCGTCGCGCATCGACCGCGCCGCCGAGATCGCGACGAGGTCGGCCGCTCGCTGGACGCGGCCTTTGCCGGTGATCGCGCCGGCGATCGCGACCAACGCCAGGGCACCGGCAATGAGCACGAAGCAAGCGCCCACGGCGAGGACCAGCGCCTGCCCAGCCTCCCCTCTGTCGGTCCCGCGCCGCATGCGCCGAGCTTGCCGATCGAGAGCGCACGCGTGGGGCGCACAGAATCAGAAGTTCGCGCCAACTTCGTCACCGATGCGAACCTTTCGAGGCCTCGGCCTGCCGTCACCCTCGCCAAACGCCCGTGTAGAGCGGCAGTTCGTGGGCGCAAGCAGTGCGCGGCGATCATCAAGGCGACGGCGCGCGGCCCTCGGGGTCGAGCAAGAAAAGCTTTCGTTCGACCGCTGCGGGCAAGCCGCCCGCCGACCCGGGCGGGAGGGCGCCGAAGAGCGCGCGGCGCTCCGCAACCCAGTGGAGGCGGCGCTTGAGGACGGCGACGGCGAGGCCGCGGCTGAGGAGACCGGCGACAGCGAGGGCCAGCAGTGGGCGATCCGTGGCCAGGTCGGCGCGGAGGAGGACGCCGGAGATCTCCTCGCCGAGCGGCGAGCCGAGCAGCGCCTGCGCCATCGCCGGCTCGACGTGGACGACGCGCAGCCCGTCGCGAGCGACGGTCGCGGCGGCGAGGGCCGTCGCCTGACCGTCCGGGTCGTTGCCGACCGCGAGCTGACAGACGTGGCCGCGAGCCGCCACGTGGGCCGGGGGCAGATGCGCGACGAGGCGCTCCTCGAGGCGCTGCGCCGTCGCTGAGGCCAGCAGAGTAGGGCGCGGCGCGCGGCCGCCGACGTCGATGAGCAGGGTCGCGCGGTCGACGTCGGCGCCGGCGCAGGCAAGCGCCGCGGCGGCCGCCCTCGCACCCTCGGCGGAGCCCACAGCGGTGACCAGCACCGCGGGCCCGGCGGTTGGCACCGCGACCCTCACGGCGCCGGCCTCGCGCTGGCGCTGCTGGTCACGGCGAGGTGGTCGGCGACCGCCGCCAGCGGCGACGGCGGCCGCAGCCGCACGCTGACCCGGCCGCCCTCGATCTCGACGGCGAGGTCCCCGCGGGCCCAGCCAGGGAGGGCGGCACGCGCCGCCTCGCGTGCCGAGCCGCCCGAGGCGAGCGCCAGCGCCCCGGCCTCGGCGGCGCCGTCGGCAAGGGTCAGCGCGTATCCGGCGAGGAGCAGCTGCAGGGCGACCGCGCCGGCCAGCAGCAGCATCGGCAGCGCCGCGACCATCTCCACGGTTGCCTGACCGTCGGAGTCAGCCATCGGCCGGCCCCAGCGCCGCGCTCGCCCCCACCCGGACCTCGGGCATCGCCGGGAACAGCCGCGGGACGACGACGCGCACGGTGACCTCGCCCGCCTCCTCGACCCTGGCGCCGGCGCGCAGCGGCGGCGGCAGCGCCTTCCGCGCCACCGCCGCCGCGTTCCCACCCACCAGCGCCGCCCGAGCCCCCGCACGGGCGGCCACGCCCGCCGACCAGAGGGCCTGGCCCGCGAGCGCCACCTGCGCAACCGCCAGGACCGCCACCAGCAAGAAGGGGACGACGGCGACCAGCTCGACCGAGGCGGTCCCCT